>NZ_AOHM01000102.1:0-34503 GCF_000510895.2 Pseudomonas sp. FH1
CAAATAAAAAGGCCCCGCTCAATCAGATTGAGCGGGGCCTTTTTGTTTGTAGCCGTTAAGGACGCTTGCGGTTACTGATCAGCGTGCCCATGCCGGTATCCGTGAAGATCTCCAGCAATACCGCATTCGGTACCCGGCCATCAATGATCAACGAGCTGCCCACGCCGCCTTGCACCGCTTCCAGCGCGCAACGGATCTTCGGCAGCATGCCGCCGTAGATGGTGCCGTCGGCGATCAACTCGTCCACTTGTTGCGTGGACAAGCCGGTCAATACCTTGCCTTCTTTGTCCATCAGGCCGGCGATGTTGGTCAGCAGCATCAGCTTTTCAGCTTTCAATGCTTCGGCCACCTTGCCGGCCACCAGGTCGGCGTTGATGTTGTAGGACTCGCCATTGGCGCCCACGCCGATCGGCGCGATCACCGGAATGAAGTCGCCTTTGACCAGCAGGTTCAGCAGGTCGGTGTTTACGCCAACCACTTCGCCCACTTGGCCGATGTCGATGATTTCCGGTTGGGTCATTTCCGGTGTCTGACGGGTCACCGTCAGTTTTTTCGCGCGGATCAGCTCCGCGTCCTTGCCGGTCAGGCCGATGGCGCTCCCGCCGTGGCGGTTGATCAGGTTGACGATGTCCTTGTTGACCTGGCCACCGAGCACCATTTCCACCACGTCCATGGTCTGCGCGTCAGTAACGCGCATCCCATCGATGAAGTGACTCTCGATCGACAAGCGCTTGAGCAGGTCGCCGATTTGCGGGCCGCCGCCGTGCACCACCACCGGGTTGATCCCCACGGCTTTCATCAACACGATGTCACGGGCAAAGCCGGTTTTCAGCTCGTCGCTTTCCATGGCATTGCCGCCGTACTTGATCACCAGCGTCTTGCCGACATAGCGTCGGATGTAAGGCAACGCTTCGGACAGGACCTTGGCAGTGTTGGCAGCGGCTTCGCGTTCGAGGGTCATTCAGGGCTCCGGTAAAAAATCAGAACGGTAATTGGAGATCAGGGGCAACACGTTTCAACTGGGCGTGGAACACGTCCTTGATGCGCTGCAACTCAGCCTCGGTATCCGCCTCGAAACGCAGGACCAGCACCGGTGTGGTGTTGGACGCGCGAACCAGGCCCCAGCCTTTGGCGTAATCGACTCGCACACCATCAATGGTGGTCAGGTTGGCGCCTTCGCCCCATTGCGCATCGTGCAGTGCGTCAATGATGCTGAATTTGCTCTCCTCGGTCACATGGATATTGATCTCTGGCGTAGAAATATCGTTCGGGAAGGTCTGGAACAGCTCTTCAGCCGTGGATTTTTCCTTGCTGAGGATCTCCAGCAACCGCGCGGCGCTGTAAATACCGTCGTCAAAGCCGAACCAGCGCTCCTTGAAGAACACGTGGCCGCTCATTTCGCCGGCCAACAGCGCGCCGGTTTCCTTCATTTTCTTTTTGATCAACGAGTGACCGGTCTTCCACATTAGCGGGCGACCGCCATATTCCTTGATCAGTGGCGTGAGGCGGCGGGTGCACTTCACGTCGAAGATGATCTCGGCGTTGGCGTTGCGCGCCACCACGTCGCGGGCAAACAGCATCAGCAGGCGGTCGGGGAACACGATCTCGCCGGTCTCAGTCACCACGCCGACGCGGTCGCCGTCACCGTCAAAGGCCAAGCCGACGTCAGCCCCGGTTTCCTTGACCTTGGCGATCAGGTCCACCAGGTTTTCCGGCTTGCCTGGGTCCGGGTGGTGGTTGGGGAAGTGGCCGTCGACTTCGCAGAACAACGGGATCACTTCGCAGTTCAGGGCTTCGAGCAGCTGCGGGGCGATCACGCCAGCCGCGCCGTTGCCGCAATCCACCACCACTTTGAGGCGGCGCGCGAGCTTGACGTCACGGGTGATTTCATCAGAGTAGCGTTTCAGGATGTCGACTTGGGTGATGCTGCCCTTGCCGCTGGTCAGATCGTTGTTTTTCAGGCGGTCGTGCAAGGCCTGGATCTGTTCATTGGCCAGGGTGTCGCCAGCGATGACGATCTTGAAGCCGTTGTAGTCCGACGGGTTATGGCTGCCGGTCAGCATCACCCCGGACTTGCCGGCCAGGACGTTGGCGGCGTAATACAGCGCGGGCGTCGGCACCAGGCCCACATCGCTGACATGGCAACCGCTGTCGGCCAGGCCCTGGATCAGTTGCTCCACCAACTCCGGGCCGGACAGGCGACCGTCACGGCCGACCGAAACGTTCGGCTCGTCCTGGGCCAGGCTCTGGGAGCCGATGGCACGGCCAATCCAGTAGGCGGTTTCGGCCGTCAGGGTCTTGGGCACCACGCCACGGATGTCATAGGCGCGAAAGATGCTGTCGGGGAATGTCGGGGCTACGCGGGCTGCGGTACTCATCGCGGGGGGAAACTCCATCTGAAAGGGGCAAGGCTGGCCTTAATGTGGCTGACCGGCAGGCTCAAACTGAAGGGTATGACGGTGTTTTCGGCAGAGAGTTCGTGGTGCAAAAATGCCATCGGAGCGTTGGCTCCGTCTTGATGTCTGCGTAATGCTTTGATTTCTATGGAGAAATCTCGCTGATAAAATCCGCGCATTCTTCGTCCTGAAAAGCCCAGCGGTGGCGTCTGGCCGGGCAACGGCGCCCGGCCAGGTTCAGCTTAGTCAGTGACTGCCGGAATGCCCAAAACCGCCTGCGCCGCGTTGGGTTTCATCGAATTCCTCTACCAGTTCGAAGTGCGCCTGCACCACTGGCACCAGTACCAGTTGGGCAATACGCTCGCCGACGGCGATGTTGAAGGCGGTCTGGCCACGGTTCCAGCATGACACCATCAGTTCGCCCTGGTAGTCCGAGTCGATCAGGCCGACCAGGTTGCCCAGCACGATGCCGTGTTTGTGGCCCAGGCCGGAGCGCGGCAGGATCAGCGCCGCCAGGCCAGGGTCGCCCACGTAGATCGACAGGCCGGTCGGAATCAGGAGGGTCTGGCCCGGTTCAAGGACGGTGTCTTCCTTGAGCATGGCGCGCAGGTCCAGGCCGGCGGAGCCAGGCGTGGCGTAGGCCGGCAGTGGGAATTCGTTACCGATGCGTGGGTCGAGGATCTTGGCTTGCAAAGCGTGCATGGAAATTAAACCTGGTTCAGCCGTTGGGCGATAAAAGAGATCAGTTGGCGGGCAATCTTGCCCTTGCTGGTCTGGGCGAAAAGGGTGGCGTGCAGGTCGCGGTCGATCACGCTGCAGGCGTTTTCCTCGCTGTTGAAGCCGATGCTCGGGTTGGCGACATCGTTGGCAACGATCAGGTCGAGGTTTTTGTCTTTCAATTTGCGTGCGGCGTAGTCCAGCAAATGCTCGGTCTCGGCGGCGAAGCCGACGCTGAACGGACGGTCTGCGCGGGTGGCAATGGTGGCCAGGATGTCTGGATTGCGCACCATTTGCAGGAGCAGGCCGTCGCCGCTTGTAGGGTCCTTCTTAAGCTTTTGCGGGGCGACCACTTCCGGGCGGTAGTCCGCAACCGCTGCCGAGGCGATGAACAGGTCGCACGGAATGGCCGCCTCACAGGCTGCCAGCATGTCGCGGGCGCTGACTACGTCGATTCGCGTGACCCGATCCGGGGTCGGCAAATGCACCGGGCCGGTGATCAGGGTGACGCGCGCGCCTGCCTCGACCGCCGCTTCAGCCAAAGCAAAGCCCATTTTTCCTGAGCTATGGTTGGTGATGTAGCGCACCGGGTCGATATTTTCCTGGGTCGGGCCGGCGGTGATCAGCACGTGCTTGCCGGTCAGGGCCAGGTGTTGGAAGCAGTCCGCCGCACAGAGTGCGAGGTCGGTGGCTTCAAGCATGCGGCCCATGCCGACGTCACCGCAGGCTTGGCTGCCGGACGCCGGGCCGAACACCTTGAGGCCACGGCTTTGCAGGAGCTGGGTGTTGGCCTGGGTGGCCGGGTCGCGCCACATGGCCTGGTTCATGGCCGGGGCGATGGCGACGGTGGCGTCGGTGGCCAGTACCAGGGTGGTCAGCAGGTCATCGGCGATGCCTTGGGCCAGGCGGGCGATCAGGTCGGCGGTGCCCGGGGCGATCAGTACCAGGTCGGCCCATTTGGCCAGCTCGATATGGCCCATGGCGGCTTCGGCTGCCGGGTCCAGCAGGTCCAGGTGAACCGGGTGGCCGGACAGCGCTTGCATGGTCAGCGGGGTGATGAACTCACTGCCACCGCGGGTCATGACCACGCGCACTTCGGCGCCTTGGTCCAGGAGCCTGCGAACCAGTTCTGCGCTCTTGTAGGCGGCAATGCCGCCGCCAACGCCGAGAACGATGCGTTTCCGATACAGACGCTGCATTGGTTTGCCTTTCCAGTTCAGTGATGCCAGTTCAGTGACGCCTGCGATGCCCCCTCCCCAGGGGAAATCACACGCAAAAAAGAGGGCCTACGATAACACAGCGTCCGTCAGGCAACAGCGACGCACATGCCATGGTGCATATGGAGAGGGAGGTGGGATGAGTATTCGCGATTGGCCGGTGGCAGAGCGGCCCCGGGAAAAGCTTTTGGAATGGGGCGCAGCGAGTCTGTCGGATGCCGAGTTGCTGGCGATCTTCCTGCGTACCGGGGTTTCCGGTCGTAGCGCGGTGGACCTGGCGCGCCATCTGTTGGCGCAATTTGGCGGCTTGCGCCCGTTGCTGGAGGCCAGTCAGGCGCTGTTCAGCCAGCAATTGGGGCTGGGGCCGGCAAAGTTCGCCCAGTTGCAGGCGGTGCTGGAAATGGCCCGGCGCCACATGGCCGAGCGCCTGCGCCAGGATTCGGTGCTGGAAAGCCCGGTGGCCGTGCGGGATTACCTCAAGGCACTGTTGCGCCATGAGCCGCATGAGACCTTCGGCTGCCTGTTTCTCGACTCAAAACACCGGGTGCTGGGTTTCGAGGCGTTGTCCCAGGGCACCATCGATACGGCGATGGTCTATCCCCGGCAAGTGGTCAAGCGTGCCCTGGCGTACAACGCAGCGGCGTTGATCCTGTGTCACAACCATCCTTCCGGCAGCCTTGAGCCGAGTGCGGCTGATCGAAAATTGACCAAGCTGCTGCAAAAAGCCTTGGAGGTGGTGGATGTGCGGGTGTTGGATCACATCATCGTGGGGGATGGCGATCCACTGTCGATGGCGGAGTATGGGTGGATGTAGGGGGGAGCAGCTGCAAGGTTGAAGCTGCAAGCCTCAAGTGGGCTTGCAGCTTAGGGCTTGCAGCTTGCAGCTTAGGGCTTGACGCTAACGTTCGAAAAGTCCTGGCGCCCGAACGGGCTCACCTGGTAGCCCTCGACATTCTTGCGGGCCAGGGCAAACGCGGTCGGGTGCGCGAGCGGCAACCACAGTGCCTGTTGCTGGATCTGCGCCTGGGCCTGCTGGTAGAGCTTGCTGCGTACGCCTTGCTCGCTGGTGGTCTTGCCGGCGCTGATCAGCTTGTCCAGCGCGGGGTCGCAATAGCGGGCGAAGTTGGTGCCGGATTTCACCGCCGCGCAGGAGAACTGCGGGGTCAGGAAGTTATCCGGGTCGCCGTTGTCGCCGGCCCAGCCCATGAACAGCAGGTCGTGCTCGCCGGCCTTGGCGCGGCGGATCAGCTCACCCCATTCGATCGCGCGGATCTCGGCCTGGATGCCGACCTTGGCCAGGTCAGCCTGCAACAGTTGTGCGCCGAGGTTCGGGTTGGGGTTCAGCAGGCTGCCGGTGGGGCGGGTCCAGATAGTGGTCTTGAAGCCATCCTTGAGCCCGGCGCGGTCCAGCAGTGCCTTGGCCTTGGCGAGGTCCTGTGGATAACCCGGCAGGTCCTTGGCGTAGCTCCAGGTGTTAGGCGGGTAGGGGCCGTTGGCGGCTTCGGCGGTGCCTTCAAATACGGCCTTGAGGTAGCTGCCCTTGTCGAACGCCAGGTTGATTGCCTGGCGCACTTCGGGCTTGTCCAGAGGCGGGTGCTGGCTGTTGATGGCCACGAAGGCGGTCATGAAGGCGGCGGTTTTCTCCACCTTGAGCGCTGGGTCCTTTTCGGCTTCACCCACATCCAACGGCTTGGGAGACAGGGCAATCTGGCACTCGTCGCGATGCAGTTTTTGCAGGCGCACGTTGGCGTCCGGGGTGATGGCGAAGATCAAGTTATCCACAGCCGGTTTGCCGGCGAAGTAGTCCGGGTTGGCCTTGTAGCGCACCACTGCATCTTTCTGAAAACGACTGAAGATGAACGGCCCGGTACCGATCGGCTGGCTGTTGAGCTTCTCCGGCGTGCCGGCCTTGAGCAGTTTGTCGGCGTATTCCGCCGGGTAGATCGAGGCAAAACCCATGCTCAGGGCCGCGAGGAAGGTAGAGTCGGCGTGGTCCAGGGTGAAGCGCACGGTCAGCGGGTCAAGAGCGTCGATTTTCTTGACCAGCGTCGGCAGTTGCAACGATTGCGCATGGGGGAAGCCACTCTGGGCGATCTTGTGCCATGGGTTGGCCGGGTCGAGCATGCGCTCGAAGCTGAAGCGCACGTCTTCGGCGGTCAGGGTACGGCTGGGGGTGAAGTATTCGGTACGGTGGAATTTCACATCCGGGTGCAGCTTGAAGGTATAGGTCAGGCCATCCGGCGAGACTTCCCAGCTGTCCGCCAGGCTGGGCACCAGTTTGCCGCTGGCCGCGTCGTAGTCCACCAGGCGGTTCATCAGCACATCGGCCGAGGCGTTGGTGGTGGTCAGCGAGTTGTATTGCACCACATCGAAACCTTCGGGGCTGGCCTCGGTGCAGACGCTCAGGTTGCTGGCGGCAGAGGCCAGCGGCGCGATAAAAAGAGGGGCGAGCAATAGCGGTAGGGCAGCGAGGCGCATGTTCGGTTTCCTTTGCAGATCGAAGGCCCATCTGCGAGTGCAGTCTGGAAAAGTCCTACCGTAGTGGTCTGATTGGTAAATGACTAGCCCATTTTTGCCTGTGCTTTTGCGCCAAATGCTGTTTTGATGGCACCTCAGCGCGTTTTGCCGAGCACTTCATCGTGCGCGCGGGCGCTGTAAATCATTCTGTGCGACGAGCGGTCGGCTGTGACAGCGGCCCCTCCTGGCAACGGTTCAGGCGTCTGTCGCCGAGATTTACGCCAGTAAAAACACTCTGGCTGTTGTTGCACCTGGGTCTTTCTGGTATAAAGCAGCGCTCTTTTCTAGGGGCCCGGTTCCTTCGCTTGTAGGTGTAGCCGGTAAGACCCTAAAGAAACGCGGCGCCTGGCGCCAAATGACTGAGAGATTAAGCGGCCAACCCATGCCGGGTTGGGCATGTGGTTTTAGAGGGCTGAGGCATGTCGAGAGTCTGTCAAGTTACCGGTAAGGGTCCGGTGACTGGGAATAACATTTCCCACGCAAATAACAAAACCCGTCGTCGTTTCCTGCCGAACCTGCAGCATCACCGCTTCTGGGTTGAAGAAGAGAAACGTTTCGTCCGTCTGCGCGTATCTGCTAAAGGCATGCGCATCATCGACAAGCGTGGCATCACTGTCGTGCTGGCTGAATTGCGCCGCGCTGGCACAATCTAAGGAGCTATATCATGCGTGAATTGATTCGAATGATCTCTAGCGCCGGTACTGGTCACTTCTACACTACCGACAAGAACAAGCGTACTACCCCGGACAAGCTCGAAAAGAAAATGTTCGACCCGCGCGTTCGCAAGCACGTGATCTACAAAGAAGGCAAAATCAAGTAATTGATTTTCCTCCTTGTGAAAAAAAGCCCGTATCTCACGATCCGGGCTTTTTTTTGCCTGCGATTTGCCGGTCAGGCTTTCTGTTCAAACACTACGTAGATCTTGCGGCAGGGTTCCAGCACTTCCCAGGTGCCGCTGAACCCGGCGGGGATCACGAAACGGTCACCGGCGCGCAAGGTCTTGGCGTTGCCATCGGCATCACGCAGTACTGAAACACCCTGCACAATTTCGCAGTACTCATGCTCGGTGTAGTTGACCTTCCACTGCCCGACTTCACCTTCCCACACGCCCGCGCTCATCTGGCCGCAGGGGCTGTTGTAGTGGTTGTAGATCGTCTGCTCGGGATCACCCTTGAGGATTTTTTCGGCGGCGGGGCGGTAGCGCTCGGCGGCGGTCTTGGCTTGGCTGAAGTCGACGATGTCCTGGATGCTCATGTGCGTGTCCCGTCTGGCCTGCGGTTGGAGAGCCCAAAGTCTATGTTTATTAAAATGAACATCGCAAGGGCGTTTACCGGCGTTATGTCAAATATATTGAAACATCCCCGGCCGCTGGTTTAGGGTGGCAGCTGCCTTGCGCCGAACCATTGGCTGGCGGGCAAGAATTCTTTGAGGCTGCCGTGGGACATCCCCTGGCCCTTGTATTCAATAAGAGGAGGACACTCGCATGACCACCCTGACCCGTGCCGACTGGGAACAACGCGCCAAGGATCTGAAGATCGAAGGCCGCGCCTACATCAATGGCGAATACACCGCCGCCGTTTCCGGTGACACCTTCGAATGCATCAGCCCGGTCGACGGCCGCCTGCTGGCTACCGTTGCCAGCTGTGACGCCGCCGACGCCCAGCGCGCCGTCGAAAACGCCCGCGCCACCTTCAATTCCGGTGTGTGGTCGCGCCTGGCACCCGCCAAGCGTAAGTCCGCCATGCTGCGTTTCGCAGCCTTGCTCAAGGCCAATGCCGAAGAGCTGGCACTGCTCGAAACCCTGGACATGGGCAAGCCGATCAGCGACTCCCTGAACATCGACGTACCCGGCGCAGCCAATGCCCTGAGCTGGAGCGGCGAGGCCATCGACAAGATCTACGACGAAGTCGCCGCCACCCCGCACGACCAGCTGGGCCTGGTGACCCGTGAGCCGGTTGGTGTGGTTGGCGCGATCGTGCCGTGGAACTTCCCTCTGATGATGGCTTGCTGGAAGCTCGGCCCGGCGCTGTCCACCGGTAACTCGGTGATCCTCAAACCGTCCGAAAAATCCCCGCTGACCGCCATCCGCATCGCGGCCCTGGCCGTTGAAGCCGGTATTCCAAAAGGCGTGTTCAACGTGCTGCCAGGCTACGGTCACACCGTGGGCAACGCGCTGGCGCTGCATATGGACGTCGACACCCTGGTGTTCACCGGTTCGACCAAAATCGCCAAGCAGCTGTTGATCCGCTCCGGCGAATCGAACATGAAGCGCGTGTGGCTGGAAGCGGGCGGCAAGAGCCCGAACATCGTGTTTGCCGATGCGCCCGACCTGCAAGCCGCCGCCGAATCCGCCGCAGGTGCCATCGCCTTCAACCAGGGCGAAGTCTGCACCGCCGGTTCGCGCCTGCTGGTCGAGCGTTCCATCAAGGACACATTCCTGCCGCTGGTGATCGAAGCCCTCAAGGGCTGGAAGCCTGGCAATCCACTGGATCCGGCCACCAACGTCGGCGCACTGGTGGACACCCAGCAGATGAATACCGTGCTGTCCTACATCGAAGCTGGCCATGCCGATGGCGCCAAGTTGGTCGCCGGTGGCAAGCGCACGCTGGAAGAAACCGGCGGCACTTATGTGGAGCCGACGATTTTCGACGGCGTGACCAACGCCATGAAGATCGCCAAGGAAGAGATCTTTGGCCCGGTCCTGTCGGTGATCACCTTCGACAGCGCCGAAGAAGCGGTCGCCATTGCCAACGACACCATCTACGGCTTGGCCGCAGCCGTGTGGACAGCCGATATCTCCAAGGCGCACCTCACGGCCAAAGCCCTGCGCGCCGGTAGCGTGTGGGTCAACCAGTACGACGGCGGCGACATGACCGCGCCGTTCGGTGGCTTCAAGCAGTCGGGCAACGGTCGCGACAAGTCGCTGCATGCGTTCGACAAGTACACCGAGCTGAAGGCGACCTGGATCAAGCTCTAAGCCACACCGCTGATCCCTGTAGGAGCGAGCTTGCTCGCGAAGAACTAGAAGGCGCCGCGTTTATCCAGGATAGGCGCGTCATCGTTAACGTTTTTCGCGAGCAAGCTCGCTCCTACAGTTCGTTTTGCACTCCCTGAAAATTATCCACAGGAGCGTGGAAATGCGTTGGGCGACTTATTTCGCCGTCCTGGCCTCGGTACTCAGCGTCGGTTTGGCCTTGGGCGTCAGCATGCCGCTGGTGTCCCTGCGCCTCGAAAGCTGGGGTTACGGCAGTTTCGCCATCGGTGTGATGGCGGCGATGCCGGCCTTTGGCGTACTGCTCGGCGCGAAGGTCTCCAGTCGCATGGCCTCATGGCTGGGCACCGCCAACCTCATGCGCCTGTGCCTGTGGGCGGGCGCGGTGTCCATCGGCTTGCTGGCGATCCTGCCCAGTTACCCGGTTTGGCTGGTGCTGCGCCTGATGATCGGGGTGATCCTGACCATCGTGTTTATCCTCGGCGAAAGCTGGATCAACCAATTGGTGGTGGAGCAGTGGCGCGGCAGGCTGGTGGCGCTGTATGGCTGCAGTTATGCCTTGAGCCAACTGTCAGGTCCGTTGCTGTTGGGCTTGATCGGCACCGACCATGATTACGGTTTCTGGGTCGGCGTAGGCCTGTTAGTGGTGGCGCCATTCCTGTTGCTGGGGCGATCCGGCGCGCCGACCGCCGAGTCCTTCAGCGTGACCTTCGCCGACCTGTGGCGCTTCTGCCTGAGCCTGCCGGCGATTGCCTGGGCGGTGGCTTTATTCGCCGCCTTCGAGGCGATGATTCTGACGTTGTTGCCGGTGTATTGCCTGCAACAAGGCTTCACCGCCGAGATCGCCCTGGCCATGGTCAGCACGGTGGTGGTCGGCGATGCGCTACTGCAGTTGCCCATCGGCGCGCTGGCCGACTACCTGCCGCGACGCACGCTGTTCCTGAGCTGTGCGGTGTTGTTGCTGGTATCGAGCCTGGCGATCCCACCGCTGATGCACACGATGTTGATCTGGCCTATCTGGGTGTTGTTCGGCGCCAGTGCCGGAGGCTTGTTCACCCTGTCGTTGATCCTGATCGGCGAGCGTTACCGCGACGATGCACTGGTGCGCGCCAATGCCCACGTGGCGCAGTTGTGGGGGATCGGTTGCCTGATCGGCCCGCTGGTGGCCGGCGCCGGCAGTCAGTGGATCAGCGGGCATGCATTGCCGTTGCTGATGGCGGCGGGTGCGTTGGGGTTGGTGGTGTTGTTGCTGCGCCAAGGTGCATTTGGCGCGGCGCAGCCGGCCTAGAGCATGCGCTCCAGGCCGACGCTGGTGGCAAACCAGGCATTGAAGCGTCGCCACCAACTGCCCGGTTCGCGGGTCAGGGTGTGCAGTTGGCCGTTATCTTCGGTCACCCACACCACTTGGCCATCCTGCAGTTTCGCCTCATAGCTCAAGGGCGGCGCCATGCCTTGCAGTGCCAGGTTGCGCACATGTTCGGCCAGCTCTGGGCTATCGACCAGCACCCCGACTTCGGTGTTCCACAGCACCGAGCGCGGGTCGAAGTTGAATGAACCGATAAACGACTTCTCCCGATCAAAGATCATCGCCTTGCTGTGCAGGCTTGAATCCGAACCGCGGAAGGTGCCCCGGCGAAACAAATGTGGGCCGCTGCCGCCGCTGGGGTCGCCCGGTTGGCGGCGTAGCTCATACAGCTTCACGCCGTGCTCCAGCAGGGCCTTGCGATACGGCGCATAACCGCCGTGCACGGCAGGCACGTCGGTGGCTTCCAGGGAATTGGTCAGCAGGCTTACCGACACACCTGCATCGGCGCGGCCGGTCAAGTACACCAGCCCCGGTTGCCCTGGCACGAAGTACGCCGAGATCATCATCAACTCGTGATTGACGCCCTCCAACTCCGGCGCCAGTTGGGTGGTGAGCAACAGTCGAGGATCCGGGTCGGCCTTGGCCAGCACCTTGCTCGGCGCATCCCACAGCGCCTGGTTCCAGGCCCAGATCAGCTCGCGACGCCAGGTGTCCATGCGCGGTTGGGTCTGATAGGTGCGCAAGCGGTTGTACAGCGCGTGGTTCTGCTGGCGTGATTCGGCCAGGGACGCTTCCAGGCGCACGCGGGCGGCGGCCAGGTCGCCTTTGGAGGGCGTATTGGAGACAAAGTCATCAATCGGCTTGCTCAGGGCGCTGTTCCAATACTGGTCGAAACTGTGGCCCAACTGCTCGGCCACCGGGCCCACGCTGAGCATGTCGATGTCGGTGAAGTTCAGGTTGGGCTCGGCGTCGAAATATTCATCCCCCAGGTTGCGCCCGCCGACGATGGCCACGCTGTTGTCCGCCAGCCACAGCTTGTTGTGCATGCGCCGATGTTGCAGCGACAGGTTGAACAGCCGGCCCATGGCCCGCGTGACGCCCGTGCTACGCCCCAGGTGCAAGGGGTTGAACAGGCGGATCTCGATCTTGGGGTGGGCGGCGAGGGTGGCGATGATCTGGTCGAGGCCGTCGCTGGTGGTGTCGTCCAGCAGGATGCGCACACGCACGCCACGGTCGGCGGCCTTGAGCAGTTCGTCCACCAACATGCGCGTGCTGATGCCGTCGTGCACGATGTAGTACTGCAGGTCGAGGCTGGTCTGGGCGTTGCGGATCAGCTCGGCGCGGGCCATGAACGCCTCGCTGCTGTTGGGCAGCAGGCGAAAGCCGGAGCGGCCTTGATACGGCGCGGCCTGGGCCTGGATCGAGCGGCCGAACGACGATTGCGCGGCGGGCAGGGCGTCGCTGGGGATGCGCGGCGTGCTCACCGTCGCGCAGCCGCCCAGGGCCAGGGCTCCCAACAGGAAAAACGGTAATAGCCGTTGAATCATCAAGGGAGTTGCTTCCAGATCAGGGCGGTTGTCGACATATGACGGCAAATTCCCACGAAAGGTCAGTCGGCGGCCTCGGTCAGCAGCTTGATGGCGGCAGCACCCACCTTGCGCACGGCTTCTTCAATCTGCGGCGTGGGCTTGGCCCCGTAGTTCATGCGCAGGCAGTTCCGGTATTTGCCCGATGCCGAAAAGATGCTGCCGACGGCCACCTGTACGCCTTGTTCAATCAGGATGCGGTTGAGTTTCAGCGTATCGAAGCCCTCCGGCAGTTCGACCCACAGCATGAAGCTGCCTTGAGGGCGGCTGGCGCGAGTGCCTGCCGGGAAGTAGCGGCTGACCCAGTCGAGCATCAAGTCGCGATTGCGCTGGTATTGGGTGCGCATCCGCCGCAAATGCGGTTCGAAATGACCACCTTTGAGGAATTCGGCAATGGCGATCTGCGGTTGTGTCGCGGTGCAGCCGGTGCTGATGTACTTCATGTGCAGCACCCGTTCCAGGTAACGACCGGGCGCGACCCAGCCGATGCGCAAACCCGGCGCCAGGGTTTTCGAAAACGAGCTGCACAACAATACACGGCCGTCCTCATCGAAGGACTTGATGGTGCGCGGGCGTGGGTAGCTGTAGGCCAGTTCGCCATACACATCGTCCTCGATGATCGCCACGTCAAAACGCTGGGCCAGGGTCAGCAGCGCCTTTTTGCGCGCCTCGGGCATGATGTAACCCAGTGGGTTGTTGCAGTTGGGGGTCAGCTGGATAACCTTGATCGGCCACTGTTCCAGCGCCAATTCCAGGGCTTCCAGGCTGATGCCGGTGATCGGGTCGGTGGGGATTTCCAGGGCCTTCATGCCCAGGCCCTTGAGGGTCTGCATGGCGCCGTGGAAGCTCGGCGAGTCCACCGCGACGATGTCGCCAGGCTCGCAGATCGCATGGATGCTCGCGGACAGCGCCTCATGGCAACCGGTGGTGATCACGATGTCCTCGGCCGTCAGTTGGCAGCCGGAATCCAGTGACAGTCGCGCGATCTGTTCGCGCAATTCCATACAGCCGAGAATATTGTCGTAATACAGCCCCGGCAGATCCTGGCGTCGGCTAACGCGGGCAAGGCTGCGCAGCAGCGGCTTCATGGTTGGCGACAATACATCCGGCATGCCGCGCCCCATCTGTATGACATCTTTGCGCGGTACTGCGCGAATCAACTCCAGTACCTGGTCCCACTGGGATATCTCTACGGGCCGTTGCGCCGGACGCCCGACTTCGGGCAGGGCCGGCAAATCGCGGCCGACGGGTACGAAGTAACCGGATTTCGGCTTGGGCATTGCCAGGCCGTTGTCTTCCAGCAAGCGATAGGCTTGTTGCACGGTACTCAGGCTGACCCCGTGTTCTACGCTCAAAGCCCGTACAGAAGGCAGCCTGTCTCCAGGGCGATAGAAGCCCTGTTCGATGCGGGTGCCCAGTAATTCGGCGAGGTTCATGTACAGGGTCATGGCATTCGCTCCCGAGAAACCATTACAGATAGCCAGAAAATACAGGATTCAGCCGCCCATAGGCAGTATCTGTATGGATTTAATAAAAACGGGTTGAATCTGTAATGGTTTTTGCCCGGCGCCCATGCTTGTCACTCAAGGCAACAAGGCAAATGAGGGGCGGCAAAATGAACGGCATGAGCGATGTGCGGCTGGCGCTACACGGTCAGGAACTGCAGGCAGGGCAAGAGCGGGCGACGGCGCCGCGCGATATCAGCCGCTGGGGTCTGTTCTGGCACCGTCGTCACACGCGTAAGGCGTTGCTGCATCTGACCCGTGAACAATTGCGCGATGTCGGGTTGACCGCCGAACAGGCGCGCCAGGAAGGTCTGAAACCCTTCTGGCGCGACTGAATCACACCAGCTCTTTGAGGCGATGCCAGAGCATCCCCAGGGCCAACAGCGGCGAGCGCAAGTGCTTGCCGCCGGGGAAGGTGATGTGTGGCACCTGGGCGAACAGGTCGAAGCGCCCCTGTTGCTCGCCACTGATGGCTTCGGCCAGCAACTTGCCCGCCAGATGGGTGGCGTTGAGGCCATGGCCGGCGTAGGCCTGGGCGTAATACACGTTGGGTTGATCGGCCAGGCGGCCAATCTGCGGCAAGCGATTGGCACCGATGCCGATCATGCCGCCCCATTGAAAATCGATATTCACGTCGGCCAATTGCGGGAAGACCTGGAGCATTTTCGGGCGCATGTAGGCGCCGATGTCCTTCGGATCGCGCCCGGAGTAGTGACAGGCGCCGCCGAACAGCAGGCGACGGTCGGCGGACAGCCGGAAGTAATCCACGGTGACACGCTGGTCGCACACCGCCATGTTTTGCGGCAGCAGTTGGGTGGCCTGGGCTTCGCTCAACGGTTCGGTGGCGATGATGTAGCTGCCGGCGGGCAATACTTTGCCGCTCAGGTGTGGATTGAGGCCATTGAGGTAGGCATTGCAGGCCAACACCAAGGTCTTTGCGCGCACGTTGCCCTGGGCGGTGTGCACGTTGACTTCGGGGCCGTAGTCGATGCGGGTGACTTCAGACTGCTCGAACAGCTTCACGCCCAGCTGCTGCGCGGCAGCGGCTTCGCCGAGGGCCAGGTTCAGCGGGTGCAGGTGGCCGGAGCCCATGTCGATCATGCCGCCCACGTAGCGATCCGAACCGATCACGCTGCTCATCTCGTTGGCCTGCAGCAAGCGCACTTCGTGACGATAGCCCAGGCCGCGCAGCTCTTCCGCGTCGTCGGCCAGGCCTTGCAGGTCGCGAGGCTTGTTGGCGAGGTCGCAGTAACCCCAGGTCAGGTCGCAGGGGATCTGGAAGCGTTCGACGCGCTCACGCACGATCTCCACGGCTTCCAGGCCCATCAGCTTCATCTGGCGCACGCCATCGCTGCCGATCACATTGGCGAACTGGTCCAGGCCATGGCCGACGCCACGGATCAACTGGCCGCCGTTGCGTCCACTGGCGCCCCAGGCGATCTTGCGTGCCTCCAGCAACACCACGCGCAAACCCCGTTCCGCCAGCTCCAACGCCGTGTTCAGCCCGGAAAAACCGCCGCCCACTACGCAGACATCGGCCGTCACTTCGCCCGTCAGCACCGGGTAATCAGGTTGCGGCACGCTGCTGGCGGCGTAATAGGAAGTGGTGTGCCGGGCGCTGGCAGTCATGGGTTGCCTCCCTGTTTGGAAAATTTGACGCAGGATACAGCGGTCGGATGACGCTGTCTGCGCAGGGCGTTTTGCGGCAGAATCCACGCCTATTCGCCGTTCGGTATGTGTTTCGATGAGTTGCAACAGTCAGAAAATCAGCGCGCTGCGTCGGCAGATTCCTTCGTTCGAGTGCGTCCCCGGTTGCCACGACTGCTGTGGGCCGGTGACCACCTCGCCCGAGGAAATGTCGCGCCTGCCGCGCAAGACCGCCGCGGAGCAGGATGCGGCCATGGATGAACTGAACTGTGTGCACCTGGGCCCCAACGGTTGCACGGTGTACGACGAGCGACCGCTGATCTGCCGGCTGTTCGGCACCACCAAGACTTTGCCGTGCCCGAATGGGCGGCGCCCGGTGGAGCTGATTCATCCGCGGGTGGAGAAACAGATCCATGAGTACATGGCGAGCACCCGGCAGGTCTTGGTTTAGCCGCTATTCAGTCCGGAATCGGTAGGTTCAGGCTCTCTTTCACCTCTTCCATCACGATATAGCTCTTGGACTCCCGCACGTGGGGCAGCTTGAGCAGGATATCGCCCAGCAGTTTGCGGTACGACGCCATCTCGGAAATCCGTGCCTTTACCAGGTAATCGAAGTCGCCTGAGACCAAATGGCACTCCAGCACATGGGGCAGTTTCAGCACGGCGCGGCGAAACTCCTCAAAGGTGTCGCCGGACTTGTAATCGAGGCTGATCTCGACAAATACCAGCAAACTGCCTTTCAAATGCTGTGGGTTGAGCCGCGCGTTGTAGCCCATGATGATCCCTTCGCGCTCCAGCCGACGCACACGCTCGGTACAGGGCGTGGTCGACAGCCCGACTTTTTCCCCCAGCTCCGTGAACGAAATACGCCCATCGGTTTGCAGGATGCGCAGGATGTTGCGGTCGATCTTGTCCAGCTCCCGCTTGGTCTGGGTGTTGGTACGCATAGGGGATACGCCTCTGTGAAAAGGGTTTTTGCCGAGAATTGTCGCCAAATATAGGCAGTTATATAGTGAAATGCACTGGCAATTGTTTTTTAAACTGCGCTCATCATTGCTCGAATAACACACGTCAGCGGCCATGCCCGCGATGAGGATATAAAAATGCGCGTTCTGGTCTTGGGTAGCGGCGTCATTGGTGTGACCAGTGCCTACTATTTGGCGCGGGCCGGCTTTGAAGTGGTGGTCGTCGACCGTCAGCCCGCTGCTGCCATGGAAACCAGTTTCGCCAACGCCGGCCAGGTGTCCCCAGGTTATGCGTCGCCATGGGCCGCGCCGGGCGTGCCGCTCAAGGCCATCAAGTGGCTGCTCCAACGCCACGCACCACTGGCCATCAAGGCCACCGCCGATATCGACCAATACCTGTGGATGGCGCAGATGCTGCGCAACTGCACCGCCAACCGTTATGCGGTGAACAAGGAGCGTATGGTGCGCCTGTCCGAGTACAGCCGCGACTGCCTCGACGAACTGCGCGCTGAAACCGGCATTGCCTACGAAGGACGTAGCCTGGGGACGACACAACTGTTCCGCACCCAGGCGCAGCTGGATGGCGCGGCCAAGGACATCGCTGTGTTGAAAGAGTCCGGCGTGCCGTTCGAAGTGCTCGACCGCGCCGGCATTGCCCGCGTTGAGCCGGCCCTGGCCAGCGTCACCGATATCCTCGCGGGCGCCTTGCGGCTGCCGAACGACCAGACCGGCGACTGCCAGATGTTCACCACCCGCCTGGTCGACATGTGCAAGCAACTCGGTGTGGAGTTCCGCTTCGAACAAGACATCCAGCGCCTCGACTACGCCGGTGACCGCATCAACGGCGTGTGGATCGACGGCAAGCTGGAAACCGCCGACCGCTACGTACTGGCGCTCGGCAGTTACTCGCCGAAATTGCTCAAGCCGCTGGGGATCAAGGCGCCGGTGTACCCGCTCAAGGGCTACTCGCTGACCGTGCCGATCACCAACCCGGCGATGGCGCCGACTTCGACCATCCTCGACGAGACCTACAAGGTCGCGATCACCCGTTTCGACAACCGCATCCGCGTCGGTGGCATGGCTGAAATAGCCGGTTTTGACCTGTCGCTGAATCCGCGTCGGCGCGAAACCCTGGAGATGATCGTCAACGACCTTTATCCTCAGGGCGGCGATTTGACCGAAGCCAGTTTCTGGACCGGCCTGCGCCCGACCACCCCCGACGGCACGCCGATTGTCGGTGCCACCCCGTTCAAGAACCTGTTCCTGAATACCGGCCACGGCACCCTCGGTTGGACCATGGCTTGTGGCTCCGGTCGTTTGCTGGCCGACCTGATGGCGAAGAAAACCCCGCAGATCAGCGCCGAAGGCCTCGATATTTCCCGTTATGGCAACCACCAGGAGTCCGCACAACATGTCAATCCAGCGCCAGCTCACCAATGAGCGCATGAGCCAGATCGTTGTCCACAGCGGTACCGTGTATTTGGCCGGGCAAGTCGGCGACGACATGAACGCCGGGATTGAACAGCAGACCCGTGAAACCCTGGCCAATATCGAGCGCTTGCTCGACCTGGCGGGCACTGACAAGAGCAAGCTGCTGTCGGTGACGATCTACCTGAAGGACATCGACGCAGACTTCGCCGGCATGAACGCGGTGTGGGACAAGTGGCTGCCCAAAGGTGTCGCGCCAGCCCGTGCCACGGTGGAAGCCAAGCTGTGCGAACCGGAAATCCTGGTGGAGCTGTCCGTCGTGGCGGCCCTGCCTTAGTAACGATCCCTCTCCCGGTGCCGGCGTTGTCGGTCGGTGCCGGTTTTTCTTCACTCTGCCGCCTAGAAGCCTGCCGCCATGCGTCCTGCCCGTGCCCTGATCGATCTCCAAGCCCTGCGCCACAACTACCGATTGGCCCGTGAAGTCACGGGGGCCAAGGCCCTTGCCGTGATCAAGGCCGATGCCTACGGGCATGGCGCCGTGCGCGTGGCCCAGGCGCTGGAAGCCGAGGCCGATGGGTTTGCCGTGGCGTGTATCGAGGAAGCCCTGGAGCTGCGTGCCGCCGGGATTCGTGCGCCAGTGGTGCTGCTGGAAGGTTTTTTCGAGGCCGACGAGCTGCCGCTGATCATCGAGCATGACTTCTGGTGCGTGGTGCATTCGCTGTGGCAGTTGGATGCGATTGAGCAGGCCAAGCTGAGCAAACCGCTGACCATCTGGCTCAAGCTGGATTCCGGCATGCACCGCGTTGGCCTGCATCCCAAGGACTATCACGAGGCTTACCAACGCCTGCTGGCCAGTGGCAAAGTCGCCAAGATCGTTTTGATGAGCCACTTCGCCCGCGCCGATGAACTTGACTGCGTGCGCAGCGATGAACAGGTGGCGGTGTTTGAAGCAGCGCGCCAGGGCTTGTCGGCCGAGGTCAGCTTGCGCAATTCGCCGTCGGTGATGGGCTGGCCGAATGTGTCCAGCGACTGGGTGCGCCCCGGCATCATGCTGTACGGCGCCACGCCATTTGGCGAAGACCAGGCCGTGGCCGCGCGTTTGCAGCCGGTGATGACCTTGGAGTCCAAGGTTATCTGCGTGCGTGAACTGCCAGCCGGTGAACCGGTGGGGTACGGCGCCAAGTTCATTACGCCCAAGCCAATGCGCATCGGCGTTGTTGCCATAGGTTATGCCGATGGCTACCCGCGTCACGCGCCGACCGGCACGCAGGTGCTGGTGGCGGGGCAGCGCAGCCAATTGCTGGGTCGTGTGTCGATGGACATGCTGTGCATCGACCTGACGGACGTACCGCAGGCCGGGCTCGGTTCCACCGTGGAACTGTGGGGTAAAAACATCCTTGCCAGTGATGTCGCGGTCGCTGCCGAGACCATTCCCTACCAACTGTTCTGCAACCTGCGCCGCGTGCCAAGGCTCTATTCCGGCGCTTGATCGCCCGGTACGAACGCAACCGCCTGGGATTTAGGCCCAAGTGTTGTAAATACTGAACGCTGTCGCCATGATAACGCTCAATTACAACAAAGCCTGAATCCTAGGAGGCTCCTGCATTGGACGTCGGCGAACGACTGCAATCCATCCGTAAACTGAAGGGTCTTTCCCAGCGCGAGCTCGCCAAGCGTGCGGGTGTCACCAACAGCACCATTTCGATGATCGAAAAAAACAGCGTCAGCCCCTCGATCAGCTCCTTGCGCAAGGTGCTGGGCGGCATCCCCATGTCCATGGTCGAGTTCTTTTCCGAGGAGATCCTCCAGGAAATACCGACGCAGATCGTCTATAAAGCCAATGAGCTGATCGACATCTCTGACGGCGCCGTCACCATGAAACTGGTAGGCCGGGCGCACCCCAGCCGGGCGATTGCATTTCTCAACGAAATCTACCCACCGGGTGCCGACACGGGCGAAGAAATGCTCACCCACGAAGGCGAAGAAACCGGGATTCTGGTGGAAGGTCGCCTGGAGTTGGTGGTCGGTCTTGAAACTTTTGTGCTTGAAGCCGGCGATAGCTACTACTTTGAAAGCACCAAGCCTCATCGTTTTCGTAATCCGTTCGACGTGCCGGCGCGACTAATCAGCGCAGCCACACCCGCGAACTTTTAAGAAAAGAGGCGTCCTGCCAGCGTTGCAGAGACTCCCGTAGCTGTATCCGTGAAGCCGAATCTCCCTTTATTTAATAGGGTTGTTTCGGCCAGGCGGGCTAACCGTTATACTTTCGCCGCCTGCGAAACCGTGGCCGCAGGCGTGAATAGCCACCATTGAGGGTGAACGCGTGAACCTAATTATGAAAATGCTGGCTGCACCAGCAACCGTACTGGCCCTATGGGCTGTCAGCGCTCAAGCTGCGACCAATGATGACATTGCCAAACGCCTGGAGCCGGTCGGCCAGGTGTGCGTCCAGGGCCAGGAATGCAAGGGGATGGAAGTGGCGGTCGCCGCAGGCGGTGGCGCTGCGAAGACGCCGGATGACATCATCGCCAAGCATTGCAACGCTTGCCACGGCACCGGCCTGTTGGGCGCGCCGAAAATTGGCGACACCGCCGCCTGGAAAGAACGCGCCGATCATCAAGGCGGCCTGGATGGCATCCTGGCCAAGGCGATCACCGGCATCAATGCCATGCCACCCAAAGGCACCTGCTCCGATTGCTCGGATGATGACCTCAAAGGTGCGATCGAGAAGATGTCCGGCTTGAAATAAACCGATCTTCGCCAAAAAGCCGCTTACGAGCGGCTTTTTTGTACCCGCGATTTGTGTTTCAGCCCTGTTATTTGCAGCAAAGACCCGGCAAGCTCGGTCCAACCCCTAATCATGGAATGTTCAGGAGGGTCGGATGGTGCAGTTGTGTTCAATCGAGCAAGCAGTTGACGACGTATTGGCGCGCTTGCCGGCGCATATCCACATGGGCATGCCGCTTGGCCTGGGCAAGCCGAATCTGTTCGTCAACGCGCTGTACCGGCGTGTCGCCAAATTGCCCGAGCGCTCACTGACGATCTACACCGCGCTGGCCCTGGGGCGACCGCCCTTCGGTGATGGGTTGCAAAAGCGCTTTCTGGAACCCTTTATCGAGCGGGTGTTTGGCGATTATCCCGAGCTGGATTTCCTGGCCGACCTGCACAAAGACGGCCTTCCGAAAAATATCCACGTGCAGCAGTTCTTCATGCAGCCCGGCAGCTTGCTGCACAGCGAGTCGGCGCAGCAGGACTACGTGAGCAGCAACTACAGCCACGCGGCCCGCGACATCAATGCTGCCGGCCTGAACCTGGTCGCGCAACTGGTTGCTAGCAGCAGCGAACACCCTGATCGCCTGAGCCTGAGCTGCAACCCGGATATCACCCTCGACCTGTTGCCGATGATCGTCAAGCGTCGTGATGCTGGTGAAACCGTGCTGATCGTCGGTCAGGTTCACAGCGATTTGCCCTATATGCCTGGGGATTCCGAGCTGGGCATGGACGCCTTCGATTACCTGATCGATGAAAAAGACAGCACCACGCTGTTCTCCACACCGAATATGCCGGTGGGTTTCCAGGACCACTTTATCGGCCTGCATGCCAGCACCTTGGTACGCGACGGCGGCACCTTGCAGATCGGCATCGGCTCCATGGGCGATGCGCTGACGGCCGCGCTGTTGGCGCGCCAGGCGGATAACGAGGCCTACCGGCTGTTGCTGACGGACCTGGACGTCTACCAGTGGGCGCCGTTGATCAGCCATGAAGGCGGCGTCGATCCGTTCGCCCGTGGCCTCTATGGGTGCAGCGAAATGTTCGTCAACGGCCTGCTGGTGCTGGCGGACGCGGGGATTATCCGCCGCAAGGTCTACCCCGACGTGGCGACGCAGGAGCAGGCCAACGCTGGCTTGCTGGATGACGCCGCACAGCCGGATGGCATCTCGATCCACGGCGGTTTTTTCCTCGGCCCGCGCAGCTTCTACCAGCGCCTGCAGGAAATGACCCACGCCAAACGGCTTGAATTCAACATGACCCGCATCAGCTACATCAATGAGCTGTACGGCCAGGAAGAACTCAAGCGCCTGCAACGCGTGGATGCGCGGTTTATCAATAGCGCGATCATGGTGACGTTGCTCGGCGCGGGCGTGGCCGATCAGTTGGAGGATGGCCGCGTGCTCAGCGGCGTGGGCGGGCAGTACAACTTCGTTGCCCAAGGGCATGCGCTGGAAGGTGCGCGTTCGATCCTGATTTTGCGCAGCTGGCGTGAGTCGGCGGGGGAGGTCAGTTCCAATATCGTCTGGGATTACGGCCACTGCACAATTCCCCGGCACCTGCGGGACATCGTCATCACTGAGTACGGGATTGCCGATTTGCGCGGTCAGACGGATGCCAAGGTGATTGAGGCGTTGCTCAACGTTACCGACTCACGCTTCCAGGACGATTTGATTGAACAGGCGCAGAAGGCCGGCAAGTTGCCGAAGGATTTCCGCTTGGATCCGCGTTTTGCCGACAACACGCCGGAGCGGCTCAAAGGTATTCAGGCACGTCATCATCGGCTGTTCCCGGAGTACCCGCTGGGCAGCGACTTTACAGATGAAGAGCGGGATTTGTTGCGTGCGTTGAACTGGCTCAAGAGCAAATTCAAGCTGACGGAAATTCTGGAGCTGGGCAAGGCGGCATTGGATGCGCCGGAGCCGGAGGCGTTTCCCAAGCATCTGGAGCGGATGCGGTTGGATAAGCCGGAAGGGCTAAAGGAGGATTTGTATCAGCGGCTGTTGCTGGCGGGCCTGCAGGCGACTGCACATTAGCCAGCAGCGCCGGTTTTTTGTGGTGAGCGGGCTTGCCCCGCGCGAGGCAAGCTCGCTCACTACAAAAATCCTGTCGGGCGTGATTACTCGATGAAGGTCACGACGCCGCCTTCCAACGACTTGACCCGCGCCAGCGACTCAACCCGATAACCCTGCGCATCCAGCTCCGCACGGCCGCCCTGGAACGACTTCTCGATCACGATCCCCAAGCCGGCAACGGTCGCGCCGGCCTGCTTGATAATCGAGATCAGCGCCTGGGACGCCTTGCCGTTGGCCAGGAAGTCATCGATCACCAGCACGCGGTCGCTGCTGGTCAGGTGACGCGGGGAGATCGCCACGGTGCTTTCGACCTTCTTGGTGAAGGAATACACCGTCGCCGACAGCAGGTTTTCCGTCAGGGTCAGGGATTGCTGCTTGCGCGCGAAGATCACCGGTACGCCCAGGTTCAGACCGGTCATGATCGCCGGTGCGATACCCGAGGCCTCGATGGTGACGATCTTGGTGATGCCCGAGTCCTTGAACAGCGCGGCGAATTCGTCGCCGATCAGTTTCATCAGTGCCGGGTCGATCTGGTGGTTCAGAAAGGCGTCGACCTTGAGTACCTGATCGGAAAGCACGATGCCTTCTTCGCGAATTTTCTTGTGCAGTGCTTCCACGGAAAGCTTCCTCTAATGGCGCGGTGTGCGCCGAAAGTAGATTAAAAAGTAGTCGATTCTAGCGCTTTAACATCGCGCGTATATCCGCCAAGGCGGTGTTGCCGCGAACGGCCTTCACCTCGGTCGGGGTGTCGTCATTGCCTTCCCAGGCCAGGTCGTCCGGCGGCAGTTCGTCCAGGAACCGGCTGGGGGCACAATCGATGATTTCGCCGTATTGCTTGCGCTTGGCGGCAAAGGTGAAGGCCAGCGTCTGACGTGCGCGGGTAATGCCCACGTAGGCCAGGCGGCGTTCTTCTTCGATGGTGTCGGCTTCGATGCTGGAGCGGTGCGGGAGGATTTCCTCTTCCATGCCCATGATGAACACGTAGGGGAATTCCAGGCCCTTGGACGCATGCAAGGTCATCATCTGCACGCCTTCGGCGCCGTCTTCCTCTTCCTGCTGGCGCTCGAGCATGTCGCGCAGCACCAGCTTGCCGATGGCGTCTTCGACGGTCATTTCGCCGTCTTCGTCTTTTTCCAGGGTGTTCTTCAGCGCTTCGATCAGGAACCAGACGTTGCTCATGCGGTAGTCCGCCGCCTTGTCGCTGGAGCTGTTGGTGCGCAGCCAGTTTTCGTAGTCGATGTCCATGACCATGCTGCGCAGGGCGCTGATCGGGTCTTCGCCAGCGCACTGCTCGCGCACCTTGTCCATGAAACGCTTGAAGCGCGACAGGCGATCGGTGAAGCGCGAGTCCAGGTGTTCGCCCAGGCCGATTTCATCGGTGGCGGCGTACATCGAGATCTTGCGTTCGGTGGCGTAGTTACCGAGCTTTTCCAGGGTGGTGGAACCGATTTCGCGGCGCGGCACGTTGATCACGCGCAGGAAGGCGTTGTCGTCGTCCGGGTTCACGATCAGGCGGAAGTAGGCCATCAGGTCTTTCACTTCCTGGCGTCCGAAAAAGCTGTTGCCACCCGACAGGCGATACGGCACCTGGTGGTGCTGCAATTTCAGCTCGATCAGCTTGGCCTGGTAGTTGCCGCGGTACAGGATCGCGAAATCGCTGTAGGGCCGGTCGGTGCGCAAGTGCAGGCTGAGGATTTCCACCGCCACGCGTTCGGCTTCGGCGTCTTCGTTGCGGCAGCGGATCACGCGGATCTCGTCGCCGTGGCCCATCTCGCTCCACAGCTGTTTTTCAAACTCGTGGGGGTTGTTCGAGATCAACACGTTGGCGCAACGCAGGATGCGGCTGGTGGAGCGGTAGTTCTGCTCCAGCATCACCACTTTCAGGGACGGGTAGTCGTCCTTGAGCAACATCAGGTTTTCCGGGCGGGCGCCGCGCCAGGCGTAGATCGACTGGTCATCGTCGCCGACCACGGTGAATTGGTTGCGCTTGCCGATCAGCATTTTCACCAGCAGGTACTGGCTGGCGTTGGTGTCCTGGTATTCGTCCACCAGCAGGTAGCGCACCTTGTTCTGCCATTTTTCGAGGATGTCGGCGTGTTCTTCGAACAGCTTCACCGGCAGCAGGATCAGGTCGTCGAAGTCCACCGCGTTGAACGCCTTGAGCGTGCGCTGGTAGTGGGTGTAGACGATGGCGGCGGTCTGTTCCTTGGGGTTGCGTGCGTTTTCCAGGGCCTGGGCGGGCAGGATCAGGTCGTTTTTCCAGGCGCCGATCATGTTCTTGATCTCGTCCACGCCGTCGTCGCCTGCGTATTCCTTTTGCATGATGTCGGTCATCAGCGACTTCACGTCGGTTTCGTCGAAGATCGAGAAACCGGGCTTGTAGCCAAGGCGTACATGCTCCTTGCGGATGATGTTCAGGCCCAGGTTGTGGAAGGTACACACGGTGAGGCCACGGCCTTCGCCACCCTTGAGCAGGGTGCCGACGCGCTCTTTCATTTCCCGCGCCGCCTTGTTGGTAAACGTCATGGCGACGATGTACTGGGCGCGGATGCCGCACTGCTGGATCAGGTGCGCGATCTTGCGGGTGATCACGCTGGTCTTGCCGGAGCCTGCACCGGCGAGCACCAATAGAGGGCCGCCGACGTAGTTCACGGCTTCTTGCTGCCGGGGATTGAGTCGGGACATACAGAATTTTAGGAGTCGTTGTTCAAAAGGGCGGGCATTTTAACAGGCTCGCAGGATTCTGCTCTGTCAGAACGACAGTGTGACGTACCACTCGATCTAAATTTGCCGGTTTTGATACTTTGCCGCAGGATGTCGGGGTTGTTTGCGACTAATGTTTACAGTTCGCGTGTTTGATAACCCCTATCATTGGTGATTATCCGGCCGCACGTCATAATGCCCGCCGCCACGAAATTTTGCAGAGTCTAGGGAGCTAGCTTGTCTACGCCTGTCGAACCCTTGCGTTTGCTGCTGCTGGCCGATGAGCCCGCGTGGGCAGCGTTGTTGCGCGAGTGCCTGGCGCCGATGGGCGATGGGGCTGTGCTGATCAGCGCACCAAATTGGGAGTCCGTGAGCCGTCTGTTCGATGACGACCACAGCGCCGTGCTGTTGACCACGCCCAGCCTGCAACCCGGTCCTGGCCGTTGCAGCCTGCCGTGCGTGTTGTTGTTGGAGCAGGAACCTCTGGTTTCGCCACTTGGCGTCAGCGATTGGCTGGTGCGTGATGTATTGGATGCCGATACAGTGCGCCGCTGCCTGCGCCATGTCCGCGAGCGCGGTGTGCTGGAAAACACCCTGCAACGCCTCGCCGAACAGGACCCGCTCACGGGCATTGCCAACCGCCAGGGCTTCCAGACCTTACTCGCCGCGCGACTGGCCGAGAACGAAGGCCGTGGCCTGGCCCTCGGTCATCTGGACCTCGACAATTTTCGCCACGCCAACGACGCCCTCGGCCACCAGGCCGGCGACCGGTTGATCCTGCAAGTGGTCTCGCGGCTCAAAAGCCAGCTTGAGGTCGGGGACCAGTTGGCGCGCCTGGGCAGTGACGAATTCGCCTTGTTGATCGACACCCGCCGTGCGCCGCAGCGTGCCGAGTGGATGGCCGAGCGCATCACCGAAGTCATGGCCGAACCCTACTGGGTGGATGGCGAGAGCCTGCTGATCGGCTGCAGCCTGGGCGTGGCCCATGCCCGCGCCCGTGCTGGCGCCGACCCGCTGATGTGGCACGCGCATATCGCCATGCAACAGGCGAAGAGCACCCAAGGCTGCACCTTTCATATTTTCAACGAACGCATCAACCGTAACGCACGCAGCCTGGCCGACCTGGAAAGCGAGCTGCGCCGCGCCCTTCGGCGTGACGAACTGGAGCTGCATTACCAACCGCGCCTGGACCTGGACGACGGGCACATCGTCGGCCTTGAAGCCCTGGTGCGCTGGCGGCATGGCGAGCGCGGCCTGTTGCCGCCCAGTGAGTTCGTGCCCCTGGCCGAGCAAAGCGGCCTGATCGTGCCGCTGGGCTACTGGGTGATTTCCCGTGCCCTGCGCGACATGCAGGACCTGCGCGAACGTGGCCTACCGCCGCTGCACATGGCGGTCAACCTGTCGTTCCGTCAGTTCCAGGACAGCCAGTTGCTCTCCACGCTCAGTCGGCTGATTGCCGAGCGGGGCGTTGAGGCGCAGTGGCTGGAGTTCGAACTCACCGAAACCGCCGTGATGCGCCGCAGCGACCTGGTCAAGCAGACCATGGACGCCCTTGGCCGCCTGGGTGTGCGGTTTTCCCTGGATGATTTTGGCACTGGCTTTTCATCGTTCGTGCACCTCAACAGCCTGCCGATTGCCTTGTTGAAGATCGACAAGAGCTTTGTCGGCGGCATGGAAGAGCGCGAAGAGAATCGCAAGCTGGTGCACGCCATGATCAACCTGGCGCACAACCTCAATCTCGAAGTGGTTGCTGAGGGCGTGGAAACGCCGGAGCAGCTTGCGTTGTTGAGGCTGTTTGGCTGCGACCAGGCCCAGGGATACCTGATCAGCAAGCCGCTGCCGTTGCCGGAGTTGGTGGAGTACCTGACCTTCGGCAATGGCCAGCAAGCCCGCGTGGGCGAAGGGCTTTAATCCGGTTGAGCAGCCTGGAACCCACCACGGGTTTCGGGCTCGGCGCCCTCCTGACGGATCATTCGCTTCATCTTCGCTTCAAACGCCCAGGTCAGGCTGACTGCGGCGCACGCCAGGCCCAGTGCCAAGCCCCACCACACGCCGGTCGGTCCCCAGCCCAGGGTGAAGGCCATCAACCACGCCGACGGTGCGCCAATCAACCAATAGCAGCCTGCGCCGATCAGGAAGGTGGTCTTGGCGTCCTTGAGCCCGCGAATGCAGCCCATGGCGATGGTTTGCACGCCGTCGAACAACTCGAACCAGGCGGCCACAGCGAGCAGGCTGACGGCCAGGACGATCACGTCGTGGAACGCGGGATCGTTGTGATCGATGAGCAGTCCGATCAATGGGTCGGAGTAAAGCCACAGCATGGCGGCAAATCCCAACATCACCGCTGCGCCAAATCCTATGCCGACACGTCCGGCCAGGCGTGCCTGCAGCAACTGCCCGGCGCCGTAATGCTGGCCGATGCGCATGGTCACTGCGTAGGACATCCCCGCCGGCACCATGAACGCCACCGACACAATCTGCAGCGCTATCTGGTGCGCCGCCAACTGCGTGCTGCCCATGGTGCCCATGCACAGCGCGGCAAAGGCAAACAACCCGACCTCCACCGCGTAGGTGCCGCCAATCGGCAGGCCCAGGCGCCACAACTCGCGCAGGTACTGGGTGTTCAGGCGCAGCAGGCCGGCGCTCAGCGGGTAGGCCGCATAGGTGCGGTTGCTGCGGATGTACCACATCAGCGTCAGCGCCATGCCGTTGGCGACGATGGCGGTGACCAGGCCGATGCCCATCAGGCCGAGCTTGGGCAGGCCGAACATGCCTTCGATCAGTGCGTGGTTGAGCAGGTAATTCAGTACTGTGCCGCCGACGCTGATGACCATCACCGGAGTGGCTTTGCCGATGGCGCTGGTAAAGCCGCGCAAGGCCATGAAGCTCAAGTATCCGGGCAGGGCGAACGGCAGGATCGTCAGGAATTGCCCGGCCGACTGCACGTTGGTTTCAGTCTGGCCGAACATCAGCAACAGCGGCTTGAGGTTCCACAGCAGCAAGCCGGCCGCCAAGGCCATCAGCCAGGCCAGCCACAGCCCGGCCTGGGTCAACCGGGTGGCGCCTTCGATATCCCCGGCGCCGTGACGGATGGCGACAAGCGTGCCTACGGCGGCAATCACGCCGATGCAGAAGATCGACACGAACGAATAGCTCGCCGCGCCCAGGCCGCCACCAGCCAGGGCTTCAGGGCTCAGGCGCGCCATCATCAGGGTGTCGGTCAGCACCATCAGCATGTGCGCCAACTGTGAGGCAATCAACGGCCCTGACAGCCGCAGAATGGCCCAGAGTTCGGTACGTGCCGGATGCTGCATGATCATCACACTCGAATAGTCGAAGGGTTGGGGAAGGGTTGATTCTCGGCGCTCTCCATTCATTACACAAAAGGATTAAAGCGATGATGTGCATGACTTAAACTCATGCCAGACGATCTGGTAGGGTGCGGTACTGCTCTGTAGGAATTTCCTGATGACTCGTCGCCTTCCTCCGCTGTATGCCTTGCGAGCATTTGAAGCCGCCTCTCGACACAACTCCTTTACCCGCGCGGCGGAGGAGTTGTCGATTACGCAAAGTGCGGTGAGCCGACATATCCGCACGCTTGAAGAACACTTCGCCTGCCGGCTGTTCCAGCGCAGTGGCCGCACCTTGCAGCTCACCGAAGCGGCGCGCCTGTTGTTGCCCGGCGTACGTGAAGGTTTCGCCGCGCTGGAGCGGGCCTGCCATACCTTGAATGCCGAGGACGACATCCTGCGCATGAAGGCGCCGTCGACCCTGACTATGCGTTGGTTGTTGGCGCGACTCAGCCGCTTCCGCGCATTACAGCCGGGCAATGAGGTGCAACTGACCAGCGCCTGGATGAGCGTGGACGAGGTGGACTTCAACCAGGAGCCGTTCGACTGCGCGGTGCTGCTGAGCTACGGGCATTTTCCGGCGGATTGGGAGGCCAGTTATCTGTTCCCGGAATTGCTGATCCCGGTCGGCGCGCCAAATCTGCTGGAAGATGGGCCCTGGGATGCCGAGCGGCTGGCCACCGCCGAATTGCTGCACCCCACGCCCGACCGTCGTGATTGGCGCAATTGGCTGGAGCGCATGGGCTTGTCATCCCAGGTGTCGCTCAAGGGCGGCCAGGTGTTCGACACGCTCGAACTGGGCATGATCGCCGCCGCGCGAGGTTACGGCGTGTCCATGGGCGACTTGCTGATGGTGGCCGAAGACGTGGCCCAGGGGCGGCTGAGCCTACCCTGGCCAACGGCCGTGGCCAGTCGTGAAAATTACTATTTGGTGTGGCCGAAAACCCGCCCCGGTGGCGAGCGGTTGCGGCGCCTGGCGGAGTTTCTGCAGGCAGAGGTCAAGGCCATGGAATTGCCCCAGGTCGAACGCCTTGATTGAGCGGCGACAGACCGTTCGTGCAATCGTTTGCGTGATACCCCTGTGATTCGCTCAAGTATTGCCTCGGCCCGCCGAAGTAGGTGTGTTGGAACCATCGTGCACCAACGCTACCCACTAGATAATTTGCCGAGCAGCGCTATGAGATCAGGATGATCCTGGCCTCGGCCAGGAGCTGTCATGTCTCAACCTCGTGCTCGGATTGCCTCCCAGTTAGGCCTCGCGTTAGCCTTGATTCTGGCTGTCGTCATCAGCGGCAGTACCGTGTTTGCCTTGCGTTCCCTCGACTCCGCCAACCTCGCCACCCGTGAGGAACACTTGGCCAGTGAGGCGCGCTTGCTCGCCGACCAACTCAATACCTTCCACAGCACCTTGCGCGAAAGTACCCAGCGTTTGAGCGGGCTGTTTGAAAAACGCTTCGGCGCGGGCTTGAGTGTGCATGCAGACCAGCCGGTGACCGTGGCCGGGGTACAGACCCCAAGCCTGTCCCTGGGCAGTGAAGTGCTGAACAACAACTTCGATGAAGTGGATGAGTTCAAGCAGATGTCCGGCGGCGTGGCCACGGTGTTCGTGCGCAGCGGCGAAGACTTCATTCGCATCAGCACCTCGTTGACCAAACAGGATGGCAACCGTGCCATCGGTACGGTGCTGGATCGCCAGGGCCCAGCCTATCAGCGCGTGCTCAGCGGCCAGACCTACATTGGCCGTGCGGTGTTGTTCGACCGCTCCTACATGACCCAGTACAGCCCGGTGCGTGACAGCAGCGGCCAGGTCATCGCCGTGCTGTTCATCGGTTTTGACTACACCGACGCCCAGAACGCCCAGTTCGAGAACCTCAAGCGCTTCCGCATCGGCCAGACCGGCTCCCTGGCCTTGCTCGATGAGCAGAAGCGTTGGCTGGTGCCGCCGGCGGGCGTGCAGGCGCTGGACCAGGCGATCCCAGTGATGCTGGACCTGGCCAAGACGCCAGGCGCGGGCCGCTTCTGGGCGGACAAGAGCGAAGATTTCTACAGCGTCTCGGTGCCCTTCGAAGACGGGCCGTGGGCGGTGGTTGCCAGCATGCCCAAGGCTGAGATTCGCTCGGTGACCTGGGACGTCGGCATCCGCCTGGTAATCGGCAGCGTCTTGGCCATGCTGCTGGCAGTCGGTGCAACCGTGTGGCTGCTGCGTAGCAAGTTGGCGCCGTTGGGCGACCTGGTGCGCCAGGCCGAGGCCTTGGGCGCGGGCGACTTGAGCGCACGCCTGAATGTGTCCAGCCATGACGAAATCGGCCAGTTGGCGCGCAGTTTCAACCAGATGGGTGAAGCGCTGTCGACCATGGTTTCGCATATCCGCAAGGCGGCCGAAGAGGTCAACAGCCGCGCCCAGGCGTTGTCCGGGTTGTCCGGTGGTGCCTATGAAGGCATGGAGCAGCAGTCCGGCGAGATCACCAGCATGGCCGGCGCCGTGGAAGAGTTCAGCGCCACCTCGCTGAACATCGCCGACAATATGGGCAGCACCGAACGCCTGGCCCAGGAAAACGCCCAGCAAACCCGTATCGGGCGTAACTCGATGCAAGAGGCGTCGTCGTCCCTGGAACACATCGCCACCGCCCTGAACAGCACGGCCACGGTGATCAACACCCTTGGCCAGCGCTCCCAGGAAATCGGCGGGATCGTCGGCGTGATCACCTCGATTGCCGAACAGACCAACCTGCTGGCGCTCAACGCTGCCATCGAAGCTGCGCGCGCGGGTGAGCAAGGCCGTGGCTTTGCCGTGGTCGCCGATGAGGTGCGCAACCTGGCGTCGCGCACCCGAGAGGCCACCGACGAGATCTCCGGGATGATCCAGAGCATCCAGCAGGAAACCGGCAACGCCATCAGCACCATGGAGCGCGGCAACGTGTTGATGCAGGAAGGCCTGTCGCGCAACGCCGACGTGGCGTCGGCCCTGGCGCGTATCGACGAGCAAAGCCGTTCGGCCGGCCAGCAGTTCGCGGCGATTACCACTGCCACCCAGGAGCAGAGCAGCACCGCGACCTTGCTCAGCAGCAATCTGCAAAGCATTGCGTTGGCCAACAGTGAGCAGCGCGAAGTGGTGTCAAACCTGGCGATTACCGCCAAGGAATTGGAGACGCTGGCGGCGGGCTTGCGGCATGAGGTGGATCGCTTCCGCTGAGGCTCAGGTGATGGAGGCCGGGCGATATTGCAGGGCCTCCTTCAGATGCTCACGGGTGATGTCATTCACCTGTTCTAGGTCCGCCAAGGTGCGCGCCACCTTGAGCAGGCGATGGGCGGCGCGCAGGGACAGGGTCAGCCGCTCGCAAGCGGTTTCCAGCCAGCCCTCATCGACCTTCGCCAGCGTGCAGTGCTTGCGCAGCCCAGGCAGGTCCAGAAAGGCATTCGCACAACCCTGACGCCGTAACAGGCGCTCGCGAGCCTCGGCAACCTCGGCCGAGGCCGTCGCGGTGTTATCGCCAGCCTGTTGGGCTGGGTTCAATGCCGTGGTTTCCCGCGCGACGGTCAGGTGCAGGTCGATCCGGTCCATCAACGGTCCGGACAGCTTGTTGCGATAGCGCTGGATCTGCTCCGGTGTACAGCGACAGCGCCCGCTGGGTTCGCCCAAATAACCACACGGGCAGGGGTTCATGGCGGCCACCAGTTGAAAACGTGCTGGGAAGCTCACCCTGTCACGGGCGCGGGAAATCACGATGTGTCCTGACTCCAGTGGTTCGCGCAGCACCTCCAGTACCTTGCGGTCGAACTCCGGCAATTCATCCAGGAACAAGACGCCGTGATGGGCGAGAGTGATTTCGCCGGGCTGCGGTTTTGAGCCGCTGTGACATTCGGTAATTAATGCAACCAGTTTGGCTTGCAGGCCGCATTCCTCCGTATTATTTTTGAGTCAAATATGCAACCAAATACGATTAATAGGCGCAAACGGCCGAAATATGGACACAAATAGCTGCAAACAGCCTAAATTCTCTGTTGCTAGGCGTATTAAATCTACGCATCGCAGCCTCTCAGGCGTGTACGCTTTTCGCGGAGAAGGCGTTGCATTCGAGTCGGCGCTTGAGCGCGACTTCATTTCGCGAATGGATTTCAGCAGGGAAGTCGTGTCCGTGGTATCTCAGCCAGTGACTCTAGACTTCGTTGCCCGGAATGGCCGCTCATACACGTACACCCCTGACTTCTTGGTCCGATTCAAAGGCCGAGCGGAAATCCCACCCATGTTGGTGGAGGTCAAACCGGAAGAAAACTGGCGGGAAAGCTGGCGCGAGTACTTGCCTAAGTGGAAAGCCGCGTGGAGCTATGCCAGGGCACAAGGGTGGAGTTTTCATATCTACGACGAGTCTAGAATCAGAGGGCAGTCGCTGAAGAACATACAGTTCCTTGAACGCTTCAAGCGTGCGGATTACGCCAAAGAGGATTTGGACGCAGTGATTCAAACGGTCGAGTTCATGGGAGCAGCACCGATCCACTATCTCGTGGCGTTGCATTTCACAGGATCTGAGGCGCTGGGCACGTCGCACATTTTTCACCTCATCGCCAACCGCCAGCTCGACTGTGACATAAGCAGTAAGATTGATGATTTTCTTGAAGTGTCGGTGACTCTCTAATGGACGCTACTGATGAAATCCCGATGGGCATCAAGGTAGATCGCTCATTCATCCACCTCGCGGTGGGGGAGATGGTTTGCTACCAAAAGGAAATTTATCGGATCACCCAAGTGCTCGACTATCAGACGGTCTTGGGGATAAACGTGGAGAGTGGGCGGGCGAAGGTTTTACGCATTGCTGAACTCAAACCAGTACTCGCTGAAAAGGTGAAAGGGCTCTACATAAATCACGACCTAGAGGATATAGGCACCGAAGAGTGGGCCGAGGCCCAAAAGCGTTTTTCGATAATATCTCCGCTTCTAACGCTCAACGGCCAAACCAAAGCGGCTGTCGAGCAAAGAGCGAAAGAGGCTGGCGTCAACTTTGTGACCGTTTACAGGTGGCTGAACAGGTACAAGGAGTATGGCGAAGTCACTGCGCTTATCCCCTTCAAACGCGGATGGGCAAAGGGGCGTCAGCGAATTTCTGACGATGTCGAAGAAGTCATGAAAGAAGGGATCGATACATTTTACTTAACCGATCAGCGCTATTCAGTGGCGGCTACGGTTAAAGAGATTAAGAGGCTGTGTAAAGCTAAGAAGCTGGCCCCTCCCAACAGCGACACCGTTCGCGCAAGAATCAAGAAACTACCGGATAGTGAAGTCTTACGTGCGGATTCCACGCCATCCGGACACTCAGCCCACCAACATCCGGACA
>NZ_AOHM01000103.1:0-4080 GCF_000510895.2 Pseudomonas sp. FH1
TGGCGGCAATTTTAGCCACAACGACTTTTCGTACAAAACCTAATTCGCACTGGCAGGGGGACTTCAACCGAAGTCACCAGTGTCAGATAATGGTTGCAGCTGAGAACCATGGCTTAGCGTACAAACATCTCAGTGCTCTGTGATTTCCCTTTATTTCGCATGACCCGTTAGTCACGCCTTATGGCATAATGCCATTATTGCTCATGGAGACTCATCTTGCGCTCGAACCTGCCTGTCACAACCGTTGAACAAATATTTCCAATCCAGCAGCGATTGATCTCTGCTACGGATACGAATGGGAATATTTCCTATGTGAATGACGGGTTTATGAGAATAAGTGGCTATTCTCGTGAAGAGTTGTTGGGCAGTCCGCACAATTTGGTTCGTCATCCCGACATGCCTCCAGCTGTTTTCGGGCTGATGTGGGGCTATCTGAAGGCTGGCAAAAGCTGGATGGGTATCATCAAGAATCGCTGCAAGAATGGTGACTTCTATTGGGTCAGTGCGTATGTGACACCTATTCTCGAAGATGGCCGCTTAACAGGCTACGAGTCCGTTAGAGTCAAGCCGACTCGGGAGCAAATTGATCGCGCACAAAAGCTGTATGACCGGTTGCGTGCAGGTAAAAATTCCATTCCCCAAAATCGTCATTATGCGGCATTCATGAGGAGGATGGTCTTACCTGCAACTGCGGCTGCGTTGGCAATAGGTGCGGCTAGCGTGCTGCCAAGCCTGGCAGCACAAGCGGTAACTGCCGTGCTCTTTCTCGTTACAGGATGGTGGTCCTATACGCGGCTGGAACATCAGTTGAGTCATATCATGAAATGCGCCCCTGACGCTTTTTCAGATCCGATTAGCGCCATCACTTACAGCGATACGTATGGCCCTTCAGCGCAGTTGGAAATGATATTGATTAGTGAGGATGCACGCCTTAAAACCGCACTGACTCGGCTAAGCGATCTGGCCAGCCAAGTGGCTGAAGCCGCTGCGCATTCCTCCTTACTCTCGAACCAAACTGAAAATGCCTTGCTGGAGCAGCGAGCGGAAACGGACATGACGGCAGCCGCCATGACGGAGATGGCGGCCTCAATCAACGAAGTGGCAGGGCATGTTCAAAAAACCGCCATGGAAGCGCAAGCAGCAAATGAACTGGCTGAACAAGGTGATAAAGTCGCCGGTACTTCCCGTGAGGCCATTCAGTTGCTGGCCAGTACCGTCACGAATATCAGCACTGCTGTGGATTACCTTGCCAATGAAACCCAGCAAATTATGGCTGCTGCGGGGGTGATTCAAGCCATTGCTGATCAAACCAACCTACTCGCTCTCAACGCTGCAATTGAAGCGGCTAGGGCTGGTGAGCAGGGTCGTGGTTTTGCGGTAGTAGCTGATGAAGTCCGGGCCTTGGCCGCTAAAACCCGCGTATCGACTCAACAAATTCAAAACGTCATTGAAACCCTTAAAAAAGGCGCAGATGAGGCTGTGAGCATTGCCAAACTCGGTATTCGCGAGGCCGACCACGGTGTACAGCAAGTTATAGAGGCGCAGTGTGCTCTCCAAGGCATTCGCGATGCTGTTGAACGGATCAGTGGTATGAGCCAGCAAATGGCAGCCGCTTCAGAAGAGCAGGCTAGTGTCGCTGAAGATATTGCTCGGCAGATTAATAACGTAGCGGGAACGGTTGAGAGAACAGCGAAGAATGCTAACTCCGCCGTGATTCGTGGCCGCGAACTTGAAAGTACATCCCGTGGTTTAAACTCGTTGGTTGAACGGTTCAACAGGTAGTGACCTTATGACTATTTTGGTGAATTAGGTTTATATATGAGTGCAAGATACCGTGCAGCGGTGGATGCGGCAGCTATTTTCTCGGAAACCGATAAATCCGGAATAATCACCTATGTCAATGAACAGTTCTGTGATATTTCTGGCTATAGCGCACAGGAGTTGATTGGGCAAAACCACCGCATACTAAACTCAGGGCAGCATCCCCCTGAGTTCTTTATTGATATGTGGAAAAAAGTTTCACGTGGGCAGGTATGGAAAGGTGAAATTTGCAACCGTAAAAAGGATGGCAGCCTGTATTGGGTAGAGAGCACCATTGTACCCATGTACGATGATGCCAGCCAGCGGGTGCAGAAATACGTTTCCATTCGTTTCGATGTGACCGAAAAGCGGAAGTTTCTGGAAACCTTGCAATGGCAGGCTGAGCACGACGAGCTGACGGGTCTTCCAAATCGTTTTTTGCTGTCCAAAGCGCTTGATCAGGCTATTGTCAAAGCAAAGAGCCAGCCCAGCACGGTTGCCGTGGGCGTGCTTGATCTCGATGGGTTTAAGCAGATTAACGACCGCTATGGCCACGAGATAGGTGATCGTCTGTTAGTGGCGGTGGCTGATCGCCTGAAACATAGTATGCGTATCGAAGATACCGTAGCCCGTTTGGGAGGCGATGAGTTCGTGCTGATTTTGGGTGTGCGGGATCCCAAGGTGTTGGAAAGCGCCCTGCAGAGGCTTTTAGCTGCCCTTTCCGCCGTCTACATCATCGATGGGATAGGCATTAATATTTCCGCCAGTATCGGTGTGACGCTCTATCCAAACGATAATGAGAATGCCGATACACTGCTACGTCATGCCGATCAGGCTATGTATAAGGCCAAACAAAGTGGCCGTAACTGTTTCCATTTGTTTGATGTATCAAAAGATAAGGTGGATAAATCAGCTTTTGATACCGTAATACGGGTTCGCCAAGCGTTACATGATGGTGAGTTATGCTTGCATTATCAACCAAAAATAAATTTGAGCAGTGGGGCAGTGATTGGTTTTGAAGCACTATTGCGTTGGCAGCATCCGCGAGATGGACTTATATTACCGCAGTATTTTATACCGTTGATTGAGCAGAGCGATCTGATCGTGGAGATCGGCGAGTGGGTCATAGATCAGGCGCTCAGTCAAATAGAACAATGGGCGGACTTGGGTCATTCGTGGTCTGTGAGTGTAAACATTGCAGCATTACATTTGAAAAAAGAAAACTTTGTAAAGTCCCTAAAGTTTTTGCTGGACAGCCACCCTAATGTTTTGCCGCAGATGTTGGATATTGAGATTACCGAATCAGTGGTGATAGAACACTTACCACATGTCACTCAGTGCCTCATTGCTTGCCAGGATCTGGGTGTGACATTTTCGTTGGACGACTTTGGAACCGGGTATTCATCGCTGAGCTACCTTAAACAACTGCCCACGCAGTCAATCAAGATAGACAAATCTTTTATACGCGACATACTCATCGATAAAGACAGCTTGGGGCTGACTAAGGCGATCATCGGCCTAGCGAAATCGTTTAACCGCGAGGTTATTGCTGAAGGGGTGGAAACGGTTGAGCACGGAGTGTTGCTGATGAACCTAGGTTGTGATGTAGCGCAAGGCTATGGTATTGCGAAACCCATGCCGGTAGAAAAAGTGCCATCTTGGGTGGCGAAGTTTGTCCCTGCTCATTTATCTAGAGGGGTAATAGATAAACCGCACCGTCCACGAACTGATTGCGTCGTCGCAACCTAGTGGATTGAGCGGTTAATTCATTTATCCACCGGTAACGATATACTGTGCGTCCAATGCCATGGATTGGTTATGCGTATGGCTCGACCGACTTTCCCCATTCGCTCGAAATATATTTTTTATGATACACTATCCCAGCTGTTTTTTTCTGGAACAATGAAATAATTAATATTATCACAAACAACAAATCGATAATAATAAAGAGGATCATATATGTCGGATCAAGAGTTAATACTAGAGCAACTCCGTAACGTGAATTATGATAAGTTAAGCAAACAAGATATCGTAACAATGCTAGATGCAGGGGAGCAGACTCTAGAAAATATGGCAGCATCAAGAAAAACTGCCATTGATATAATAGCAGAGGCAATGAACCAAACAAAGAATACGCTTGAGGCACTTGATTATTCTGGAAAGGTAGAAGCTGAAATCAGGAAAAATCTCAGCATACTGAGAGAGCTACTGATGACTGGCGATCTATAGCCCCCTAGGGATGGTCTGAAGTAGGCCGCTATTTTTCGACTGCTGAGCCAT
>NZ_AOHM01000104.1:0-1251 GCF_000510895.2 Pseudomonas sp. FH1
TGGACTTGTTCCCTCGCAGCGGACGCCAAGAAGCGATATTTTAATCGCAATCTTGGAGGCACTTATGGCACAGCAAACTCGCCGCAGTTACACCGACGACTTCAAAGCTCAGGCAGTGACACTCGCTGAAAGCATTGGTCGAGGAGAAGCTGCCCGACAGTTGGATATCTCGGTCAAAACCTTAGGTAATTGGCTGGACGCCGCACGCAACGGGCGTCCTCTCAGTTCTCCTGCCCGGCATCCGGTCTCTGACCTGGAAAGCGAGCTGGCTCGGCTTCGAGCTGAAAATGCCACGCTCAAAATGGAGCGAGAAATCCTAAAAAAAGCGACGGCGTTCTTTGCCAAAGAGTCCAACTGAGATACGCCTTTGTCGCCCGTGAACGGACTCACTTTCCAGTCAGGCTGTTATGTCGAGTGATGGAGGTCTCGGTGTCGGGCTTTCACGGCTATTTGAAGCGTCAGAAACGTCCTGATCCAGATGTGGCGATTCGCTTGGAAATTCGCGCGATTCATCGGGCAAGCCGAGGCACTTATGGGCGTCCACGCATGGTTAAGGCGCTTCATAACCGCTCGTACGCGATAGGGCACAAGCGAGTAGCTCGTCTGATGAGAGAGGAAATGCTGCGAGGAAAAATCAAAGCCCGCTTCAAACACTCGACGGATAACCGGTATATCCAACCTATTTCTGACAACGTGTTGAAACGACGCTTTTCCGTGACAAGCCCAGCACCCGCCTGGGTGGGGGATATCACGTATATTTCGACCCGCCAGGGTTGGTTGTACTTGGCTGTGGTGTTGAGTATCCAGACCCGGCAGGTGCTGGGTTACAGCCTGTCGGATCGTATGCCCGAGGGCTTGGTACAACAGGCGTTCATGAACGCCTGGACCAGAGCGCCCGTGGATCACGGTGTGATTTTTCACTCTGATCGAGGCCGACAATACACCGGTAGCGGTTTTCGTAGCATGATCGCGGAAAGAGGCTTCGTGCAAAGCATGAGCCGTAAGGGGAATTGCTGGGATAACGCCGTGGCAGAGAGCTTTTTTGCCACACTCAAGAAGGAAGAAGCCATCGGTGTGTATCCCAGCAAAGCACAGGCCCATGCATCAATCGCAAGCTACATCCATGGGTTTTACAACGCGGCACGGCTGCACTCGGCGCTGGGATACAGCTCACCTAATGACTACGCAAAGCAACTGAAGCAAACTGCTTAACACTCGCTTCATGGCGTACGTTTTGAGGGAACAAGTCCA
>NZ_AOHM01000105.1:0-2551 GCF_000510895.2 Pseudomonas sp. FH1
CTTAAACGTATCAGGCATTGGTTGCGGTAGCTGCGTCAGCAAAATCACCAAAGCGATCCAGTCACTGGACAGCGAGGCTACGGTTTCCGTAGATCGCGCTGCCGGTAAAGTGAGCGTCGAAAGTAGCGAAAACCCAGAGCAGGTCCGTAAAACTGTCGAAGCACTCGGGTTCCCTTCCCAAATCAGCGCCTGAGGCGCTGATTCCCTCGCTGGGTAAAGTTTATTATTCACCTCGCAGAGCTTTAAGTAGCCCCTTAAATGCTCCATTTAATCTAGTAAAGGCGGTTTCGAAATGAATTTCATTTTCCGTATACTTTGCGACCTCGACCTGTCGATCCACAGTATTTTGATCAATGGAAGGTTGGTTCGGCGTACTGTAAAGCAAAGCACCGCTGTGAATATCACTTGCTAATTCGTTTACGGCAATATGTTTCGGGTTTGTTGTTTTTAAAGAGAACGGAGTAGCCAAACCTCCCGTTGTTTGGCTAGCCAGTACAGCAGAAAAGTCCAAGTCTCTGGCCTTAAAGTTAGGAGTGTCGGCATTAGCAATGTTATTGCTAAGTACCTCAGCTCGTTGGCTGCGAAAAAGTAATGCTCTTTCTGCGGAGCCAAGCGCTTTTTCAAAATTAATACTCACCGGTGGCCACCTTTAGTTACGCCGCCATTTAATTCCCACCTATCGAACACTCAAGTTCTTAACGTAGTGCGTCCGAGCCGATGTATGATTTCAGCGAAAACTCAAAAAACGCCACGCCATCGTGCAGTGACCGGAAACTTACAACACCGCACAGGTAAATTTTAGATGGTGGATGGAGGTTATGTGTCGTTGGATAGCTTAGACCTTACGGACTAATCACTCTGTATCTCAAGAGAAATATCGCAACCTGACACAACTGTAATATTGGCCTAAGCTTCCTGACAGGGGATGAGTCTTATAGTCCTATTGAGCCTCAAGCTCACCCCCAAAGAGTCAACGACTGATGTGGATTCAGGGGTTACCAATAATCATCCGAGGCCCCCCAAATGAACCCTATCAAAACCTTGTTCGTCATCGCGGCTCTGACCGTCTCTTCTTTGGCTATGGCTGAAGGCGGTGGTGACCGGACTTTCGCACGCATGGAAGTGGCCAGGAATAATTCGATGGAATCGTACCGAGTAGCTCAAACGCAAAATGCCCAACCTCCCGTCGCTGAAAGCAAAGCCAAGGCGATGGATCACAAGAATTGCTAAATAGCTGGGCCCTCCAAGCTGACAGAAATGTAATCACTGCGGTGGTTTAAATGTGGCAATTTCTGAACTCGCTTGCCGTAAGAGTTTGTCTTTTGTGACGGCGGGCAAAGCTGATCCGGGCAACTCATGATCGGTTGTTTCGCACGGCTTCCCTTTTGACTGATTGGAAATAAACGGCATGCATTCCAAAACCTCTAGACGGACATTCGTAAAAGGCTTGGCCGCTGGTGGCATTCTCGGCGGCTTTGGCCTTTGGCGCACTCCTGTATGGGCGGTGACAAGTCCAGGTCTGCCGAGCGTACTCACTGGCAATGAATTTGATCTGTTTATTGGTGAAACCCCTGTAAACATTACCGGCTCACCGCGAACAGCCATGACCATCAATGGATCATTGCCAGGGCCTTTGCTGCGTTGGCGCGAAGGAGAGACAGTCACCCTGCGTGTAAAAAACCGCTTGGACCAAGACACCTCAATCCATTGGCACGGGATCATTCTGCCGGCCAATATGGACGGTGTACCTGGCTTGAGTTTCCATGGCATCGCACCCGACGGCATGTACGAGTACAAGTTCAAGGTTCATCAGAATGGTACGTACTGGTACCACAGCCACTCGGGCTTACAGGAGCAGGCAGGGGTTTACGGGCCAATCGTTATCGACTCGAAAGAGCCTGAACCTTTTCAATACAACCGCGACTATGTGGTGATGTTGACTGACTGGACCGATGAAGATCCTAGTCGCGTCATGGCCAAGCTTAAGAAACAGTCGGGCTACTACAACCACCATAAACGCACCGTTGGTGATTTTATCGACGATGTCAGTAAGCAAGGTTGGTCAGCAACAGTAGCTGACAGGAAGATGTGGGCTGAAATGAACATGAGCCCAACCGACCTTGGAGACGTCAGCGCAGATACTTACACCTATCTCATGAATGGCCAGGCGCCAAACGGTAACTGGACCGGTATTTTCAAGCCGGGTGAGAAGCTACGACTACGCTTTATCAACGGCTCGGCGATGAGCTATTTCGACGTCCGCATTCCTGGTTTGAAAATGACCGTTGTGGCCGCCGACGGCCAACACGTCAACCCAGTGAGCGTTGACGAATTCCGCATCGCCGTAGCTGAAACGTATGACGTGATCGTAGAGCCTGCCAGTGAAGAGGCTTACACCATCTTCGCCCAGTCTATGGATCGGACGGGTTATGCACGCGGAACCCTCGCTCTTCGTGAAGGGCTAGTTGCTCAGGTACCTGCTATAGATCCACGTCCAATCGTCACTATGGATGACATGGGGATGGGCGGTATGGCTGGTATGGACCATGGC
>NZ_AOHM01000106.1:0-5857 GCF_000510895.2 Pseudomonas sp. FH1
GTCCAGATGTCGGTGGAATGGGTGTCCGGATAGTCATGCAATCCGCAGTCTTACGAGCACGAGGATACAAAGAGCTCGCTGGGAACAAATATGATCCCCGCCCCGGCGGACTTCACACCGAGTATCCACTCGAGATCGTGCAGATCGACCATACACCCGCAGATATGATCATCGTGGATGACGTTCACAGGAGACCCATAGGCAGACCTTGGCTGACCCTTGCTATCTGCGTCTACTCAAGAATGATCACTGGATACTTCCTGTCGATGAGCGCGCCTTCGGCCGTGTCAGTCGCAATGTGCTTGGTGCACTCCATACTGCCAAAGGAAAACTGGCTCGCCCTTCATGGCGTGGATACCGAATGGCCTGTCTGGGGGAAGCCTGTGACTGTGCACACCGACAATGGCTCTGATTTCAAAGCGCACAACCTTATTCAGTCTTGCTCTAATCATGATATCAAGCGTGAGTTTCGCCCTCGCAAGACTCCTCACTGGGGGGCAAAAATCGAGCGCTTAATGGGCACGTTTTCGGGCATAAACAAACTGGACAAAGGCACAACGTTTAGCAATACGACTGAGCGGCAGGGGTACGACTCCGAGAAAAAGGCTATCTACACATTTGACGAGTATGAAACCCGACTTGTTAGAAATATCATCAAATACAACAATGAATACCACCAAGAGATTGGTATGGCGCCAATCAGAAAGTGGAATTTAGCGTTCTTTGGCGATCGCGAATCGACGGCGATCCTGCCTCTCCCGCCGCGGGTCGCAAACCCCTGGACGTTCCAGCTCGACTTCCTCCCAGCGTCGCGCCGGACCATAAATCCATATGGGGTAGAGATGGACGCTATGTATTTTGCCGAAGCTCTGCGTCCATGGGTGGGCGCTAAAGATCAGAAGACTGGAAAGGCCCGCAAATTCTTATTCCGTCGGGATCCCCGAGACATCAATAGAATTTGGTTTTATGACCCATCGCTGAAGGAATATTTCGAAGTACCAATTATTCGTGCCCACTACCTGGGCGCAACTGTTGCTGAATACGTGAACGCCAAAAGGAAAGCTAGGAAAGAGGGGTTAGACGCTGTAAACGAGGCGGTGATCGAACGGCTTATGGATGAAAACAGGCAACAGGAAATCCAGGCTGCTGCGAGTACGAAATCGGCACGCAGGAGCGTTCAGAAACGTAAGAACAACTCGAAACAGACGACGCCAGCCAGGCCTGAGCCTAGAGCTACTCCAAAACCAAATTCGCCCGCAATTCCTGCTCCCTCAGGGCTATTGTCCATCGATGACGTTGGTACATTCGGAGATGTCTGGTGACTGACTATACTCATGTAGCGCCGGCATTCAGAGATGTCATGAAAATGACAGATCTCCAGCGTATCGAATTCTTGGACGAACCACGCTGGGTTGACTATAGGGCAGCCAGCAAGCTCATGGATATTCTCGGTGGTCTTATGAGAAAACCGGAGCGTCCGAGAATGCCAAATCTAATGGTGGTAGGCGCGTCTAACTCGGGAAAGACCACGGTTATAACTCGTTTCAAAGACATAGCAGGAGAGTCTTACGTTAGCGATGAGGGTATAAGCATTCGCCCGATCCTCTGCGCTGAAGTACATAAGCCTGATGAAAGAGAGCTCTACAACGCTATCCTGACTCAGTTTTGGGCGCCTCATAACCCTGGTGCCCCGCTTGCCAAGCTTCGACATCAAGCCATGCACCTGATCCGCGATGCGCGCACGCGAATGCTCATCATCGACGAGATCCACACGGTGAATAACGGGTCGAATGCAAGGCGAATGGATTTGATGAACGAGTTGAAGATGCTCGCAAATACACTTCGGATACCCTTGGTTCTCGTAGGCACACGGAATGCATTGAGCTTGCTGACACTTGACCCCCAGTATGCGAGCAGGTTTGAAGTCGTGTCGCTCCCTAACTGGACAGCGAACGCAGAGTTTCAAGGCTTTTTGAAGAGCTTTGAGTCCGCACTACCTCTAAAACATCCTTCGAAGCTATATTCGCCAGAGCTGACGACTTTAATATGCGCAATCTCCGACGGCATAACTGGCAACATTGAGTATTTGCTACGAGAGTGCGCAAAAGAAGCTATCCAGTCAGGCTCTGAAGTAATTGATCGGCGCCTGCTCGAGAAAAACCAATGGATGCGCCCAACAGGCACAGATGGCACCCGAGTGCGAGTCCTCTAGCGCCCGCTTGGCCTATCGTACCGCCACTCCTGCAGGATGAGATAATCTCATCCTGGTTAGTGAGGAGCGCGCTGGTTTTGGGATGTGATCCAACTACGCTTACCAATGAATTATGGCCTGGCAAGCGGCCATGGTGTCGCGACCTCGACAGGACGTTGAACAACGAGGAGCTGACGCTTTTAGCGATGTCATCAGGCCTATCTGCCCGCCAACTCGAAGAATCTACTCTTAGTCCAATTTATAGCGCGTTGAGTGGCGCCCAAGGTTTTCCCAAGACGATTGCGCCATGGATCCTCTGCCTGGGAAATCGTAGCCGACGGCGGTGTGGAGGTTTGCAGTACTGCCCAAAATGCTTTTCAGACAGTGTTCCCTACTACCCAATAGAAAGCCGACTGGCGTGGCACACAGCGTGTACGATTCACCACACGACATTGGTTGATCGTTGCGAATGTTGTGGCGCTCCGCTATGCCCCCACTTGATCATGCCGCCAGAGATTGATCTCGCCCGATGTCATCGCTGCAGATTTGAACTCAAACTGGCATCGAGTGAAGCGTCTGTTTGTGACGCTCTGGTCTTTCAAAACGCCGCTGACGGATTGTTCGCGGGAAAACCTCAATATTACGGGCATGATGTCCTTTCAATATCCGACTGGTTCCACCTCAGCAAATGGATGCTGAGAGCACTGCGCTCGGCCGCAAGAGCACGTAGTTCTGGTACAAAAAGGTTCTTCAACTGCTTGGGCATAAATCTTGATGACTTCACCGCTCCTGCCACAGGACTTCCATTTGAATACCTGACTCCGAAAGAACGTGCTCACCTCCTATCCAGTGTCTGGCTTATATTACAAGCAGGGCCGGAACGGTTTGTAGAGGCGGCAGCTCACAATTCTGTTGCCCCGTCATTACTGCTATCGCCTTGGGAGGAGTCTCCAGGGCCTCTCGCGGACCTGGAGACTGCTCTTAGAAGTCGACAGCCTGTGGAGAAAGAGCGGCATCAGGACGACGCGCCACGATCCCACAAGAATGTAATGATGAGATGGCACAGATTGCTTAGGAAGCTACAACGATGACGGTCGCCCAGCCGACACCGATGCGGTGTGATGAATGCCAGAGGCCCATGGCCAAAGCCAAAAGGACTCATGGTGGACGACGTTTTTGTGGGACCTGCTACCCGAAACTATTCAAGCGCTTACTTTGTTCAGGTTGTGGTAATTTCGCAAGATTGCCGGTGTTCAATGAAAGCGCCAAATGCCGTCAATGTGAGCTATCCGTAGCCTGCGTACGTTGTAATCGGACCGGACGGCCCGTGGGTATGATCACGCCCGATGGGCCGGCATGTAACAGTTGCGCTCACCACTTTCGGGCGCCTGAACCATGCGACAAATGCGGAACACTTTCTACCCGGCTGACACGTGTGCTTAGCATCGACGCGAGTGCCCGATGCTGCCCCAAATGTGTGAGAAAAAGTTCAGCGACCTGTCCCTGCTGCCGACGTCACCGAAAGCTTCTATGTGGACCTGATGGTCATATGCGTTGCAAAGCCTGCGTAGAGCAAGGAAGTATCAGTTGTGCTTCCTGTGGCGAATCAATGCCTGCAGGTCGAAAGAAGGATTGTGAATCATGTGCCTGGAAAGCCGCTTTTCATCGCCGAGCTAGGGTGTGTAGAGAGCTGTTAGATCAAGCACACACGCGAAACTTATTCGACAAGTTTTGCATATGGCTCAACCAGCATATGGGCGCGCACAAAGCCTTCCTAAAGCTAAAAAGCTATCTCCCATTCTTCAGATTTCTGAAAACCCAAAGCACTGGGATTCCTCCCTATGTCTCTCTACTCGGCCACTTCCAAGCTGACGGCTTGCGTCGGATGCAAACGCCCATGCTCTGGCTAGAAGAGCGTTATGGGGTTGTGGCCGATGACGCGCTACGAGAAGAGCATTCTGAAAAGCGGAGGATTGATGAGTTGATTAATTCGCTGCCTGACGGCACCGCGTCAAAAATGCTGCTGGGCTACCGGTCTTATCTGCTATCAAAGCAAGGTGAAGGCAGCACGACTTTCCGATCAATTCGACTCGCGCTCCGAGCAGCCAAAGGAGTGCTTGAAACTGCATCTGCAACCTTTGATGCAGTTCCAACACAAAAAACTTTCACGAGATATATGACACTGGTGCCGGGCCAAAAAGCGGCGGCGCAGGGATTCGTGAGCTACCTGAATCGAACTCATAATTTGGGTCTCGAATTAACGGTAAGCGATCGGGCTAAGGCGCATGCTAGAACGCAGAGGCTAGAGAACGAGTTGAGCGCGATGATCGCTAGCGGCGGGGATGGGAAGGCATTTGAACGCACCTGGATCAAAATAGCGCTGATGCACTTCCATGGTGTGCGCCGAGTGAACAAAAAGAAATTGGTGTACGTCCCTTTTACAGTGCTTGGTAAAGAGGGCTTCAATGTAAAGCTTGAGACGATTGATTACTGGGTTCCGGGACACTCGGCTACACGATGACGATGATTGGGCTGATAACCAGATCAGCCCATGGGCTCCAAAACGCAAGACCTGGCTCTTCGCAGGGTCACTGCGAAGCGGGGAGCCACAGTGCTGGTCAGTTCACATCCGTGTTTTGAACCGACGATGACATCGGCGCCGGGGTTTGAAACTCCCAAACTGTGCACAAATAGCGCGGAAACGCCAAGATCTCCAACGTTTCGCGGGCTCGGAGAACCACTGATCACAGCTTGAACTTACCTACCAACGTGTTGAACGAGATCGCAAGACGTGACAACTCTTGGCTAGAGGCATTGGTTTGATTCGCGCCTGCGGCGGTCTGAGTTGACAGGTCTTGGATGTTCACCAGGTTTCGATCCACCTCGCGAGCAACTTGAGCCTGTTCTTCGGCAGCGCTGGCGATGACCAAGTTGCGCTCGTTAATCTGGCTGACACCTTCGCTGATGCGCTCCAATGCCAGCCCGGCTTCGGTAGCCAGTGTCTGGGTACTAAGGGCCATTTCCTGACTCTTCATCATCGACTCAACAGCTTCGTCAGCGCCTGCGCGCACCAGCTTGATCATCGTATCGATCTCGCCAGTAGACGCTTGGGTACGGTGAGCCAATGCCCGCACTTCATCTGCGACCACCGCGAAGCCTCGACCCTGCTCACCAGCACGCGCAGCTTCGATAGCCGCGTTAAGCGCCAGCAAATTAGTCTGTTCTGCGATACTGCGAATTACGTCCAACACCTTGGTTATGTCGCGGATCTGACCGGCCAGGGTTTCAACTCGCTGTGTCGAGTGGGTGATGTCCGAGGCCATGGTATTCATGGCGCTGACAGCCTGCTGCACCTGGCGTTGTCCTTTGCTGGCTTCTGCTGCGGTTTCGCTCGAAACTTGGGAAGTGCTGACGGCGTTTCGCGCTACCTCCTCGACCGCGGCGGTCATTTGATTGACGGCAGTTGCAGCTTGCTGGATTTCATCATTTTGGCGAACAAGTCCACGTGTGCTGTCTTCCGTCACTGCAGTCAGTTCTTCTGCTGCTGAGGCGAGTTGGTTGGACGCGTCGGCAATCTGTTGCACTGTTGTCTTGAGGTTGCCTTGCATGTCGGACAGCGGTATGCGTCCGGCCAACCCCCCTTCCTGTCCCCGGCGCCAAAGGCGA
>NZ_AOHM01000107.1:0-10915 GCF_000510895.2 Pseudomonas sp. FH1
GCTAATTATATGATATTTATGGATAATTTCCAAAGTTGATGACATTGAGCGCGACCCTGGCCCTGGCAAAAATCCGTGGCGCCCAGGTGTTGGCCGCTGTACGTCGACCAGGGCAGGTCGAGGTATTGCAGGCGCAAGGTTTTGAGGCGATTGCCTTGGACAAACCGGAAGAGCTCGGTGCGCAGGTCAATGCGGTGTTCAAGGGCGGTGCCGATGTGATCTTCGACACCACCGGTTTCTGGCTGCCGGCAGCCGTTGCAGGTTTGGCACCGTTCGGCCGCATCGCGATCATCGCCGCGCCGGTGGACGGCCATGTACAACTGCCGGCCCTGGCGCTGTATCGCAAAGGTGGCTCGGTGGTGGGGATCAATTCGTTGCTCTACAACTGCGAGCAGTGCGCGGTGATGCTGGAGCAGTTCGGACGATTCTTTGATGAAGGCCTGTTGCCGTTGCCCACCGGCTTGCGTGAAGTGGCGCTGGCCGATGGGGTGCAGTGCTATGAGGAGGTGAATCAAGGCAGCACAGACAAAATCATCTTCCTGCCTTGATCCCGGCGGTCAGGCTTCGGGAACACCTTTCTCCCAGGCCGACCAGTTGTTGAGAATCGCCTGTACCAGCGGGTTGCCCGTGCGGTACAGGTTCTCCAGCGCCGGCACAAAACCGCCCTGATCCGCGTACTTCAGCAGGTTGTCCACTTCGCTGTAGCCAGGGTACGGGCGGTCGAAGTCGGAACCGGCACGTACCACCGCCAGGCGCTGGATATCCACCAGGCCTTCGCGGCTGGCGCGTAGCAGGGCTTCGTAGGTGGAGTTGTCTTCCTGTTGGGTGGTGCAGTATTCGCCTTTGTTGTCGGTCAACAGCTTGGTCCAGACTTCGGCGCGTTCGCTCAGGCGTGTACCGGAAAACCAGGTGTTGCCCGCCAGGGTGTCGCAGCGGGTGACTTGCGGCGGCTGGTTGGCGGGGGCGGCGGGGTAGTGTTTGCGCCAGGCGGCGGACTCCTTGCTTTCGGTCAGCTCCACTTTTTGTGACAAGGCAAACGCCTTGGCCTGCAACTTGGGGTTCAGCTCAAACACTTCGGTCTTGTAGTCCAACGGTGGTTTCTCGTTGGGGCCTTTGGTGTTGATGCCGATATAACCCGTCGGCCAATCCTTGGGCGCGTCCCGCGAATCCAACTCCCACTGGGTGCCGAATTCCACCAGGTAATGCGCCCAGGCGGCGGTGCCGATGGTGCCGTGCTTGGGGCTGATGCCGGCGATCCCGGCGATCAGGAAATAGCTCTGGCGCAGGTCGAATTTGGGCGACAAGGCCAAGGCCAGCGTGGACGCGGCGGCGTTGGTCTGGCCCATGCCGGTGACCAACAGGCACACGTCCTGGGTGTTGCAGCGGATCACCGGGTATTCAGCGGACAGCCCTGGCACGCGGACTTCCTGCTTGAGTTCCAGGCGATCGATCCAGGTTTGCGCCTCAGGGGCGAACATGGTGATCAGCATCACCTTGGGTTTGATCGGTGCGGTATCGGCCAGCACCACGTGGGGCAGCAGCGCCAGGCCGACCGCCATTGATAGACGTGTAAACGCGTTCATCTAAAGCTCCTTGATCAGAATTGGTAGCCCACGCCGGCGTAGTAACCCCAGCCATCGGAACGGGCGCGGAAGTTGCCTTCGCCGAAATTCAACTCACTGCCGTCTTCCCAGTTGCCGCCGTTATGGAAGTAACGGCCGACCAGGGTGAAACGCAGGTGGGTGAACGAGTACAGCAGCACATTGGTCGCGACCAGCGAGTTGGCGGTGCGCGCCGGGTTGTCCTTGTGCAGGTCGGAGCCGAAATCGTAGTTGGTGAAGCCGATGTAGGTCAGCGAAGCACCGTTATCGAATTTGCCGATGGGCACGATGTACTTCATCTGCGCACGGTAGCCGTCCCATGAGTATTCATTGCTGGCGCCGTAGTTTTCCCACTGGTAACGCCCGTAGAAGTTGGCCGACAGGTTCACCCGCGAATGGGTGTCGATGTCGGTGCCGAGGCCGCTGTACAGGGTGTTGGCGCGGTTTTCCTTGCGGCTGCCATGGTCGTAGATCCAGTCGAACGCCACGTACCACTCCTTGAACGGCCCGATGGCCAGGCTACGGCCCGCCAGGTAGTCGATGGAGATACGCGGCTCGTGCTCCATGAACACCGGGGAGCCATGGTCCCACACGCCTTTGTCATTACTGTTACCGATGGTGAGGATCTTCGGCACGTCGATGTAGCCGTACAGCTCAAAAGGCCCCTTACGGCCGAAGTACTCGTATTCCAGGTAGACATCATCCTGTGGCTTGGGGCCGAAGCTGATGTCTTTGCTGCCGATCAATGTCAGGTCCTGGTTGAACCAGTCCGACAGGTACACGCCTTTTTTCGCCGGGCTGGCTTCAGGGCTGAGGGTTTCGCCCTGTGCTGAGTCATCCACGGGTTTTTCCTGCGCCAAAATGGGGGTGCTGAGTACTCCCGTAACGGCGGCCAGTAGCAAGGAAACACCAAAGGAGGCAGGACGCCTTGAGGTGGGGTGCATTGAAAATCCCTATTCGTACGCGGTTTGAACCCGATTCTTCGGGTAAGGGTGAACTTGGCTGGCAAGTTCGTACCGCAAACGTTTGCACATGCTGTACCAAGTTTGCTCAATCGTTTGATCAAATTGAAAAAAGCGGGATTTAGTCGACCTTTTGGTCAGAATTGACTGGGTGTCATTTTTTCAATGTGCTGGAACAGGTGCATCGCGGTTTCACGTCGATAGTCGCTTGGCGTCTGGTGCATTTCGATACGGAAGTGTCGATTGAAATTCGACAGATTGGCGTAGCCCACTTCAAAGCAGATGTCCGCCACCGACATGTCGCTTTGCAATAGCAGTCGGCAGGCGCGTTGCACACGGAACTTGCGCATCAGGTCGATAAAGCCGTGGCCGGTGTTGCGCTTGAAGAAGCGTGAGAAGCCCGGCTCGCTCATCTCCAGTTGTTGCGCAATCACCGACAGACGCACATCGCCGGTCAGCTCGCGCATCAGATAGTCGAACGCCTTGTTGATGCGTTCGGCGCTGCGTGCATCCAACGTCGGCGCATAACACGGGCTGGCGAGTGCCTTGACCTGTTGCGTCGGGGCGTTCTTCAGGGTGTCGAGCAATTGCAGGAACAGGATCAGGCGTTGCAGGCCGTGGGCGCTGCCGATGGCTTCCATCAAGCGCGCAGCCTGCAACGCGGCGTCGCCGGTGAATTCCAGTCCGCGCCGGGCATGCTCGAACAGCGGTTGCAGGTCACCGAGTTCCGGCAGGGTCTTGCGCAGGGCGAGGAGGGCGGCGCCATCGAATTGCAACACCACGTCGCGACCGCTCAGGTATTCGCCGGGGGCGAGTTCACCGATCCAGTCGTGGGGCAGGTCGGGGCCGATCAGGGCCACATGCCCGGCACTGAACGCACCGATGTAGTCGCCCGCTACCAGTTTGCCGCTGCCTTGGCGGATCAGGTGGATTTCAAATTCGGGATGGTGGTTCCAGCGCGCCAGGTCGTAGGGGTAGTCATGTTCGAACCAGCGGAAGCAATGGTCCGGCTCGGGCAGGATCACTTCGAGTTCGGCGGGGCGGTGCTCGAACAGCTTGGCGCGGCTGATGGGCATGGTGGGATTCTTATGATGCTTGGAATCGCTTCAAAATACGCGCCTCAGTCATGGGCGCGCTACTCCTGGTTTCGCCAGGTACTGATACTTTTTTAACTTTCACGCTCCGGTTAAAAAAGTACCAGTCGCCCATCCTCCAGGCGTTTGTGGGGGCTTGGCCAAGCTGCTGTAATCGGCCCTCAACAACAAAAACAACAGGTAGAAACCGCTATGTCCAAGCTCCCGCAAGCGTTGTTCCTGCTTTCCGGCCTGGCGCTGGCCATGCCCAGCCACGCCGCCGACACCGTGACCATCGCCACGGTCAACAACAGCGACATGATCCGCATGCAGCGCCTGTCCAAGGTGTTCGAAGCGCAGCATCCGGACATCAAGCTCAACTGGGTGGTGCTGGAAGAAAACGTGCTGCGCCAGCGCCTCACCACTGACATCGCTACCCAGGGCGGGCAGTTCGACGTGCTGACCATCGGCACCTACGAAACCCCACTCTGGGGCGCCAAGCACTGGCTGGAACCCTTGACCCCGCTGCCGGCCGATTATGACGCCGACGATATCTTCCCCTCGGTGCGCCAGGGCCTGTCGGTCAACAACACCCTGTACGCCTTGCCGTTCTACGGCGAAAGCACCGTCACCTACTACCGCACCGACTTGTTCAAGCAGGCCGGGTTGAGCATGCCCGCGCATCCTACCTGGACCCAACTCGGCGAGTTCGCCGCCAAGCTCACCGCCAAGGACAAGGGCCAATATGGCATGTGCCTGCGCGGCAAGGCCGGCTGGGGCGAGAACATCGCCTTGCTGAGCACCATGGCCAATGCCTTTGGCGCGCGCTGGTTCGACGAGCAGTGGAAACCCGAGCTGACCAGTCCCGAGTGGACGGCGGCCGCCAACTTCTACGTCAACACCCTCAAGCAATACGGCCCGCCGGGCGTGTCCAGCAATGGTTTCAACGAAACCCTGGCGCTGTTCAACAGCGGCAAGTGCGCGATCTGGGTGGATGCCAGCGTCGCCGGCTCCTTCACCACCGACAAGAGCCAGAGCAAGGTCGCCGACAGCGTCGGTTTCGCTGCCGCGCCTACCGAAGTCACCGATAAAGGTTCTTCGTGGCTGTATGCCTGGTCCCTGGCAATTCCGGCCACGTCCAAGCACAAGGACGCTGCCAAGGCCTTCATCAGTTGGGCGACTTCCAAGGAGTACATCCAGTTGGTCGCTGATAAAGAAGGCATCACCAACGTACCGCCGGGCACCCGACAATCCACCTACAGCGAGGCGTACTTGAAGGCCGCACCGTTTGCCCAGGTAACCCTGGAAATGATGAAGCACGCCGACCCCGCGCACCCTTCGGCCAAGCCGGTGCCTTACGTGGGCATTCAGTACGTGACCATTCCCGAGTTCCAGGCCATCGGCACCTCGGTCGGCAAGCTGTTCTCTGCGGCGCTGACCGGTGGCATGTCGGTTGACCAGGCCTTGCTGGAAGCCCAGTCCACCACCGAGCGCGAAATGAAACGCGCCGGCTACCCGAAATAACTTCAACAGGACTTTTTCATGAAACGACTCGAAGGCAAGAGCGCACTGATCACCGGTTCGGCGCGTGGCATCGGCCGCGCCTTTGCCCAGGCCTACATCGCCGAAGGCGCCACGGTGGCCATCGCCGACATCAACCTGCAACAGGCCCAGGCCACCGCTGCTGAGCTGGGCCCACAGGCCTATGCCGTCGCCATGGATGTTACCGACCAGGCGTCCATCGACAGCGCGATTGCCACAGTGGTCGGCCGCGCCGGCAAACTGGATATTCTCATCAACAACGCTGCATTGTTCGACTTGGCACCCATTGTCGACATCACGCGCGACAGCTACGAACGGCTGTTCTCGATCAACGTCGCCGGCACGCTGTTCACCTTGCAGGCCGCCGCGCGGCAGATGATCAGCCAGGGCCATGGCGGCAAGATCATCAATATGGCCAGCCAGGCCGGACGCCGTGGCGAGCCGTTGGTGGCGATCTACTGCGCGACCAAGGCGGCGGTGATCAGCCTGACGCAATCGGCGGGGTTGAACCTGATCAAGCAGGGGATCAACGTCAATGCCATTGCTCCGGGCGTGGTGGATGGCGAGCATTGGGATGGTGTGGATACGTTGTTTGCCAAGCATGAAGGATTGGCACCGGGCGAGAAGAAAAAGCGGGTAGGGGATGAGGTGCCGTTTGGGCGGATGGGCACGGCGGACGATTTGACCGGCATGGCGGTTTTCCTGGCCTCGAAGGACGCAGACTATGTGGTGGCCCAGACCTACAACGTCGACGGCGGTAACTGGATGAACTAGAGCCGTACATCAATCCAGAATGTGGGAGCGGGCTTGCTCGCGAATGCGGTGTATCAGTCCCAGGTACGGCGGCTGACACACCGCATTCGCGAGCAAGCCCGCTCCCACAGGTGATTTTCGGTGTTCTTTAAAACGCGTTACTCGGCAAAACAGCGGTCGAAGAAGTAGATTTCTCCAGGTTTGAGAACCGTCACCGTCGCCTGGGGCCTGCCGCCTTCACCATTCTTCTTGCGCCCGGTCTCGCGCAGAAACCCCGCCTCAGTCAGCTTCAGCAAGCGCTGGCGAATACTGGTCTTCAACACCGGCCGCCCCAGCACCAGGGAAAAGATCATGGTCGCTTCCGGCGCGCTGAACTCATTGCCCAGGAACATCAGCGGCAAGCTGCTGTACAGCGACTTGGAGAACAAGCGCTCCTGCACGGAGGCCACGATGCTGTTGTGATCGAACGGCAGCTTGATGCTGCCATCCGCGACCCCCGCCAGTGAAAACCAGGCCTGATGCTCACCCAGCTCTACCTCATCCGCCACGATCGCCAGGTAGTAAGTGGACGACGACCAACAGCGCGGATCACGAAACGCATCCCCCACCGTGCCCACTTGCTCGCTCCACGCCAGCGCCAGGCCCACCTTGTCACTCGCCCGCAAGCGCTCCACCGCATCCTTGAGGCTCAGATCTTGCACGCCGCCATTCACCACCACGCCCGGCAGCGCCCAATGCCCGGTGAAGGGCTCGGCGTCGCGTTTGTTCAGCAGCAATTTCAGCTCCCCTGAGGCGCGGCAATAAAACACTACGCACAGGTCGACGGTGTGGAGGTAGGGGCTCAGGGGCATGTGGACGTCCTTCTAGACAGCGATGACGCACAGTCTAACCAATCGAGCAGATATGTCATGTACTTGCTCCAGGATAGATAACCAAATGTTTCTTGCAATGAAAGTACATGACGTGTACTTTTGTTTCCAGGCCACAGGAGAACCATCATGACCCTCTCGATATCCGCCATTGCTTCATTCGACGTCGACGCCCAGAAGAGCTTCACGCCGCTGTGCCCCAGTGAGTTGCCTGTGGCCGGTGGCGACCAGATCGGGGCCGAGCTCAACTACATGGCGAGCCTGGCCGGCCATCGCGTCGGCAGCAAGGACGCCCACACCCCGCACGCGCCCTGGGTGGTGTCGCAGCACAGCGAGATGCTGCAACCCACCGGCCTGGCCCACGCCGATGTGACCTGGGTGAGCCATTGCGTGCCGGGCACCGAGGGCTTCACCTTGCTGGACGAATTGCCCACGCCTTATGACTACGACTACTTCATCTGGAAAGGCGTGGAACCCGACCTGCACCCCTACGGCGCCTGCTATCACGACCTGCACGACAAGCTGTCTACCGGCGTGATCGAGTACTTGAAGGCCCAGGGCGTGAGCCGCGTAATCGTCGGCGGCCTGGCGCTGGACTACTGCGTCAAGACCACCGCGTTGCAATTGCTCAAGGCTGGCCTGGAAGTGGTTTTGCACTTGCCGGCGTGCCGGGCCATTACGCAGGAGGGCGGCGTACAGGCGGTCAATGAGTTGCTCAAGGCCGGTGCTGTCATCAGCAGCACCCGCGAAGAACTGGCCGCGATGGCCGCGCGTTAAGGAGACACACCATGGAAAGTGCCTACGACTACGAAACGCCCGTTATCCGGGGTTTGCTCGACACCGACTACTACACCTTCACCATGATGCAGGCCGTGTTGCACCAGTACCCCAATGTCGATGTGGAGTACAACTTCATTGTGCGGTCCAAGGAAAAGCTCGGTCATCTGATTCCTGAAATCCGTGCCGAGTTGGAGCAACTCGCCAGCCTGCGTATGCGCGAAGGTGAGCTGCGCTTTCTGTTCAACCCCCGCTTTCGCGAATACCTCACCCCGGACTACGAGCGCTTCCTCGGCTTGTTCCGCTTCAACCTGCGCTATATCCACGTCAGCGAAGTCGACGGCCAACTGAACATCCGCGTGGTCGGTCCTATGCTGCACTGCATCATGTTCGAACAACCGGTCCTGGCGCTGGTCAGCGAGCTGCGCAACCGCGACAAATACCCCGACGTGACCTTGGAAGACGTCACCCGCAAGCTCTACCAGAAGTTCGACTGGCTACAGAAAAATCTCAGCCGCGAAGAACTCGCCGACCTGCGAGTGTCTGACTTTTCCACCCGGCGCCGCCTGTCGTTCAAGGCCCAGCGCGAAGTGGTCGACATCATGCGCCGCGACTTTCCCGGACAGTTCGTCGGCACCAGCAATGCGCACCTGGCCTACGAATTCGACCTGCCGCTGATCGGCACCATGGCGCACCAATGGCTGATGGTGCACCAGCAACTGGGCCGCCTGCGCGAAAGCCAGAACGCCGCCCTGGAAAACTGGGTGCGCGAATACCGTGGCCGTCTCGGCATCGCCCTGACTGACTGCATCAGCACCGATTTTTTCCTCAAGGACTTCGACCTTTACTTCGCCAAGCTGTATGACGGCCTGCGCCAGGACTCCGGCGACCCCATCGCTTGGGCCGACAAAGTCCTGGACCGCTACCAGCAACTGGGCATCGACCCGATGACCAAGGACCTGATGTTCTCCGACGGCCTGAATTTCGAAAAATGCCTGCCGATCCTGCGGCACGTGCGCGGCAAGGCCAAGTTCGGCTTCGGCATGGGCACCAGCCTGGCCTGCGATGGGGAGGGCGTCGAGCCGCTGAGCATCGTGATGAAACTGGTGCGGGTGCACGGCGAACCGGTGGTGAAATTCTCGGATGATCCGATCAAGAACGTCTGCGAAGACGCCTCGTTTTTGCAGTACGCAGCACAAGTGTTCAATGTCGGCAGCGTGGAGGTGTGACATGCAAGCACGTATCGCACAGGAACTGAACATCAATCGGCAACTGGTCAAAGGCGGCGAAGCCAAAGAAATCCAGCGGCGCATCGACTTCATCAAGACCACCGTGCGCGGCTCCGGCGGCAAGGCGTTGGTACTGGGCATCAGCGGGGGTGTTGACTCACTCACCGCCGGCCGTCTGTGCCAGTTGGCCGTGGAGCAACTGCGCGGCGAAGGCTACGCTGCACGCTTCATCGCCATGCGACTGCCCTACAAAACCCAGGCCGACGAACGCGACGCCCAGGCCTCCCTGGACTTCATCACCCCGGACCAGATCGACACCCTCAACATCGCCGCCAGCGTCGACGGCCTCATGGCCAGCCTGACCGCCACCGAAGCCAGCGCCGCCCATGTCGATTTCATCAAGGGCAACGTCAAGGCGCGCACGCGGATGATCGCCCAGTACGCCGTGGCCAACCTGCACAACGGCCTGGTGGTCGGCACCGACCACGGCGCTGAAGCGCTGATGGGCTTTTTCACCAAGTTCGGCGACGGCGCCTGTGACTTGGCGCCGTTGTCGGGCCTGACCAAAACCCAGGTGCGCTTGCTCGCCACGGCCCTTGGCGCCCCGAACAACCTGGTGCACAAACACCCGACTGCGGACCTGGAAGAGCTTGTGCCGGGCAAGCTGGATGAACAGGCCTACGGCTGCACTTACGCAGAGATCGACGCGTACCTGATGGGCGAGCCGGTGAGTGAGCGGGTGAGGGCGATTGTCGAGGGCGCGTACGGCAAGACAGCGCACAAGCGTGCGCTGCCTATCATTCCGGTTTGAGCCGACGATCAGATTTTGATGTTTTCGCGGATGTTCCAGCCGAACCGAATCGGCCCGCCATCTTTGCCGCCATCGGCTTTCTGTGGCTGGTAGCTGATTTCCACCCTGGCGAAGTTAAGGCTGATTTCCTCGGTCAGCACGTCACTGGTTGTCGCCGCGCGGCTGTCGTAGGAGGCGACCATCACTTCCTTCAGGATGATCACCAGGTACTCCACGCTGCTATCGCCCCCAGCCTTGCGCACCACGATTCGAGCCTCGGGGTAATGCTTGCCGGTTGCGCACGCCATGATGAGGTTGGGCGAGGATTTATCCAGCGACTTTTCAATCGCGATGTTGGCCATATCAACCTTGCCGGCACCACCGCCCGTGCCACTGTGCATCGAGCCCGATTGAGTCATCCTCCAGCCCCAGCGGGAAATATCGATTTCATCGCGATGGGCCTGGTCCCTGGACTCGCCCTTGATGTCTCCCAGTTTCAAAAACATATCGGTTGCCATGTTCGTTCCTTGTCTTGTCATCAGCCGAGAGTGGCGCGGGGCGTACTTTTCCCATTTCGACGATTGACCTCAAGACGCCAAGGTGAGAACGGGAAGTGCCTGGCTGCAAAAAGGAATATTTCCGACATTCTTGCCGGATATTGATTCTTTACGCTCTGCGCTCTTGTGCGTTCAGGAGTAAAGGAATGGCTAGCAGTGTCTTGAAGGACGGTTTCCCTAATGCCCACCTCACAACGCGTGAGCGAGTGGAAAACAGTATTGATCTGCGCCGGTTGTTTGCGGCTATCGACGCCGATCCGGCCATTGTCGGGGCAGGGGTGGTGTATCTCGATTCACAGCTGTGGCCCGTGACGTTGCGTGAGTTTCAGCCGATTTGCAGCGTGTTCCCCAAACGGGTGGTTTTGCGGGAGATGCCTGGCTCGTTGGCGAGGTTGGATTTTGTGCGCAGGTTGGAGTACGAGCCAAGAGAGTCGGAGGTAGTGTTTGAATCGATCGGAATGGGAGTGGCCTGTGGGACTGCATTATTGAGTTGGTTGGTGATCGCTGGCGGGTCCGCGCTTTCGCCGTTCACCGCAGGCCTGAGTGGTGCACTGGCCGTGATTGGGAGAGCTGCATTTGTTGCCAGTTTTGGGCAGTGTGCAAACGGTTTATACCGTGTCTACAAAGAAGCCAGGGAGCCTGCCCATATTGATTGGCTCGATAGCGAACCTTGGTATCAACACACGACGGCCATTCTGGATGCTGTGTCGTTGATAGGGAAACTCTGAAAAAGACTTTCAGATTTGGTGAAATAGCCGCCTG
>NZ_AOHM01000108.1:0-1920 GCF_000510895.2 Pseudomonas sp. FH1
CCGGACGCTTAGAGCGCCAGTTAAAGCTGGCGGAGGATAGTCGATGAAAGTTCGATACTGGTAAGAAATGGCGAATCAACCAGACCCCGAGTCATGCATGTTGCACCGTGAGGTGCAGGGTGAAGCGTTGACAGGGGAAACCGATGGGCCAGCCATTGAGCCGCGTAATCAGGAATTCGGGATGCCGATGCTGTTAAGCGAAGCAGAAGGCAACACGGAGCATGGCGTTATACGCCAGTCATGCTCTGATCCCGCGCGGTCGGAGACCCTGTGCACGTCGGGAAGTCCTCCGCACAGAAACTGGGAGATCTCAGCGGTGCCCAGTGCGCAAGCACCGGGCGGAGCAGGAAAGGCCAAAAGCCGTAACCCTGCTGTTCACGTCGCTGAGAAGTCGGATACGTCCGTAGTACCTGAGAAGCCATCGAACAAAGGGCCTGGCCCTGCGGAGATAGTGGAGGAAAGGGACGTAGCCAAGGGAAACACCAACAGGCCTCCCGCGCCCCGGACACTGAGCCGGATCAGCTGCGCGTCGATGGGATTTGACGGTGTACGTGAAGCAGCCCGAAGGAACAAGGGCATGCAGTTCACGGCATTGCTTCACCACATCACACCGCAGTTATTGGCGCAGAGCTTCTATGCCCTGCGCCGCGATGCAGCGGTGGGCGTGGACGGCATGTCGTGGCGAGAATATGAGGAAGGTCTTCTCCAGCGGGTGAACGATTTGCACGGAAGGCTTCACAGTGGAGCCTATCGGGCAACGCCGTCGCGGCGAGTCTATATCCCCAAAGCCGACGGCAGACAGCGTCCGCTGGGTATTGCCTCTCTGGAGGACAAGATCGTACAGCAGGCGGTTGTTACTGTTCTGAATGCGATCTATGAAGAAGACTTTCTAGGATTCTCGTATGGGTTTCGGCCGGGACGTAGTCAGCACGATGCGCTGGATGCATTAACGGTCGCGCTCAAAGGCCAGAAGGTGAACTGGATATTGGATGCGGATATCACGTCGTTCTTTGATGAGATCGACCATGAATGGATGCTGATGTTTCTGGGACACCGGATTGCAGACCGACGCATGCTCGGACTCATCTGCAAATGGCTTCAGGCGGGAGTAATAGAGGATGGCCGTAGGGTGGCTGCGACCAAGGGGACGCCCCAAGGCGCAGTGATATCGCCGTTGCTGGCGAATATCTATCTTCACTACGTGCTGGATCTATGGGCAAGGCAGTGGCGCCAGCGGCATGCCCGTGGCGATGTGATTGTTGTGCGCTACGCGGACGACAGCGTGGTGGGTTTCAGGACGCAATGGCAGGCTCAGCAATTTCTGGTGCAGTTGCAGGAACGGTTGGCCAGGTTCGGTTTATCGCTCAACGCTTCGAAGACACGGCTGATTGAGTTTGGTCGTTTTGCTGCGAGAAATCGTAGGAAGCGAGGCTTAGATAAACCGGAGACGTTTGATTTCCTGGGATTCACGCACTGCTGCAGTGCCAACAGAAGCGGTGGGTTTCAAATACTGCGACTGACGGTCAAGAAGCGAATGCGTACAACGCTGCTGGCTATTCGGGATGAGCTGAAACGCCGACGGCATGAGCCTGTTCGAGTCGTGGGTCAGTGGCTTACCCGGGTGGTCAGCGGGTACTTCAATTACCACGCGGTGCCGGGGAATCTGATACGTCTGGGTGGTTTTCGGTTGGCGGTATGCCGTCTATGGCGGCAAGCCCTCAAGCGACGCAGCCAGCGTAATCGGCTTCAATGGTCACGCTACGGACGCCTTGCCGACCTCTACATACCTAGACCTAGAAATGCACATCCTTACCCTGAGGATCGCTTCGCGTCACGTACCCAAGGCAGGAGCCGTATGCGGTAGTTCCGCACGTACGGATCTGTGCGGGGGGCGGCAGGTAACTGCCGTCCCTACCGCGA
>NZ_AOHM01000109.1:0-3071 GCF_000510895.2 Pseudomonas sp. FH1
TTCTGAGTTTAAGAGATCTTGAAGACACAAGCTGGCTTGCCTGCGATGACGGCGTCATGATCGCCGCCATCCCAACGGCCCTCTCCTACACGCGAGTTCCTATGAAAACCTCATTGCGCCTGGCCCTGCTGTCAGCCCTGTTCACTACCACCCTGGCCCAGGCTGCCGACCTGATTCCCATCGACGTGCACCGCGACGCCAACTGCGGTTGTTGCAAAAAGTGGATCAGCCACCTGGAAAGCAATGGTTTCAAGGTCAATGACCACGTCGAAGCCGACATGAGCGCCGTCAAACAACGCCTGGGCGTGGCGCCGCGCCTGGGTTCATGCCACACCGCCGTGATCGACGGCAAGTTCGTCGAAGGCCACGTGCCCGCCGAGCAAGTGCTGGCCTTGCGTAAACGCGATGACCTGTTGGGCTTGGCCGCGCCGGGCATGCCCATGGGCTCACCGGGCATGGAAGTCGAAGGCCGCAGCGAGGCCTATCAAGTCATCGGCCTGACCCGTGCAGGCAAAGATGTGGTGGTGGCTGAATACCCGGCGCAATGATCGCCGGCTACCTGGGGCTATTTTTCGCGGCGTTTGGCGCCGCAACACTGCTGCCACTTCAATCCGAAGCCGTGCTGGTGGGCCTGCTGCTCAGCGGGCATTACAGCCTCTGGTTGCTGCTGGGCGTTGCCACGCTGGGCAATGTGCTGGGCTCGGTGGTCAATTGGTGGCTCGGACGCTGGGTCGAGCATTTCAAGGGGCGGCGCTGGTTTCCTGTCAGTGACAAGCAGTTGGACAAGGCTCGTCACCATTACCAGCGCTGGGGCCATTGGACGTTGTTGCTCAGTTGGATGCCGATCATCGGTGACCCGCTGACCTTGGTGGCCGGGGTGATGCGTGAGCCGTTGTGGCGATTCCTGCTGTTGGTGACTTTAGCCAAAAGCGTCCGTTATGGGGTACTCGCTGCCGTGACCTTGCACTGGGTGTTAATCCCCAGTTAATCGTCCCGCAACAGCATCCGAGCACCCTTCTCGGAGCCTTGCCAATGCCCCTGATCCGCGCTTTTTGCATCACCGGCCTGCTCGCCGTCAGCACCGCACCCGCCTTTGCCGCCAGCTACGGTCCCGAGCTGCAAGGCTTTGAATACCCCTACCCACTCAAGCATTTCGAATTCCAATCCCAGGGCAAATCCCTGCAGATGGGGTATATGGACGTGCCCGCCAAAGGACAGGCCAACGGCCGCAGCGTGGTGTTGATGCACGGCAAGAACTTCTGCGGTGCCACCTGGGAAGGTTCGATCAAGGCGTTGAGCGATGCCGGTTACCGGGTGATCGCGCCGGACCAGATTGGTTTTTGCAGCTCCAGCAAGCCCGATCATTATCAATACAGTTTCCAGCAGTTGGCGACCAACACCCATCAACTGCTGGAAAAACTCGGCATTCAAAAGGCCACGGTTATCGGCCACTCAACCGGCGGCATGCTCGCCACGCGTTACGCGCTGATGTACCCCGAGCAGACCGAACAGCTGGCAATGGTCAACCCGATTGGCCTGGAAGACTGGAAGGCACTGGGCGTGCCCTCGCTCACCGTCGACCAATGGTATGCCCGTGAGCTGAACGTCAGCGCCGACGGCATTCGCAAATACCAGCTCAACACCTATTACGTCGGGCGCTGGAAACCCGAGTACGAGCGTTGGGTAGACATGTACGCCGGCCTGAGCAACGGCCCAGGGCATACCCTGGTCGCATGGAACTCGGCGTTGATTTACGACATGATCTTCACCCAGCCGGTGTACTACGAGTTCAAGAACCTGCAAATGCCCACGCTGCTGCTGATCGGCACGTCCGATAACACCGCCATCGGAAAGGACATTGCGCCGCCGGCAGTCAAGGCCAAGCTCGGCGACTACGCCGTGCTGGGCAAGCAAGTGGCCAAGTTGATTCCCCATGCAACCCTGGTGGAGTTCCCGGGTCTGGGGCATGCACCGCAGATGGAGGAACCGGCCCAGTTTCATCAAGCGCTGTTGCAGGGTTTAAACGCCCTTTAATTCAACCTTTTTCGAGGCACTCGTGAATGTCGGTACAGATCGCAGTCATTGATGATTGGCAGAACGTGGCCAGTGGCGTGGTGGATTGGTCAGTGCTTGAGGCCGTGGGCCAGGTGCATTTCCTGCACGATTACCCGGCGGACACCGCCACCATGATCGAACGTCTGCGGGGCTTCGAGGTGATTTGCGTGATGCGCGAACGCTCCACTTTCGACAAGGCTCTGCTGCAAGGTTTGCCAAAGCTCAAGCTGCTGGTAACGGGCGGCATGCGCAACGCGGCCATCGACATTCCTGCGGCGAAGGCGCTGGGCATTACGGTCTGCGGCACTGACAGCTATAAACACGCCGCACCGGAATTGACCTGGGCTCTAATCATGGCGTCCACCCGCAATCTGCTGGCCGAGGCCAATTCCTTGCGCGCCGGCCACTGGCAGATTGGCCTGGGCGGCGATCTGCATGGCAAGACCCTGGGTATTCTCGGCCTGGGCAGCATTGGCCAGAAAGTCGCGCAGTTTGCCCAGGTGTTCGGCATGCGGGTGATTGCCTGGAGTGAAAACCTCACGCCGGAACGCGCGGCGGAATCGGGCGTGACCTGGGTCAGCAAGCAGGCGTTGTTTGAACAGGCGGATATTCTTACCGTTCATCTGGTGCTTAGCGACCGCAGCCGTGGGCTGGTGGACGCCGAGGCACTGGGGTGGATGAAACCCAGCGCGCACTTGGTCAACACCGCACGTGGCCCGATTGTGGATGAGTCGGCGCTGGTACAGGCATTGGAAAACGGACGCCTGGCGGGAGCCGCGCTGGATGTGTACGCCGAGGAACCGTTGCCGGCGGATCACCCGTTCCGCCGCCTGCCGAACGTACTGGCGACGCCGCACGTGGGGTATGTGAGCGAACAGAATTACCAACAGTTCTACGGCCAGATGATCGAAGACATTCAAGCGTGGGCCAAGGGAGCGCCCATTCGCGTGCTGGGCTGACGCACTCTTTCGGAGCATTCGCACTTTTTTGGCGAGCGGGCTTGTTGTGGCGAGCGG
>NZ_AOHM01000110.1:0-1192 GCF_000510895.2 Pseudomonas sp. FH1
GGAAACTCTGAAAAAGACTTCCAAATCTGGTGAGATACGGCTGTCCCACGAACTGAACGGTTGAGCCCCGATGAAGCAAATGTCTTTCGCTGATGCCGAGTACGCAGGCAAACGTAAGCAGACCCGCCGTGAGCGTTTCCTGATTGAGATGGATCAGGTCGTGCCCTGGAAAGGCCTGATTGCGTTGATCGAGCCGCATTATCCGAAGGGTGAAGGCGGTCGTCCGGCGTATCCGTTGATGGCCATGCTGCGGGTTCATCTGATGCAAAACTGGTTCGGCTACAGCGATCCGGCGATGGAAGAGTCCCTCTACGAAACCACGATTCTGCGCCAGTTTGCCGGGCTGCATTTGGATCGGATTCCGGATGAAACCACGATCCTCAACTTCCGCCGGCTGTTGGAAAAACATGAGCTGGCCGGTGGGATTTTGCAGGTCATCAACGGCTATTTGGGCGACCGAGGTTTGCTGCTGCGTCAGGGAACTGTGGTCGATGCGACGATCATTCATGCGCCCAGTTCGACCAAGAACAAGGACGGTAAACGCGACCCCGAAATGCACCAGACAAAGAAAGGAAATCAGTACTATTTCGGGATGAAATCGCACATCGGTGTCGATGTTGAATCCGGTCTGGTACATAGCGTGGTGGGCACGGCGGCGAATGTGGCGGACGTGACTCAGGTCGATCAGTTGCTGCATGGCGAGGAAACTTACGTCTCTGGCGATGCCGGTTACACCGGCGTGGAGAAGCGTGCGGAGCATCAACATCGCCAGATGATCTGGTCGATCGCAGCGCGCCCCAGCAGCTATAAGAAGCATGCAAAAAAGAGCCTGATCGGTCGCATGCGCCGCAAAATCGAATACGCGAAAGCTCAAGTCCGGGCCAAGGTTGAGCATCCATTCAGGGTGATCAAGCGCCAGTTTGGTTATACGAAAGTCCGCTTCCGAGGCTTGGTGAAAAACACCGCGCAGCAGACCACACTGTTTGCCTTATCGAACCTGTGGATGATGCGAAAACGACTGTTGAATGCAGGCGAGGTGCGCCTGTGATGTGGACAATGAGCCCTGAAAAGGTGCTATTCCGCAAAAAACAGTGAACTGACAGGAGGAAAGGTCTGATTTTCGATTAAGTCGGTGTTTTTTGAACCTCAGACAGCGAGGCCGTTAAAAACGGCTGCTTACTTCAGACCTTCC
>NZ_AOHM01000111.1:0-553 GCF_000510895.2 Pseudomonas sp. FH1
CTTGCCGACCATCGTAGGGATCTCCCAGTTGATCACGCAGCTTGAGCAGTTTGACTAGGGTATCGGGGCCGTTGAGCACCCAAACCCGAGCATCTGGGATGGTTTCAAGAATCTCTCGCCGCCATTTATAGACCAGGTGAGGAGGTGATACGACCAGGGTGCGGCGGTAGCCAGCGCCGTGCATCACGGCCGCAACAGCAATGGCCATCATGGTTTTACCTGTGCCCATTTCGGCGTTGATGACAGCGGCCTGCTCGTTGTGGTCCAGCAGCAGTGCGGTTACGGCCTGGACAACCTCGGCTTGCGCCGGGAACGGTTGGCGTTTGAGCGTGTTCATGATCCGTTGCCGGATTTCGTTGATGTTGCCAGCGTAAACCGGTGGGTTAGAGCGGTTGAGTGAATCCAGCAACTCATCACCGAACTCGTCGATGAATTCGGTCAAACTGATGGTCAAAGGTGGGCATGCGGTGTGTGATAGGTCGTTCATGTTTGTTTCTCCGTAAGGAATGAAACAGGGCATGCACGACACCCCGACGGGTATGGTGAATACCCT
>NZ_AOHM01000112.1:0-129878 GCF_000510895.2 Pseudomonas sp. FH1
ATCCACCGCTTTCGCGAGCAAGCCCGCTCCCACAGTTTTGATCTCCTACATCAGGTAGATATCAATCGGCTCTGGCTCTGGCTTTGTTTTTGATTTTGATCTTAGGCGGCCCCCCAAATCGCTGTCGGATTACGGGCATACCGAGCCTAGGCGAGGTACCGAGTGTTGGGGCGAAGGCCTTTTGCTTACTTTTGGCTGGGCCGGCATTCCGGCCTTTCCAAAAGTGAGCCGCTGTAAGAGCGGAACCATAAGCGGCCGTGACCGCAGCAACGGATATGTACACCCCCCACATGACAAGATGAACTCCCCTCAGGTTTACTACTCTCTGAGTATGCTTTCACCGGCTCCCCCGGGTCGGCTCATCTAGGTCACGGAATGAACAAATACACCCCCCACACCTGGGAACCCCACGAGCGCCCAAGCCTCCCAGGTTCACCGTCTACCCCGCTGCACCCCACGCACAAGCGTTGGCTGTTCGCAATGGTCGGCGTGCTGGTGGCAATCACCGGGGGCCTGGGTAATGCGTTGGTCATCGCCAACCTGCAATACCTGCAAGGCGCCCTCGGCGCGACCACCGCCGAAATGGCCTGGCTGCCCGCCGCCTATGTCATGACCAACGTCTGCATGAACCTGCTGCTGGTGAAGTTCCGCCAACAGTTCGGCCTGCGCGCCTTCACCGAAGTGTTCCTGGTGCTGTACGCGCTGGTCACCTTCGGCCACTTGTTCGTCAACGACCTCAGCTCAGCCATCGCCGTGCGCGCAGCCCATGGCATGGTCGGCGCGGCGCTGAGTTCGCTGGGCTTGTACTACATGATCCAGGCGTTCCCGGCCAAGTGGCGCTTGAAGGCGCTGGTACTGGGCTTGGGCACCGCGCAACTGGCTTTACCCTTGGCACGCCTGTTTTCCGAAGACTTGCTGCAAATCGCCGAGTGGCGCGGCCTGTACCTGTTCGAGCTGGGCATGGCGTTGATCTGCCTGGGTTGCGTGTTCCTGCTCAAACTTCCGCCTGGCGACCGCTTCAAAACCTTTGAAAAACTCGACTTCCTCACCTTCGCCATCCTCGCCACCGGCGTCGCCTTGCTCTGCGCGGTGTTGTCCCTGGGCCGCATCGACTGGTGGCTGGAAGCGCCCTGGATCGGGATTGCCTCGGCCTGTTCCCTGGTGCTGATCATGGCCGGCCTGGCCATCGAGCATAACCGCGCCAACCCGATGTTGATGACCCGTTGGCTGGGCAGTGGCGTGATGATTCGCCTGGCGTTGGCGGTGATCCTGATTCGCATGGTGCTGTCGGAGCAGTCCACCGGCGCGGTGGGGTTCATGCAGATGTTGAACATGAGCTACCAGCAGATGCACACCCTGTACGTGGTGATGCTCGCCGGGGCGATTGCCGGGCTGGTGGTCAGTGCGTTGACCATCAACCCGGCGCACCTGTTGATGCCGTTGGTGATTTCCCTGGCGCTGATGGCCACCGGCTCGGTGATGGACAGTTTTTCCAGCAACCTCACCCGCCCACAGAACCTGTACATCAGCCAGTTCCTGCTAGGCTTCGGCGGCACGTTCTTCCTCGGCCCAACCATGGTGTTGGGCACCAAGAACGTGCTGGCCAACCCTCGTAACTTGGTGAGTTTTTCGGTGATGTTCGGGATTTGCCAGAACCTCGGCGGCCTGATTGGCGCGGCGTTGCTGGGCACGTTCCAGATCGTGCGCGAGAAATACCACTCCAGCATGATCGTCGAACACCTGACCCTGCTCGACCCGCGTGTGGCCGCGCGGGTGCAGAGCGGCGGCTCGGCCTACGGCGGCATTGTCGCCGACCCCGAGCTGCGCAACCTGATGGGCATTCGCAGCCTGGCCACGGCGGCGACCCGTGAGGCGAACGTGATGGCCTACAACGATGTCTTCATGTTGATCGCGATCATCGCGATACTCACCATGATCTGGATCTTTATCCGCAGTCTGTGGCTGATGAGCACCACCCGAGCAGCAGCCACTCCCGTTCAACCCAGCGGCGCACCTTCATGACCGAACCTTCAACCACCACCACTACCGCCATCGCGTCCACCCCGGAAGGCAGCACGCCACCCGGCGCGGTGCCCACCGAGCTGCGCCCGTTGCGGGTGCGGATCATCTCGTCCCTGGGCTTTGCCGCGATTGCTATCGTCGGCGTGCTGATTGTGCTGTACGCCTGGCAATTGCCGCCGTTCAGCAGCGCGGTGGAAACCACCGAGAACGCGCTGGTGCGCGGGCAGGTCACGATCATCGGGCCGCAGCTCGGCGGTTATGTGTTCGAAGTGCCGGTGCAGGACTTCCAGCACGTGAAGGCCGGCGACCTGCTGGTGCGCCTCGACGATCGCATCTACAAGCAGCGCCTGGACCAGGCATTGGCCCAACTGGCGGTGCAGAAGGCGTCGTTGGCGAATGTGGTGCAACAGCGCAACAGCGCCGAAGCAACCATCAAGCTGCGTCAGGCCGCCTTGGTGGACAGCCAGGCGCAGGCACGCAAGAGCACCGCCGATTTGCGCCGCAATGAAGAGCTGATCAGCGACGGCTCGGTGTCCAAGCGCGAGCTGGACGTGACCCGCGCGGCCAACGCGCAGACGGTTGCCGCGGTGGCGCAAGCCCAGGCCAGCCTGGAAATCGCCCGCCAAGACCTGCAGACGGTGATCGTCAACCGTGGCTCCCTGGAAGCGGCCGTGGCCAGTGCCGAGGCGGCGGTGGAGTTGGCGCGTATCGACCTGTCCAACACCCGCATCACGGCGCCCCGCGATGGTCAGCTCGGGCAGATTGGCGTGCGGCTCGGGGCCTACGTCAACTCCGGCGCGCAGTTGATGGCGCTGGTGCCGCCGCAGTTGTGGGTCATCGCCAACATGAAGGAAACCCAGATGGACAACGTGCAGGTCGGTCAGCCGGTGACCTTCACGGTGGATGCACTGAACCACCGCAAATTCCATGGCACGGTGCAGCATATTTCCCCGGCCACCGGCTCGGAGTTCAGCCTGTTGCAGGCGGACAATGCCACCGGCAATTTCGTCAAGATCGCCCAGCGCGTGCCGGTGCGGATCATGGTGGACCCGGACCAGGCTGAGAGCGAGCGGTTGCGGCCTGGGTTGTCGGTGGTGGTCAGTATTGATACGGCGGGGCGATTAAAGAACAGCCCGCCCTGAGAGGGGCTGATAGTTGAGGGTAAAGGCCAGCTCTACTGACTGGCCTTGCTCCAACAGCTTCAGCCCAGGCCGCCCTGGCAGATGATGGGCATTCACCGGATGACTCACCGGCTCGATACAAAAGAACCCTAGCCCCGGCGGGCAGTACAGCAGGAAGTAATCACTCCCCGTGGCCTGGCATTCCAGCGTGTGGCCCAGCTCTGGCTGCTCGATCAGGCAATGGCCGTCCCAGTCGCAAAAACCGTTGTCGACCAGGCCTTCAGGCAGGCTTTTCAACTGCTGGAAATCCCAAGCGGTGGGCACCGGCGCCAGCTCCGTTGGCAGCTTGGAGGCGTCGCTCATCCATACCTGCGACGCCTTGGCCTGCAACCGTGTACCCGCTGTGCGCGGCAGATAGGGATGCAATCCCAGCCCGTGCCACGCGGGTCTGTCCGCCAGGTGGGTCACCCGCAACGTGATGCTCAGCTCACCGTTTTCCAGGCGAAACCGCTGCTCGGCGCGATAGGCGAACGGTGTGTCGCACGCCATTTCCAGGACCACTTCATCCGTCGCTTGGCTGACCACCTGCCACGCCTGTTGCCAGGCAGAGCCGTGAATCGGCAGCGGGTCGGTCAAGCTATTGGGCGCCAGCGCCAGCCAACCGTCGGGGTTGTCGAAACCCCCTTCGGCAATCCGGTTGGACCAGGGCGCCAAGGGATAGCAGCCCAGCTTGCCTGGCAACCCGGTGCTGATCGCGTGGGCATCGCTGGGCCGCAACAACGGCTGGCCGGTTGCGCGCACCGTCCAGTTGACAATGCTGCCTCCCGTGGCTGGCGCGAGGGTGAGTTGGGTCAGGTTGTCTTGCAGTTCAATCAGCATCAGAGCACCACGCTTGGCAGCCACAACGACAGCGCCGGAATGTAGGTCACGGCCATCAGTACCAGGAACAGCACGCCATAGAACGGCAGCAGCGCCTTTACGGTTTTCTCGATGCTGACCTTGCCCACCGCCGCCCCCACGAACAGCACCGCACCCACGGGCGGCGTGATCAGGCCGATCCCGAGGTTGACCAGCATGATCATGCCGAAGTGCACCGGGTCGACGCCGATACCCAGTACCACCGGCAGCAGGATCGGCGTGAGGATCAAGATCAGCGGCGCCATGTCCATCACCGTGCCGAGCAACAGCAGCATGGCGTTGATGCACATCAGGATCACATAGCGGTTGTCCGACAGGGTCAGGAACATCGTGGTGATCTTCGCCGGGATCTGCATCAGGGTCATGATGTAGCCGAAGCTGGCAGCGAAGGCGATCAGGATCATCACGATGGAAATGGTGCGCACCGTGCGATGCATCAGCTTGGGCAGCTCGCTCCATTTGTAGTCGCGGTAGATGAACATGGTCACGAAGAACGCCCACAACACGGCAATCGCGGCGGATTCGGTGGCGGTGAAAATCCCCGAGAGGATGCCGCCCAGGATGATCACCATGGCCATCAGGCCCCAGAGCGCATCGGCGCAGATTTTCAGCGCCTGCTTGAGTGGGATGACTTCACCCTTGGGGTAATTGCGCTTTTTCGCGAAGATCAGGCACAACACCATCAGGCACGCGCTCATCAACAAGCCCGGTACCACGCCGGCCATGAACAGCGAGGCAATCGACACCGTACCACCGGCCGCCAGGGAGTAGAGCACCGAGTTATGGCTGGGCGGGGTCAGCAGTGCCTGCACCGAACCACTGACGGTCACCGCCGTGGCGAACTCACGCGGGTAGCCACGGCGTTCCATTTCCGGGATGAGCACCGAGCCGACCGAGGCCGTGTCCGCCACCGACGAACCGGAGATTGCGCCGAAAAACGTCGAGGCCATGATATTCACCAACGACAGGCCGCCGCGCACGAAACCCACCAGCACCCCGGCAAACGCCACCAGCCGCCGTGACATGCCGCCTTCGGCCATGATCGCGCCGGCCAGCACAAAGAACGGAATAGCCATCAGCGAAAACTTGTTCACCCCACCGGCCACCTGGATCATCAGGGCCTGGAACGGGATGTCGATCCACCACGCGCCGATCAGTGCCGACAACCCCAGGGCGTACGCCACAGGCATGCCGATCAGGATCAAGGCGATAAAGCTGCCCAACAGAATCAATGCGTCCATATCAGGCAGCCCCTTCGCTTTCTTCAACCAGGTCGAAGCGCACGACCCGACGGTTGCTCTGGTCACCGAGCAAGAGTTTTTCCAGCACAAAAATCAGGGTCAGCAGCCCGCCAATCGGGATCGGCATATAAGTGATACCGACGCGCAGGGTGGGGATGGCACTCATGAACTGGTTCCAGGTGGACAGGCACAGCTTGGTGCCCCAGATCGTCATGAACAGGCAGATGGTGCCCATCAGCAACTGCGAGACGACACCGATGATCTGGCGTTGGCGGGGCGGCAGGCGGTCGGTGACCATGGCCACCGACATATGCGCGCCAGCGCGGTAACTGGCGGCCGCGCCGATAAAGGTGAACACCAGCATCAGCAGAATGGCGGTGGGCTCCGGCCAACTCGAACCGGTGCCGAGGACATAGCGGGCGAAGATGCCCCAGGGGATGATCAGCGCGACCCCCAGTACCGAGAGGCCGGCGACCCAGATGCAGGTCATGTAGATACGGTCGTTGATGCGCAGCATTAAATTCTTCATGGCGTTCACCGTAACCGGGCGCGTCGATGCCGACCGCGCCGGGCCTTGCTAGGGAAGGAGGGCGTTACTGAACGGCGTCGATACGCTGGATGATGTCGGCGTAGGCCGCACCGTACTTGGCGCGAACCGGCGCGGTGGCGTCATAGAAGGGTTTTTTGTCGACAGTGATGAACTCGACGCCTGCGGCCTTGAGTTTGGTTTCACTGCTGGCGGACTTGGCGTCCCATAACACGCGCTCGTCAGCCTGGGCGGCCTTGGCGGCTTTTTTCACCATGTCTTGTTGCGCGGGGGTGAGTTTGTTCCAGGTGATTTTCGACATCACGATGGGCTCGGGCAAAATCAGGTGTTCGGTGAGGGTGTAGTACTTGGCGTTCTGGAAATGGTTGTGTTCCAACAGGGTTGGCGGGTTGTTTTCCGCGCCGTCGATGACGCCGGTCTGGAGGGCACTAAAGATCTCTCCGGTGTCCATGGCGATGCCGTTGGCCCCCATTTCATTGAAGGCTTCGATGAACAAGGGGTTGCCTTGTACGCGGATTTTCATGCCCTTGAGGTCTTCGATCTTGCGTACCGGCTTCTTGGTGTAGAGGTTGCGCGTACCGCCATCCATCCAGGCCAGGGCGACCAGGCCGAATTCGGAATTGGTGATCTTGGCGAGGATCTCGTCGCCGATCTCGCCGTCAATGACTTTGCGCATATGCGCCTGGTCGCGGAACACGAACGGCAGGTTGAACACGTTCACGTCCGGCACCACCGGGCCGACGATCCCCAGGCTGACGCGGGTCATCTGGATGGCACCGACTTGCGCCTGTTCGACCACTTCTTTCTCTGAGCCGAGGACACCGCCGGGGAAGTACTTGAAGGTCAGCTCGCCGTTGCTTTCTTTGGTCAGGGCCTTGCCCATGTTCTCTTCGGCCACAACGGTGGGGTAGCCGGCGGGGTGGATGTCGGCGAATTTGATTTCCAGCGCGTGGGCGGCGCTGCTGAGGGTGACGAATGCAGCGGCGAGCAAGGTGCGTTTGAAGTCCATGGGGTTTCATTCCTGTCTTGTTATTGTTGTATTCAAGGCACAGCGATGCAGCTAGAGGGTAAAGGTGGGCTCCGGCAATCCGACAACGCCGGGGTTGAGGGCGAACACGCCGCCGGACAGTGACTGTTGACTCTGGTCATCGCGGATTGAGGTGACGAACAGGGTGTCCAGGCGACTGCCGCCAAAGGCGCACATGGTGGGTTTTTTCACCGGTACCGTGAGGGAACGGTCGAGGCGACCGTCCGGGGTGAAGCGATGGATCAACCCGGCGTCGTTGGCACAGATCCAGTAGCAGCCATCGGCATCCACGGCGGCGCCGTCGGGGCGGCCGAGGTGCTTGTGCATGTCCACGAACACGCGGCGGTTGGACGGCGTGCCGGTGTCGATGTCGTAGTCGAAGGCCCAGATTTGCTGCACCAGCGGATGGGAATCGGAGGCATACATCGTGCGGCCATCGGGGCTGAACGCCAGGCCGTTCAAGGTGATGAAACCGTCCAGCTGAGCATGGGGCGGCGCACCGGATGCGTAGCGATACAGGGTGCCTTCTGCCGCGTTCAAGCCCATGTCCAGCACCATGCTGCCGGCCCAGAAACGGCCCTGGCGATCACAGCGGCCGTCGTTCAGGCGCATGTCCTGGCGGGGGTGCTCAACAGCCGCCAGCGGCGTGGTGTCCAGGCTGCCGTCGTTGTGCGGGGTAAGCTGGAAGAACCCGGTTTCCATGCCGGCGACCCAGTTGCCCGCCTCGGTGCGGGCGATGCAGGCAAGCATCTGCGGAGCGGTCCACGCAGCCACGTGGCCGCTGGCGGCGCTCCAGCGTTGCAGGCCGCCCTTGGGGATATCCACCCAGTACAAGGCGTTTTCCTCGGGCACCCACACCGGGCATTCGCCTACGGCATTGCGGGCATCGACGATCAATTCAGCGGTCATGGTCAGTCCCCGAAAGGGCCGGCAGCGCAGAATGCCCCGCCCTGATAGACCTTGGCCGGGTCATCGGCGGCCACGGGTGGCTGGGTTTCGACCTGGGCGCGGAACACTTCGGAGTTGTCCTTGGGCGCAAAGCCCAGGTGGGCGGCGTAGCGGTTGTCCCACCAGGTGTCGAGGTTATCCGACATGCCATAGACCACGGTGTGGCCGACGTTGGGGGTGTACAGCGCGCGCTCGAGCAACTGAGTCAGGTCGTCGAAGCTCAGCCAGGTGTGCATCATGCGGCGGTTCTGCGGTTCCGGGAACGACGAGCCGATACGGATGCTGACGGTCTCGATGCCGTAGCGATCAAAGTAGAAACTGGCCATGTCTTCGCCGTAGGATTTGGACAGTCCGTAGTAGCTGTCCGGGCGGCGAGGGGAGTGGGCGTCGAGGGTTTCACCTTGCTTGTAGAAGCCGATCACGTGGTTGGAACTGGCGAAAATCACGCGCTTCACACCGTGGCGGCGCGCGGCTTCATAGATATGGAAAATGCCGCTGATGTTTGCGCCGAGCACTTCTTCGAACGAGCGCTCCACCGAGACGCCGCCGAAGTGCAGAATGGCGTCGACGCCTTCTACCAAGTGGTGCACGGCCTGTTTGTCGGCGAGGTCGCAGGGTTGCACTTCTTCGCACGGGTCGGCGGCCGGGGCCATATTGGCGATGTCCGACAGCCGCAGTACCTGGGCATAAGGGCGCAGGCGTTCTCGCAAGACTTTACCCAGGCCGCCAGCCGCGCCAGTGAGCAGCAGGCGATTGAATGGAACGGGCGTGGTTGTGGTGGTGGTCATGAGGGTTCCATTGTTGTTGTAGGTTGTCGTATGACTTTGCCGAAGTATCGTTAGGGATTCCCTAGGTTGTCAACGTTCTTGCTGATGCCAAAATACAATTGTGGGAGCTGGTTACAACAGTGAGATTGGGTAACTGATGAATAAGCGATTTTCATCAAACTCGTTGTTGCTGAAATCCCGACGCATGGTCGAATTGCGCCAGCGCACATTCAGATCCTTCAGCGCACCGCTCTGCACCGTGTAAGCCAGCTCCGACTCGCGGCCCCATTCCTTGCCATCGGTGATCGCCCCGGTGTGCACGTTACTGCCGCTGATATAGCGGTTCATCATGGTCAGCCCTGGAATGCCGAGCACCACAAAGTTGAAGTCATGGCGCACCTGCCAGGACTTTTCCTTGGCGTTATCGTAGCTGGCGTTGTAGCTGTCGTTGGCCAGGGTGCCGCCGCTGGTGCCGTTGACGCGCATCCACACGCTGTCGCCGGTGAGTTTCTGCAAACCCACATAGAAGGTGTTGCCGTTGTATTTGGCCGAGAGCAGGGCGAAGGCGGTCTTGTTGTCGAGGTCGCCGGCCAGGGCGCTGCCGTCTTCCTTACCGGTGAAGAAGCCGAGGTTGGCGCCCAGGGTCCAGTCGCCCACGGGCTGGCTGTGGGTCAGGTTGAAATATTGCTGCTGGTAGATGTCGGTGAGTTCGGCGTACCACACGCCGACTTGGGTACGTTTGTCGTTGAAGCTGTATTCGCCGCCGCCGAAGTTGAAGCGGTCGGAGGTGAAGGCGGCTTTGCCGTTCATGAACATGTCTTCCATGCTCGCGTCATTACGCGGGCTGTTACCGCGAAACTGCCCGCCGTAGAGCGTCAGGCCGGCGATTTCATTGGACGTGACCTGGCCGCCACGGAACGTCTGGGGCAGCGAGCGGCCGTCGTCGGAGCGCAGGATCGGCAGCACCGGCATCCATTCACCGACCTTCAATTCAGTCTTGGATAATTTGGTTTTCAGTGCCACGCCCAGGCGTCCGAAGTTGTCCGCCGGACGGCCGTCGCTGTGGATCGGCAGCAACTGCGTACCGCCGGTGCCTTTACCGCCATCCAACTTTTGCGAATACAGGCCCAGCACATCAATGCCGAAACCCACCGTGCCGGTGGTGTAGCCGGACTTGGCGTCGAGAATGAAGTTCTGCGTCCACTCTTCGGCCTTGCCCTGGGGGTTGGTCGGGTTGGTGAAGTTGCGGTTGAAATAGGCGTTGCGCAGGTTGAGCGTGGCCTTGGCATCGTCGATGAAGCCTTCGGCCGAAGCGGCGAGTGGCAGGGTGAAGGCCAGGCTGCCGAGACCGATAAAACCCAGACGAACGGAGGAATTGCGGGCGAGTGAACTCACAGTGAAGCTCCCTTTCTTTTGTTGTTTTTATTATTTGTTATACGTTGTCGTACAACATTGAGTGGGATATTTGCGAGGTTTTCAAGAGCTGTCAAGCAGAAGTTATACGATGACTTGCTCGGGCGGAGGCGGGAAGTTACTCAGGCCGCCATCACCATGGGAGGCAAGGTGCCAAGAAGGGAAACGGCGGCCACCGCTGCAACACCCAGCAGCCACTCCAGCATCACACTGGATTTCAAACTGCCCAGGCGTTGTTCGCAGTGCTCGATGCGCAGGCGGTTCAGCAGCGCCAACGCCAGCATGCCCAGCACCAGAAATACTTTAACCAACAGAATCAGCGCGAACCCGTTGAACAGCGGCGTGGGCCATAGTTGCCCGGTCAGTACACGCACATTGATCAAACCAGTCACCAGCAAACCGGCGACCAGGCCATACCCCACACCGCTGAACCGCCGCAGGATCGGCTCCAGCGCCAGGGCTGGCGATTGCCTGAGGATCAACACCAGCAACAGCAAGCCGCCGAGCCAGGCACCGACGCACACCAGGTGCACCACTTGATTGAGGATCAGCAATTGGCCGCTGAGCCCATTGAGCATGGCGCCATGCCCGACCGGCGCCAAGGTTGCCAGCAGCAGCGCGATGACCGGCAAGCGTAATGCCCGCCAGGGTTTGGCCAGCACGATTACCAGCAAGAGGTTCAGCAACAGGTGCCACACCCACACCTGGCCAAAGAAGGTCTTGCCCAACACCAACTGCACGGTGGCCGGTTGCAGCGCCGCGTCCCAACTGCCCGCCATGCTGGCGGTAATCAGCAGCAGCCAGGCCACGCCAGAGAACAATCCCAGCCAGGCCAACCCACGGGTGATGCGCTCAAGTTGCCGGTCCAGCGCCGGTTGCGCTTCAGCGCCCAACAGCCAGGGCCTGAATGCACAGGCCCCGAACATCAGCAGCACGACGATGAAATGCAGGAAACGGCACAGCACCAGCAGCGTTGCCATGGGTTATTGGCCGACCTTGAAGCTGTATTCACCGTTGCTCTTGTGGGTATCGACCGAGACCGCGTTCCACACCACTTTATAGTTGCCGGCGGCCAAGGGGGCGGCCGGGGTGACGACCAGGACTTTCTTGTCGGCATCCGGTGTTTCCAGCCCCTTGATCGCCACTTCGGTGCCGTCCTTGCTTAGGGACACCTTGGTGAAGGTGGCCTCGACGCCTTCGCTGAAGGTCAGGCGCAGGTCCTTGGGCGCGGCGACGCTGCTGTCGGCTGCCGGTTCAGCGCTCTTGAGGTGCGCGTGGGCAAATGCAGCGGAGGCGCCCAGCAGGGAGGCGAGCAGGGCGATGGTGGTGAGGCTTTTCTTGATCAACATTGTTCAATACCTTCGAGGTCAGGGAGTCGGTAGAGCCATGTGCAGCAAGGGAAAGGGCTTGCCTTCGCCATCCAGCGGCGAGCGCGCGACCTGGATAAAACCATAATGCAGGTAGAACCCAACGGCCTGGGGGTTTTGTTCGTTCACGTCCACCGTGAGGGTGTCGTGACGGGCGCGGACGTGGTCCAGCAACTGGCGGCCAATGCTTTGGCCGCGGCGGTCGGGCTCGATGAACAGCATTTCCACGTTGTGCCCGCCGGTGCCGATAAAACCGGCGATGCCGTTCTGGTCTTCATACACCCACACCTCCAGCGCGGGCATGGGCAGGTAGGCATCGCGCACCAGGGGCAGCAGGCGTTGAATGTCATCCTCGGGGAGGAAATCATGGGTGGCCCGCACCGAACGCTCCCAGAGTGCGCCCAGCACGGGGTCGTCGGTGGCCACGCGAGGACGAATAGTCATTGCAATGATCCTTCATGGGGACCGCGATCCTAACCAATCCCATTTCCAGGGGAAAGGTTCGCGTCAGAAGTTTCATTATGGCCTGTCGCCGCGATCTAGAGCCGATGGTAGTCTTTAAGCCAAGTTGTTGTCAGGGAGCCCTTATGGGCAATCACAAGATCGGAATTCGTCGGGTCAACGTCGAAAAAATCCTGCTGGCGGCGGAGAAAATCTTCGCCGAGAAAGGCTATGGCAGTACCGCCATGGCGGATATCGCCGAAGAAGTGCAACTGCCGCGCTCCAACCTGCATTACTACTTCACCACCAAGAGCGAGCTGTACAGCGCCGTGCTGTTCGACCTGCTGGAAGTGTGGAAGCAGGACGCCTTGAGTTTCGAGACCTTCGATGACCCACGGGTGGTGCTCAGCAGTTACATCCGCGCCAAGATGCAACGCTCGCGTACCCGGCCCTATGGTTCGAAAGTCTGGGCCAATGAAATCATCCATGGCGCGCCGACCCTCGGTGAAGCATTGGATGAAAGCCTGTACGACTGGGCCAAGATGAAGGAAGCGAAAATTCGCCAGTGGGTGGAAGACAAGCGCATCCTGCCGGTGGAGCCGTCGAGCCTGCTGTACATGATCTGGGCCTCGACCCAGCACTATGCCGACTTTGATCATCAGGTGAAGATCCTGAATGAGCACCAGCCGTTGTCGGATATGCAGTTCGAGAAGGCGATTCAGACGGTGACAAGCGTGATTTTGCGGGGGATTGGGTTGGAGCCTTGAGCCTTATGGTGACGCTGGTTGTTGTTGTGGTGAGCGGGGCAAGCAAGCCCGCTCACCACAGGTTTGACTACACCGCCTCCCGGTAGGGATTCCTCGGATCCTGCGTCCAATTCAAGAACGGCTTGCCGGTATCCATCGGCACCATTTCGATACAGTCCGCCACCGGGCAGGTGATCTGGCACAGGTTGCAGCCGACGCACTCGTCATCGATCACCTCGTATTTATGCGTGCCATCCGGCTGTTTCAAACTGGCGATGGCCTGGTGCGAAGTGTCCTCACAGGCAATATGGCAACGCCCGCAGCCAATGCAGGCCTCCTGATCGATCTTCGCAATCACCTGATAGTTGATGTCCAGGTACTTCCAGTCCGTGGTGTTGCCCACTGCACGCCCGGAAAAGTCCTGCAGGCTGTTGTAGCCCTGACTGTCCATCCACCGCGACAGCCCGTCCTTCATCTCTTCCACAATCCGAAACCCATGCAGCATCGCCGCCGTGCACACCTGCACTGCGCCGCAGCCCAGGGCGACAAACTCCGCCGCGTCACGCCAGTTGCCGATGCCGCCAATGCCGCAGATCGGCAAGCCTTGGGTCTGCGGGTCGCGGGCGATTTCGGCGACCATGTTCAGCGCAATCGGCTTGACCGCCGAGCCGCAATAACCGCCATGAGTGCTTTGCGTGCCCACCACCGGCAACGCGACCATGCGTTCCAGGTCCACGCTGGTGATGGAGTTGATAGTGTTGATCAACGACACCGCGTCCGCCCCCCCACGATACGCCGCCCGCGCCGCCACGCGGATGTCGGTGATATTCGGCGTGAGCTTGACGATCACCGGCAGTGAGCAATACGTCTTGCACCAGCGAGTCACCTGTTCCACATATTCCGGCACCTGGCCCACCGCCGCGCCCATGCCGCGTTCGGGCATGCCGTGGGGGCAACCGAAGTTCAGTTCGATACCGTCGCAGCCGGTGGCTTCCACCAGCGGCAGGATGTTTTTCCAGGACTCCTCGACGCACGGCACCATCAGCGACACGATCAGCGCGCGGTCGGGCCAGTCCTTTTTCACCTGGGTGATTTCCCGCAGGTTGATCTCCAGCGAGCGGTCGGTGATCAGCTCGATATTGTTGATGCCCAGCACTTCACGGTTGGCGCCGTAATGCGCCGAGTAGCGTGACGACACGTTGACCGCTGCCGGATCCTCGCCCAGGGTTTTCCACACCACGCCGCCCCAGCCGGCTTCGAAGGCGCGCACCACGTTGTAGGCCTTGTCGGTGGGCGGCGCGGAGGCCAGCCAGAACGGGTTGGGGGCTTTGATGCCGGCAAATACAATCGAGAGATCGGCCATTACGCAGCCTCCACATTCAGCATGAGTTGGGCGTGCATGGCCTCGGCGGCCAGCTTGCCGTGTTGCACCGCCTGCACGGTGAGGTCCTGGCCGAGGCTGACGCAATCGCCACCCGCGTACACACCGGGAATGCTGGTGCGCAGCTGTTCATCGACGAAGATCCGCTCACCGACACGCTGCAGTTGCTGGGCCAGCGGATCGTGCAGTGCCGTGTTATCGAAGCCCTGGCCGATGGCCTTGAAGATCGCATCGGCCGCCAGTTCGAAGGTTTCGCCGGTTGGGTGCAAACGGCCGTTTTCCATGCGTGTGCGCAAGAAGCGCATGCCACGCACATGGCCCTGATCGTCCAGCAGCACTGCTTCCGGCTGGGCCCAGGTCAGCAGGCGCACCTGGTTGGCCTTGGCGATATCCTGTTCGTGATGAGTGGCGCCCATGTCTGCCAAGCCACGGCGGTACACAAGGTTGACATCGCGAGCACCGAGACGGGCCATCTGCACGGCCATGTCGATGGCGGTGTTGCCGGCGCCGAGCACGATGCAGCGATCGGCCAGGGGCAGTTGGGTCAGGTCGTCGGCCTGGCGCAGTTCGCGGATGTAATCGGTGGCGGCAAGCAGGCCGGGGGCGTCCTCAAAGGGCAGGCCGAGCTGTTTGCTGGCGGCCAGGCCGAGGCCGAGGAACACTGAGTCGAATTGCTGGTGCAGTTCACTCAGCGTGAGGTTGTCTCCCAGACGCTGTCCGTGGCGAATCTCGATGCCACCAATCTGCAGGAGGAAATCCAACTCCTTCTGCGCGAAGTCATCCACCAGCTTGTACTTGGCGATCCCGTATTCATTCAGGCCACCGGCTTTTTCACGGGCTTCGAAGATCACCACGTCATGGCCGTGCAAGGCGCTGCGGTGGGCGCACGCGAGTCCAGCAGGCCCGGCGCCGACCACGGCGATGCGCTTGCCGGTAGCGGCGGCGCGGTGGAAGGGGTGTTCGCTGAAGTGCGCATTGTCGACGGCATAACGTTGCAACAGGCCGATCAGCACTGGGGCGCATTCTTCAGCGTTGTTACGCACGCACGCTTGCTGGCACAGAATTTCGGTGGGGCAGACCCGGGCGCAACTGCCGCCAAGGATGTTGGCCGAGAGGATTTTTTGCGCGGCGCCTTGCACGTTTTCGGTGTGGATGTTGCGGATGAACGATGGGATGTCGATCTCGCTGGGGCATGCATTCACGCACGGCGCGTCGTAGCAATACAGGCAGCGCGAGGCTTCCAGTTGGGCCTGCCGGGCGTTGAGCGGTGGCGCCAGGTCGGTGAAATGGCTGGCGAGCGTCGGTCCATCCTCAGCGGGATGGGGGAGGTGGGTCAGGGTCTGGATCACGTGTTGGCCTCACTTTTCTGGATTGCCTCTGGCGGGCATTTTTGTTGTCTGCACTGGCCTCATCGCAGGCAAGCCAGCTCCCACATTTGAAAGTGTTCACACATTTCTATTTGTGAATGCAGTTCAAATGTGGGAGCGGGCTTGCCCGCGAAGGCGGTATCAGCGTTTCACAGCCACTGGCTTGGAATGCGCAGCCCGCTTGCTCAACTGCTCAAACACCGGCGGATACGTCGGCCGCTCCACATACCGTCCGGCACCGCGCTCGGCGCGCAGGTCGCCATCGGCCCAGACCAGCTTGCCCTGGCTGATGGTGTGGCTCGGCACGCCGCGAACGGTCTTGCCTTCGAAGATGTTGAAATCGACTTTCTGATGGTGAGTCTTGGCGGAAATGGTCCGCGTACCCTCGGGATCCCACAGCACAAGGTCAGCATCGGCGCCCACGCGGATCGCGCCTTTGCGCGGGTAGAGGTTGAAGATCTTTGCGGTGTTGGTGGAGGTCAGCGCGACAAATTCCTGCATCGACAGGCGCCCGGTGTTAACCCCTTCATCCCACAGCAGCGCCATGCGGTCTTCGATGCCGGCGGTGCCGTTGGGGATCTTGCTGAAGTCGTCACGGCCGGCGGCTTTCTGCTCGGCGCAGAAGCAGCAGTGATCGGTGGCGGTGGTGTGCAGGTTGCCGGATTGCAGGCCATGCCACAGTGCTTCCTGATGCCCGCGTGGACGGAACGGCGGGCTCATCACGTAACCGGCGGCGGTTTGCCAGTCCGGATGCTGGTAGACGCTGTCGTCCAGCAACAGGTGGCCGGCCAGGACTTCGCCGTAGACCGGCTGGCCTTTGCTGCGGGCGTAGGTGATTTCATCCAACGCTTCCTGGGTGGACACATGCACCAGGTAGAGCGGCGTGCCGATGGTCTCGGCGATGCGAATGGCGCGGCTGGCCGCTTCGCCTTCGACTTGCGAAGGGCGCGACAGCGGATGCGCTTCGGGCCCGGTGATGCCTTGGGCCATCAGCTTGCGTTGCAGGTGGTACACCAACTCGCCGTTTTCCGCGTGCACGGTGGGCACCGCGCCCAGTTCCAGGCAGCGTTCGAAACTGGCGACGAGGGTGTCGTCCGCCGCCATGATCGCGTTCTTGTAGGCCATGAAATGCTTGAAGCTGTTGATGCCGTGGTGGCTGACCAGCTCGGCCATTTCCTCACGCACCTGTTCGCTCCACCAGGTGATCGCCACGTGGAAGCCGTAGTCCGAGGCGGATTTTTCCGCCCAGCCACGCCACTGGTGAAACGCTTCCAACAGGGATTGCTGCGGGTTGGGAATCACAAAGTCGATGATCGACGTGGTGCCGCCCGCCAGGCCTGCCGCCGTGCCACTGAAAAAGTCTTCACTGGCCACCGTGCCCATGAAGGGCAGTTGCATATGGGTATGGGGGTCGATGCCGCCGGGCATCAGGTATTGGCCGCTGCCATCGAGTATTTCAGTGCCGGCGGGAATATCCAGATTCGTACCAATAGCCCGGATTAGACCGCCTGCGCATAACACATCGGCGCGGTAACTTTCATCATGGGTAATAACGGTGGCGCCACGGATCAACAGCGACATGTCGAGTTCCTCACAGGCTTGACCGGCTTGTGCCAGTTCTAAGTGTTGTAATGCTGCTTACCGAGGGTCAGTTAATTCCTGTCATCGGTGACAGGAATAGAAACTAGCCCGAGTTTTTAGATTGGGCAAGAAGATTTTTCATAAGCTTATATCTTGATTAACTATATGATTTATAAGTATAAAAATAGAAAATCACCAAAATGTAGCGTGCTCTCACCATTTTGACGCACTTGACAGGTTCTTAAATTGAGCAACATTTCTTATTGCAAATCAGATGCTTGAGACTTGCCTCTTGACGGGGCAGGGAAATAAAAATAATTGTGTTGCACCAGATTGAGTCCTGACAGTTCGGGCAACTTCCACGTTATCTAGCCTGAGTAACGTGGCAAGTACCGCAGGCTCACTCGGAAAGCTGATAAACATCAGCGAGTTATATAAGCGGTGCGGGTGCGGTAACGGTTGTCGGCACGGATATTGAGTGCAGTGGCGGCTGGCCGGGCCCGTGATGTCATGTTGTTTACGAGGTACTCCGGCCACCGGCACACACCGTGCAGGTGAGCAAAAATAATTCGAAAAAACCGTGGAGCGGCCATGCAACAGAACAGATCGCAAGTCATTGAGCGCAACGGCCTGTACGAACTCGACGCCGGCCCCGACGTCCTCGACAGTCCGCGCTACAACCACGACATGGCACCGACCAAGGTGCACGAACGCACCTGGAACAAGTGGCACATCACCGCGCTGTGGGTCGGCATGTCCATCTGCGTACCCACCTACACCTTGGGCGGGGTGCTCACCGCGTATTTCGGCTTGTCGGTGGGCGAGGCGCTGATGGCGATCTTGCTGGCCAACATCGTGGTGTTGATCCCGCTGACCCTCAACGCCTTCCCTGGCACCAAGTACGGCATACCGTTTCCGGTGCTGCTGCGCTCGTCGTTCGGCATCCTGGGTTCCAACGTGCCATGCCTGATCCGCGCGCTGGTGGCCTGTGGTTGGTTTGGTATCCAGACAATGTTCGGCGGGCTGGCGATCCACCTGTTCCTCGGCTCGATTTTCGAGGGTTGGAAGTCCCTTGGCGGCACCGGTGAAGTGATCGGCTTCATGATTTTCTGGTGCCTGAACCTGTGGGTGGTGCTGCGTGGCGCCGAGTCGATCAAGCGGCTGGAGACCCTGTCGGCGCCGTTGCTGGTGGCGGTGGGCATTGGCCTGCTGGTGTGGGCGATGCCCAATGTATCCATCAGTGAGTTGATGGCGATTCCGCCGAAACGCCCGGAAGGCGCGAGCCTCACCGGTTACTTCATGGCCGGCCTCACCGCGATGGTGGGTTTCTGGGCGACCCTATCGCTGAATATCCCGGACTTCAGCCGTTACGCCAACAGCCAGAAGGACCAGATCCTTGGGCAGATCTTCGGCCTGCCGCTGACCATGTTCCTGTTCGCCGCCCTCGGCGTGATCATGACCGCCGCCTCGGTGAAACTGGTGGGCGTCAGCGTTTCCGACCCGGTGACCCTGATCGGGCATATCCAGAGCCCGGTGTGGGTGGCCATTGCGATGGCGCTGATCATCATCGCCACCTTGTCCACCAACACGGCGGCGAACATTGTGTCGCCCACCAATGACTTCCAGAACATCGCGCCCAAGCTGATCAACCGCACCACGGCAGTGATCCTGACCGGCCTGGTGGGGCTGGCGCTGATGGGTCATGAGTTGCTGAAAAAGCTCGGCCTGATCGTATCCGACGTGAGCCTGGAAACCGTGTATTCCAACTGGTTGCTGGGCTATTCAAGCCTGCTGGGGCCCATTGCCGGGATCATGGTGGTGGACTACTTCATCACCCGCAAACAACAACTCGACCTGGCCGGCCTGTACCGCGACGACGTGTACCCGGCATGGAACTGGAGCGGTTTCATCGCGTTCGGTGTGCCGGTGGTGCTGACCCTGCTGTCCCTGGGCAGCGATGCGTTCAGCTGGTTCTACAGCTACGGCTGGTTTACCGGCTCGGCGTTGGGCGGCCTGTTGTACTACGGCCTGAATGCCAAGCGCGGGGCCAGCCCGGTTGCCGTCAATCCATAAGAAAAAACCAGCCTGAGGAGATCACTCATGAACGCTGCCCTCGACGTCCTGCAAATCAACCGCGACCGCCTGTGGCAGTCGCTGATGGACCTGGCCAAGCTCGGTGCCACGCCCAAGGGCGGTGTGTGTCGCCTGGCCCTCACCGACCTGGATCGCAAGGCCCGCGACCTGTTCGTGCAGTGGTGCGAAGAGGCCGGCTGCACGGTGACCGTGGATGGCATCGGCAACATCTTCGCCCGTCGTCCGGGGCGTAATCCGAACCTGCCACCGGTGATGACCGGCAGCCACATCGACACCCAGCCCACCGGCGGCAAGTTCGACGGTTGCTTCGGCGTGCTGGCGGGTGTGGAAGTACTGCGCACCCTCAACGACCTGAATGTAGAAACCGAGGCGCCGTTGGAAGTGGTGGTGTGGACCAACGAAGAGGGCTCGCGTTTTCCGCCGTGCATGATGGGCTCGGGCGTGTTCGCCGAGAAGTTCACCCTGGCCGATACGTTGGCCAAGGTCGATGCGGACGGCGTCAGTGTGGGCGATGCGCTGAATGCGATTGGCTACGCGGGTGCGCGGCCGGTCAGCGGGCACAAGGTGGGCGCCTATTTCGAGGCGCACATCGAACAGGGGCCGATTCTTGAAGACGAGAAAAAAACCATCGGCGTGGTGCTGGGCGCCCTCGGGCAGAAGTGGTTCGACCTGAAACTGCGCGGCGTCGAGGCCCATGCAGGGCCGACGCCGATGCACCTGCGCAAGGATGCCCTGGTGGGCGCCGCGGCGGTGGTGGCGGCGGTGAATGCGGCGGCGCTTGGGCATCAACCCCATGCCTGCGGCACCGTCGGTTGCCTGCAGGCTTACCCCGGCTCGCGCAACGTGATTCCGGGTGAAGTGCGCATGACCCTGGACTTCCGTCATCTGGAGCCGGCGCGCCTGGACTCGATGATTGCCCAGGTGCGCAAGGTGATTGAAGACACCTGTGCCAAGCATGGCTTGAGCTTCGAGATGGAACCCACGGCCGATTTTCCGCCGCTGTATTTCGACAAGGGCTGTGTGGACGCAGTGCGGGAGGCCGCCAATAGCCTGGGCTTGTCGAACATGGACATCGTCAGTGGGGCAGGGCATGACGCGATCTTCGTGGCCGAACTGGGCCCGGCGGGCATGATTTTTGTGCCCTGCGAGGGCGGCATCAGCCACAACGAAATCGAAAACGCCGCCCCGGATGACCTGGCGGCGGGGTGTGCGGTGTTGCTAAAGGCGATGGTCGCCGCTTCGGCAGCCATCGCCAGCGGCAAGCTGGCGGCCTGAGTGGCGCTTGCTAGGCCAGTTCGGTGGCGGTGTTTTTCACCACCGCCAACTCCGGATGCGCCACCAACTTATCGATGTGCAACTCATCATTGTTCAACCAGGTCTCCGTCAGCACCCGGTAATGCTCCATGTCCCGGCAGCGCATGCGCAAGCTGTAGTCAAACGGGCCGCTGATCAACTGGCATTCGAACACCTGCGGGCAAGCCTTGACGCAGGCTTCGAAGGCTTTTTGCGCCGAGCGCCCGCTCTGGTTGGACAAGGCCACCAGCACCAGCAACGACAGGCCTGGCGAGACCATCTGCACATCAATGATCGCCCCATACCCACGGATCACCCCGCGCCGCTCCAGCTTGCGCACCCGTTCCAGGCAGGGCCTGGGCGTGAGGTGCACCAGCGACGAGAGCTTTTCGTAGGTGATACGCCCTTGATGGCGCAGCACTTCGATGATGGCTTCATCGATGCGGTCCAGCGCGGGGGAGGAATGGGGTCCGTTGGCCTTGGTATCCATGGGTTTCACTTCAAACGGTTGGAAAGAAATTGCTGCAAGCGTTCGCTGTTGGGGTGGTCGAGGATCCTGGCGTCGCCGTGTTCCTCAACCCGGCCCTGGTGCAAGAACAGCACTTGGCTGGACACCTGGCGGGCAAAGCCCATTTCGTGGGTGACCATCAGCATGGTACGACCTTCCTCGGCCAACGTCTGTATGACTTTGAGGACTTCTCCTACAAGTTCTGGGTCGAGTGCGGAAGTCGGTTCATCGAAGAGGATAATCTCCGGCTCCATCGCCAAGGCCCGCGCAATCGCCACGCGCTGTTGTTGGCCGCCGGAGAGAAACGCCGGGTACTGATCCGCCACGCGGCCCGGCAGGCCGACCTTGTCCAAGTACAGGCGCGCGCGTTTCTCCGCCTCGGCGGCGCTCACGCCCAGCACCCGGCGCGGAGCCATGGTGATGTTTTCCAGCACGGTCATGTGGCTCCACAGGTTGAAGTGCTGGAACACCATGGCCAGGCGTGTGCGCAGGTTCTGCAATTGAGCTTGATGCGGCGCACGGGTGCCGGCACGGCCCTGGCGCATTTCGATACTGATGCCGTCCAGGGTGATCACCCCGGCATCCGGCTGTTCGAGGAAATTGATGCAGCGCAGCATCGTACTTTTGCCCGAGCCGCTGGCGCCGATCAGGCTGATCACATCACCCTGGCGCGCATTCAGGGAAACCCCCTTGAGCACTTCGTGTTCGCCGTAGCGTTTGTGGATGCCTTCGACTTGCAGCTTGATGGCTGCAGTGGCGGGTTTGGCAACGGGTTCGTCAATGGGATAAGCGGCCAGGGCCTGCGCGGACTGATTCATGGGTTAGCCTCGGGTAGGAACAAGAAAACGCATCCAGCGACGTTCGGCCAGTCGGAACAGGCCCACCAGTGCAAAGGACAGCAGCATGTAGAGCAGGGCCGCGATGCCGAAGGCCTGGAACGTCAGGAAGGTTTCGGCATTGGCGTCGCGGGCTACCTTGAGGATGTCGGCCACGGTGGCGGTAAACGCCAGGGAGGTGGCGTGCAGCATCAGGATCATTTCGTTGCTGTAGGCCGGCAATGCGCGGCGCAGCGCGGCGGGCACCACCACGAACAGGTTCAAGCGCCAGCCATGCAGGCCATAGGCGCGGGCCGCTTCGAGTTCACCATGGGGAATATTGCGAATCGCCCCGGCGAAGATTTCCACGGTGTAGGCGCAGGTGTTGAGCACAAACGCCAGCAGCGTGCAGTTCAGCGCATTGCGGAAAAACTGGTTGAGCAGGGCGTTGTCCTGCACCACTTCCAGGCTGTACAGCCCGGTGTAGCAAATCAGCAGCTGGATATACAGCGGTGTGCCGCGAAACAGGTAGGTGTAGAACTCCACCGGCCAGCGCAGCCAGACGTGCTCGGAAACCCGCGCAAGCGCCAACGGGATCGACAGGATGAAGCCGAACACCACCGAGACGATGAACAGCCACAGGGTCATGGCCACGCCGGACAACCCCGCGCCATCGCTGAACAGATAGGCCAGGCCGTATTGCTGGAACAGTTCGATCATTGCGCCATCCCCTTGATGCCGAGGTTGTAGCGCCGTTCGAGGCGTTTGAAGATGCGGTTGGAGAGGGTGGTGATCACCAAGTACACCAGGCCGGCGAGGATCAGGAAGTACAACGGCTCGTTGGTGGTTTTGCCGGCATTTTGTGCGGCCTTGACCAGGTCCGACAGGCCGATGATCGACACCAGCGCCGTGGACTTGAGCAGCACCAGCCAGTTATTGCCCAGGCCCGGCAGCGCGAAGCGCATCAGTTGTGGGAACAGCACCAGGTGAAAGCGCTGCCAGCGGCTCAGGCCGTAGGCGGTCGCCGCTTCCAGTTGGCCGGCCGGCACGCTGAGGATCGCGCCCCGGAAGTTCTCGGTGAAATACGCTCCGTAGATAAACCCAAGGGTGACCACCCCGGCGGTGAACGGGTCGATTTCAAAGTAGTCCCAGCCGAACATTTCGCTCAGGTCGTTGAGCCACAGTTGCAGGCTGTAGAAGATCAGCAGGATCAGCACCAGGTCCGGCACGCTGCGGATCAAGGTGGTGTAGAGCGTGGCCGGTACGCGCAGCCATTTGGCGCGGGAGAGCTTGGCGCCGGCGGCGATCAGGCCCAGGGCGAGGCTCAGGGCCAGGGCGAGGAATGACAGTTTGAGAGTCATCCAGGCGCCTTGGGCCAGCATGGGGCCGTAGCCTTGCAGGTTGAGGAGTTCGTTCATGGGGTAGATCTCGAAGGAGCGCACAGGTTGATTGTGGGAGCTGGCTTGCCTGCGATAGGGAACATCAGTCACAGCTGTGCAAGCTGACCCACCGCGATCGCAGGCAAGCCAACTCCCACACAAGGACGAGGCTGCTATTCGTGGTAGATGTCCTGATCGCCGAAGTATTTCTTCTGGATCTCGGCATAAGTCCCATCCGCCTGCACAGCAGCGATGCCCTTGTTGATCAGCTCGCGCAATGCCTGATCGTTCTTGCGCAAGCCCATGGCGATGTCCAGGGGCAAGGTCGGGTCCTTGAAGGCCGGGCCGGTCTTGAAGTCGGCGCCTTCGGGTTTGGACAGGAAGTTGAGCTGGGCTTCGAGCTTGTCGGTCAGGGTCGCGTCGAGGCGGCCGTTCTGCAGGTCGGCGTAGTTCTGGTCCTGGGACTGGTACGCCTTGATCTGCGCGCCGAGCTTGGCCAGGTGCGCACGGGCATAGGCCTCTTGCAGCGAGCCCTGCAATACGCCGACTTGCTTGCCCTTCAGCGATTCCGGGGTGTCGCCGAAGTCGGCGCTTTTGCGCGTAATCACCGAGGTCGGGCTGAGGAACAGGCGGTCACTGAAGTCGATGATCTTTTCGCGGGCCGGGGTCACGGCCATGGAGGACATGATCGCGTCGAACTTGCGTGCGCGCAGGGCCGGGATCATGCCGTCGAATTCGTTGTGCACCCAGGTGCATTTCACTTCCAGCTTGGCGCAGATCGCGTTGCCCAGTTCGATATCGAAGCCTTGCAGGCTGCCGTCGGCGGCGACGGATTCGAAGGGGGGATATTCGGGGAATACGCCGAAGCGGATTTCTTTCCAGTCCTGGGCGTGGGCGGCGGTGGCGCAGAGTGGCAACAGCAATGCGGCGAAGAGTGATCGCAGTGGAGTCATGTGGAGTCCCTATATTTTGTAATTGATGTCAGGGCAGTAATCGAGTTGAAACAAATCGTTCTTATTGGTGGGAGAGAATGCTCCAAGGTGGTGCGTTTTTTGTGTCGTTTACCCCTCACATAAAGCGCGAATTGCGCTGTTAAAACCGACAATGCAGCGGAATCGGCTGAGTCACCCGCTGAATCGGCTTTTCACTAGGGTGAATCTGGCCCGCTCTCAGCTCAAAGCGGCAGGCCAGAGCGTTCTCAGGCGCGCTTTTTCTGCTGTAGCCGAGGCTGCTGGGCCAGGCGAGCGAACAGGTCTTTCGGGTCGGCCAGGTCCGGCACCAACTCAAGATCGCTGCCTACATCCAGGGCCTTGGCCACGTCCAGCACATAACGCAGGGCCGAGTAGTCTTCGATGGCAAAACCCACCGAGTCGAACAGAGTGACCTGGCGCGCATTTTCGCGGCCGGGCTGTTGGCCGTTGATCACTTGCCACAGTTCGGTGACGGGCGAGTCTTCCGGCATGTGCTGGATTTCACCTTCGATGCGGCTTTGCGGCTCGTACTCGACGATTACGCGCGCGCGCTCGACGATACGTCGGTCCAGCTCGGTCTTGCCGGGGCAGTCGCCGCCGACGGCGTTGAGGTGCATGCCGGGCTCGATCATCTCGTCCGTCAGGATGGTGGCGTAGGCCTTATCGGCGGTGACGGTGGTGACGATGTCCGCGCCTTTCACCGCTTCGGCGACGCTGCCGGCCAGGATCACCTTGATCGCCGGGAACGCCTTGAGGTTGGCCGCCAGCTTGGCGGTGGCCTTGGCGTCGATATCGAACAGGCGGATCTCATTGATGCCGAGCATGGCGTGGAAGGCCAGGGCCTGGAACTCGCTCTGGGAGCCGTTGCCGATCAGCGCCATGCTGCGACTGTTGTCGCGGGCCAGGTAGCGGGCGACCAACGCCGAGGTGGCGGCGGTGCGAATCGCGGTGGTCAGGGTCATTTCCGCCAACAGCACCGGCAGACCGGTGTCCACATCGCCCAGAGCGCCGAAGGCCATCACGGTGAGCATGCCGGCCAGGGTGTTTTTCGGGTGGCCGTTGACGTATTTGAACGCGTACAGCGACGCGTCGGACACCGGCATCAGCTCGATCACGCCGTCCGGCGAGTGGTTGGCCAGGCGCGCGCATTTTTCGAAATCCTGCCAGCGCAGGTAGTCGGCACGGATGTACTCGGCCATCTCAGTGATGCAGGTTTGCAGGCCTTTTTGCGAGACCAAGTAGCAGAGGTCGTTGACGTCGATATAGCGGGTCATGGCAAGACTCCTTGAGTTATTGGACGGTGGCGCGGGCGGGCAGGTGCACTTCCGCCAGCATGCAGCGGGCACTGCCGCCGCCGATGCGTTCGATGTTGTCGATGTTCACCACCACCGGGCGCGTATGGCGTTCCACATGCACGCGCTGCGCGGGTTGCAGGGCGCCCCAGGCGCTGGCCGACATCACCAGCAGTGGTTGGCCGTCGCGGTCATGCACTTCGAGCATGTTGCCGGCGAAGGCCTCCAACTGGTCGAAGTCGAGGGCGAGGATGTCTTTGCCGGTGTCGCGCAGGGAGCGTTCCAGGGCCTGGCGTTCGCTGGCGTCCGGCAGGGCTTGCAGGCACACCACCGAGAGGTCGCGGCCAACGCTCATCATCACGTTGCTGTGGTAGATCGGCGCGTGATGGCGGTCGACGGCGTGGAACACGCAGAGTTGGTAGTCGAGTCGCTCGGCGAACTGGCGCAGGGCGTCGTGGTGGGTGCGCCCGGAATGGCAGGCGTAGCTGATGCGATGCTGGCGGTCGAGCACCATGCTGCCGGTGCCTTCGAGGAAGATGTTCTGTTGTTCGAGGTGGCTGAGGTCGATGGTGTCCTTGACTGTAAATCGTTGTTCCAACACGTGCAGCACGCCTTTGTTGCGCTCCAGTCGTCGGTTCTGGCCTTCCATCGGGTAAAGCACCAGGCTGCCGTCGGCGTGGCTGCTCCACCAGTTATTGGGGAAGATCGAATCGGGCGTGTGGGGCGCCGGCGTGTCTTGCACCACCAGTACTTCGACGCCGTGTTGGCGCAGGGTGTCGACATAGCCGTCGAATTCTTCCAGCGCTTTCTGCTGTGCGCTGAGCGGGTCGAGGGGCTGGCGTTGGAAGCGGTTGTTGATCGCGGTATCCGGGTTGAAGGCAAAGCGCGCCGGGCGAATCATCAAGACGGTATTGGTGGTTTGCATGGGTGCACGAATCCATGGGGTTGAGCTGTGGGGCTATTTTGTGCGGTATGGCGGATGAATCCCGGCTGAAACCTAAGGGCGGCTCAGCCGGGAAAGCTGAAGAGTGGGGTAGGGCAGCCGAATCGGCTGTTCGGGCGGGCGCAGGTCAAAATTGGTATTGTGCGGGTTGTTAAAACGCCGTCAGCCAGGAGGAATCATGTCTACCGCCGTTCGTCTCGCCCAGGCAGCCGATGCCGAAGGGATCAGCCAGGTCATCCTGGCGGCCTTGCACAGCAGCAATGCGCGGGATTACCCGGCGGATGTAATTGCGCGGGTGGCGAGTAACTTCACGCCGGATGCCGTGTTGGCCTTGCTCAAGCGCCGCCTGGTGCTGGTGGCCATTCAAGATCAAGTGATCGTCGCCACCGCCGCCCTCGACGCCAACGTGGTGCGCTCGGTGTTCGTCAACCCGGCGCTGCAAGGGCAAGGCATTGGCCGGCTGCTAATGATCGAGATCGAGTTGCGCGCCCGTGAGGCTGGGGTGACGGTATTGAGCGTGCCGTCCTCACTGACGGCCGAGCCGTTCTACACCAAGCTGGGGTTTAACACCGTGCGTGATGTTTACCACGGCAATGAACGTACGTTGGTGATGGAAAAGGCGCTGCTGTCCCGGCATCCCATCGGGCCTTACCGCGACCGTCAGCATCGGACGCAAGTGGTTGGGTTATGGCAGCAGGCCTTTGGTTATGACACTGCCCATAACGTACCCACCCTGGCGATCGATAAGAAACTGGCCGTCAACGATGGGTTGTTCTTCGTGGCCACGGATAAAAAGACGGTGATCGGAACGATTCTGGCCGGCTACGACGGCCACCGTGGCTGGCTGTATTCGGTGGCGGTGCACGCCGACTATCGGCGCCATGGCTTGGGGTCTTCACTGGTGCGTCATGCGGAACAGGCATTGACCGCCTTGGGTTGTATGAAGATCAACCTGCAGATCACTGGCGGCAATGATGCGGTGGTAGGGTTCTACGAGGCGTTGGGGTATGGGGTGGAGCCGAGGATCAGCATGGGCAAGAAGATCACGGTGAATATCCCGGAACAATAAAAAACCCGCCATCTGGCGGGTTTTTCCGGGTTGCTTAGACCTTGACGATCCAGCCTTGCGGCGCTTCAACGTCACCGGTCTGCACACCGGTCAGCTCTTTGTAGAGCTTCTGGGTGATCGGGCCGACTTCGGTCTCGCTGTGGAATACGTGCAGCTTGCCGTTGTACTGGATGCCGCCGATCGGCGAGATCACCGCAGCCGTACCGCAGGCGCCGGCTTCCTTGAACTGGTCCAGTTTGTCGATGAACACTTCGCCCTCGACCACGTCCAGGCCCAGGCGGGTCTTGGCCAGTTCGATCAGCGACAGGCGGGTGATGCCTGGCAGCACCGAAGGCGACTTCGGCGTGATGAACTGGTTGTCGTGGGTGATCCCGAAGAAGTTCGCCGAGCCGACTTCTTCGATTTTCGAATGGGTCATCGGGTCCAGGTAGATCGCGTCGGCAAAACCGGCTTTCTTCGCTTCGGAACCTGGCATCAGGCTGGCGGCGTAGTTGCCACCGACCTTGGCGGCACCGGTGCCTTGTGGCGCGGCGCGGTCGAAGGTGGAGATCTGGAAGTTGTGCGGCACCAGGCCGCCTTTGAAGTAGGCGCCGACCGGGATGCAGAACACGGAGAAGATGAACTCCGGCGCGGTACGCACGCCGATGTTGTCACCGGTGCCGATCACGAACGGGCGCAGGTACAGCGCGCCGCCGCTGCCGTACGGCGGGATGAAATGTTCGTTGGCCTTGACCACTTGTTTGCAGGCATCGATGAACACGTCGGTCGGCACATGCGGCATCAGCAGGCGCGCGCAGCTGCGTTGCATGCGGGCGGCGTTCTGGTCCGGGCGGAACAGGTTGATCGAACCGTCCTTGCAGCGGTAGGCCTTGAGGCCTTCAAAGCATTGCTGGCCGTAGTGCAGGGCGGTGGAGCCCTCGCTGATGTGCAGCACGTTGTCGTCGGTCAGGGTGCCTTCTTGCCATTCGCCGTTTTTCCAGACCTGGAGAAACCGCTTGTCGGTCTTGATGTAGTCAAAACCCAGCTTGTCCCAATTGATGCTTTCGTTACCCATGACACCCTCTATCGTTGGTCAAGTCGGTTTTTTTCTGGATGGGCGCAACAATACTTCATTAGCCGGTGCCTTAGCACCCCCTTCAAAGGTGCAACGCATGCCCCAGCGCCCGCAGCGCGGCTTCCTGCACCGCTTCACCAAGGGTCGGATGAGCGTGGATGGTGCCCGCCACGTCCTCCAGGCGCGAACCCATTTCCATACTCAGGCCAAAGGCGGTGGACAGCTCGGAGACACCCACCCCCACGGCCTGCCAGCCGACGATCAGGTGGTTGTCACGCCGCGCCACCACCCGTACGAAGCCGGTTTTCGACTCCAGGGTCATCGCCCGGCCATTGGCCGCGAACGGGAAGCTTGAGACGATGCAGTCCAATCCGGCGGCCTTGGCTTCGTCCGGGGTCTTGCCGACCACCACCAGTTCCGGGTCGGTGAAGCACACCGCCGGGATCGCGGCCGGGTTGAATTCGCGGGACTTGCCGCTGATCAGTTCGGCGACCATTTCGCCCTGGGCCATGGCGCGGTGCGCGAGCATTGGCTCGCCACTCAGGTCGCCGATGGCATACACGTTGCGCATGCTGGTCTGGCAGCGGCTGTCGATTTTGATCGCCGAGCCGTTCATCTCCAGGTTCAACGCTTCAAGGTTCCAACCCTGGGTGTTGGGTTTGCGACCGACGGCGACCAGCACCTGGTCGGTTGCCAACGACAGGGTGTCGCCATTCGGGTCGCGTACTTGCAGGCTGCCATCGGCAAAACCGGTGACGCTGTGCTTGAGGTACAGCTTCACGCCCAGTTGCTTGAGGGATTCGTTCACCGGCTGCGTCAGCTCCGCGTCATAGGCCGGCAGGATCCGATCCTGCGCCTCGACCACACTGACCTCGGCGCCGAGCTTACGGTAGGCGATGCCCAGTTCCAGGCCGATATAACCGCCGCCTACCACGATCAGGCGCTTGGGCACGCTTTTCGGTGCAAGGGCTTCGGTGGAGGAGATGATCGGCCCGCCAATCGGCAGCATCGGCAGGTTGACGCTTTTCGAACCGGTGGCCAGCAGCAAGTGCTCGCACCGGATGCGCTGGTCGCCGACGTCAACGGTTTTGCCGTCCACCACCTTGGCCCAACCGTGGATCACTTGCACCTTGTGCTTCTTCAGCAAGGCGGCGACGCCCGTGGTCAGGCGATCCACGATGCCATCTTTCCATTCCACGCTTTTGCGGATATCCAGGGTCGGCACATCCACTTCAATGCCCAGTTGCGAACCCTGGCTGTGGTGGATGGTTTGCTGGAACTGCTCGGCCACATGGATCAACGCCTTGGACGGGATGCAGCCGATATTCAGGCAGGTGCCGCCGAGTGACTGGCCTTCCACCAGAAGTGTCGGGATGCCCAACTGGCCAGCACGGATCGCCGCCACGTAACCGCCAGGGCCGCCACCGATGATCAGCAGCGTGGTATTCAATGTCTGCGTCATGCCTTACTCCAGGAACAGGCTGGCGGGTTGTTCGAGCAGGCCGCGAATGGCCTGGATGAATTGCGCCGCGTCCATGCCATCGACCACGCGGTGATCGAAGGAGCTGGAGAGGTTCATCATCTTGCGCACCACGATCTGGCCCTTGATCACCATCGGCCGTTCAACGATACGGTTGACGCCAACGATGGCCACTTCCGGCAAGTTCAGCACCGGCGTGCTGACGATGCCACCCAAGGCACCCAGGCTGGTCAGGGTGATCGTCGAGCCCGACAGCTCGTCGCGGCTGGCCTTGCCATTGCGTGCAGCCGTGGCCAAGCGCGCGATTTCTTCGGCATTGCCCCACAGGCTGCGGGCTTCGGCGTGACGCACCACCGGCACCATCAGGCCAACGTCGCTCTGGGTGGCGACGCCCACATGCACCGCGCCGAGGCGGGTGATGACCTGGGCTTCGTCGTCGTAGCGCGCGTTGATCTGCGGGAAGTCACGCAGTGCCACCACCATGGCGCGCACGATGAACGGCAGCAGGGTCAGCTTGCCGCGCGTAGCGCCGTGTTTCTCGTTGAGGTGCACGCGCAGCTCGTCGAGGGCGGTGACGTCGATCTCTTCCACATAGCTGAAATGCGCGGCGCGCCGGGTGGCGTCCTGCATGCGCTGGGCGATCTTGCGGCGCATGCCGATCACCGGGATCTGTTCTTCGGTGTGGCGTTCGGCGTAGGGGTTGGCGGCTGTAGAGTTTTTCGCCGGACCCTGGAGCAAGTAAGCCTCCAGATCTTCGTGCAGAATCCGGCCCGCCGGGCCAGAGCCCTGCACCAGACGCAGTTGGATCCCGGCGTCCAATGCATGCTTGCGCACAGCAGGGGAGGCCAATGGGCGTTCGTCGGCTTCACGTGCCACAGGCGCCTGGGCTGCGATAACCGGTGCCGGTTTGCTTTCAAACGCCGCCGGCGCAGGCTTGGCCTCAACCACAGGCGCGGCCTTCGGCGCTTCCTTCACGGCGGGCGCTTCCTTGGCGTTGCCGGCGCCTTCCACTTCAATGCTGATCAGAATACTGCCCACGGCCATGACTTCGCCCGGCTCACCGCCGAGGGAAATCACCTTGCCGTGCACCGGCGAAGGAATATCCACCATCGCCTTGTCGGTCATCACATCCGCCAGCACCTGGTCTTCCACGACCATGTCGCCGACCTTCACATGCCACACCGACAGTTCAACTTCCGCGATGCCTTCGCCAATGTCCGGCATCTTGATTACGTGCGTGCCCATTCAGACCTCCATGACCCGTTTCAACGCCGCGCCCACTCGGGACGGCCCTGGGAAATACGCCCACTCTTGCGCGTGCGGGTAGGGGGTGTCCCAACCGGTGACGCGTTCGATCGGCGCTTCCAGGTGGTGGAAGCAATGTTCTTGCACCAGCGACACCAACTCGGCACCAAAACCGCAGGTGCGGGTGGCTTCATGCACCACCACGCAACGGCCAGTCTTCTTCACGGATTTGACGATGGTTTCCAGGTCCAGCGGCCACAGGCTGCGCAGGTCGATGACTTCGGCGTCAATGCCGGTTTCTTCGGCGGCAACTTGCGACACATACACGGTGGTGCCGTAGGTCAGCACCGTCACGGCCGAACCCGGGCGCACGATGGCGGCCACGTCCAGCGGCACGGTGTAATAACCGTCCGGTACTTGGGCTTGCGGGTGTTTCGACCACGGGGTCACCGGGCGGTCGTGATGGCCATCGAATGGGCCGTTGTACAGGCGTTTGGGTTCGAGGAAGATCACCGGGTCATCGTTTTCGATGGAGGCGATCAGCAGCCCTTTCGCGTCATAGGGGTTCGACGGCATGACCGTACGCAGGCCGCAGACCTGGGTGAACACCGCTTCGATACTCTGGCTGTGGGTCTGCCCGCCGTAGATGCCGCCGCCGCACGGCATGCGCATGGTCAGTGGCGCGGTGAACTGGCCGGCCGAGCGGTAACGCAGGCGCGCCGCTTCGGAAATGATCTGGTCGGTGGCGGGGTAGACGTAGTCGGCGAACTGGATCTCGGCCACCGGACGCAGGCCGTAGGCGCCCATGCCCACGGCCACGCCGATAATGCCGCTCTCGGAGATCGGCGCGTCGAACACGCGCGAGCTGCCGTACTTGGTCTGCAAGCCTTCGGTGCAACGGAACACGCCGCCGAAATAACCGACGTCCTGGCCAAACACCACCACGTTGTCGTCACGTTCGAGCATCACATCCATGGCCGAGCGCAGGGCCTGGATCATGGTCATGGTGGTGGTGGTCATGGCGGTTTCCACTTCAATGCTGTTGTTGTGATCGTTCATGTCAGACCCCCAACTCTTGACGCTGGCGCTTCAAATGCTCCGGCATCTCTTTGTAGACGTCTTCGAACATGGTCGCGGCGCTTGGAATCTGGCCACCGGCCAGGGTGCCGTACTGTTCGGCTTCTTTCTGGGCCTTGACCACTTCTGCTTCAAGTTCTGCGCTGACCGCCGCGTGTTCCTCTTCGGACCACTGGCCAATCTTGATCAGGTGCTGCTTGAGGCGGGCAATCGGGTCGCCCAGGGGGAAGTGGCTCCAGTCGTCGGCGGGACGGTATTTGGACGGATCATCCGAAGTGGAATGCGGGCCGGCGCGGTAAGTGACCCATTCGATCAGCGTCGGGCCCAGGTTGCGGCGCGCACGCTCGGCGGCCCAGGCGGAGGCGGCGTACACCGCGATAAAGTCGTTGCCGTCCACGCGCAGGGAGGCGATGCCGCAACCGACGCCGCGTCCGGCGAAGGTGGTGGCTTCACCGCCGGCAATCGCCTGGAAGGTGGAGATGGCCCACTGGTTGTTGACCACGTTGAGGATCACTGGCGCCCGGTACACGTGGGCGAAGGTGAGGGCGGTGTGGAAGTCGGATTCGGCGGTGGCGCCGTCGCCGATCCAGGCCGAGGCAATCTTGGTATCGCCCTTGATCGCGGAGGCCATGCCCCAGCCCACGCCCTGTACGAATTGGGTGGCGAGGTTGCCGGAAATGGTAAAGAAACCGGCGTCTTTCACCGAGTACATGATCGGCAACTGGCGGCCCTTGAGCGGATCACGCTCGTTGGACAGCAGTTGGCAGATCAGGTCCACCAGCGGCACTTCGCGGGCCATCAGGATGCTTTGCTGGCGGTAGGTGGGGAAGCACATGTCGTCGATGTTCAAGGCCAGGGCCTGGGCGCTGCCGATGGCTTCTTCGCCAAGGCTTTGCATGTAGAACGACATTTTTTTCTGACGCTGGGCGACCACCATGCGGTTGTCGAAAATGCGCGTCTTGAGCATGGCGCGCATGCCTTTGCGCAGGATCTCGACCGGGACGCCTTCGGCCCACGGGCCGAGGGCCTGGCCCTGGTCGTCGAGCACGCGGATCAGGCCCTTGGCCAGGTCGGCGGTGTCGGCGGGTTCTACGTCGATGGCGGGTTTGCGCACTAGACCTGCGTCAGTCAGGCGCAGGTAGGTGAAGTCGGTTTTGCAGCCTGGGCGGCCCGAGGGTTCAGGGACGTGCAGGCGCAGCGGTTCATACTGCTGGGTCATGGCTTTCTACGCTCTATCTTGTGAATTTCTTGTAGTGGGCGCGCTAGCTGACAGTCAGCCTCCGGATAGGAGAAATCTTGTCCTACAACAATCATAGGCGGGGCGTAGAAGAATATTTATCTGTGTTTCATTGCGCTCAGGATCATTTGCGGATAAAAAAACTGCATAAACATAATAAACAGGTGATTTTGTCTCATGCGCAAACTGGACCGTACCGATATCGGCATTCTCAACGCCCTGCAGGAGAACGCCCGCATCACCAACGCCGACCTGGCCCGCTCGGTGAACCTGTCGCCCACGCCGTGTTTCAACCGGGTGAAAGCGATGGAAGAGCTGGGCTTGATCCGTGACCAGGTCACGCTGCTCGACGCTGATTTGCTGGGGCTGCACGTCAACGTGTTCATCCACGTGAGCCTGGAAAAGCAGAATGAACTGGCATTGCAGCAGTTCGAAGGCGCGATCTCCGACCGGCCTGAGGTGATGGAGTGTTACCTGATGGCCGGCGACCCGGACTACCTGATCCGGGTGCTGGTGCCGACGATCCAGTCGCTGGAGCGTTTCATGATGGACTTTTTGACCAAGGTGCCGGGGGTGGCGAACATCCGGTCGAGCTTCGCCCTCAAGCAAGTGCGCTATAAAACCGCATTGCCGCTACCGGCCAACGGCATCAACCTGGGTTAGAGGCGGTTGACCGGAATCTTCAGGTACACCACCCCGTTGTCCTCCGCCGGCGGCATATTCCCCGCCCGCACATTCACCTGGATCGCTGGCAGCAACAGCGTCGGCATCCCCAGCCCTGCGTCGCGCGTGGTGCGCATCTCGACAAACGTGGCTTCATCCACGCCGTCATGCACATGGATATTTCCGGCGCGCTGCTCGGCCACCGTGGTCCGGCATTTTGCCTCACGGCCTTCGGGCGGGTAGTCGTGGCAGACGTACAGTTCGGTTTCCAACGCAAAGGCCAGCAACTTGCGCATCGACGCATACAACTGCCGCGCATCGCCGCCGGGGAAATCACAGCGCGCCGTGCCGACATCCGGCATGAACAGCGTGTCGCCCACCAGGATCAACCGGTCGTCGATCAGGTAGGCCATGTCCGCCGGGGTATGCCCAGGCACATGCAGGGCCTGGGCCTTGATCGTGCCGATGTGAAACACCTCATCCGGCGCAAACAGATGATCGAACTGCGAGCCATCCACGCGAAATTCCGGCTCCAGGTTGAACAGGTTCTTGAACACGCCCTGTACTTTGCTGATGGACTGCCCGATGGCGATCTTGCCGCCCAAGGTGCGGCGCAGGTAAGGCGCGGCGGATAAGTGATCAGCGTGGGCGTGGGTTTCCAGCAACCATTGCACCTGCAAGCTGTGCTCGCGCACGAAGGCGATGACCTTGTCGGCCTGCCGCGTGTCGGTGCGCCCCGAGGCCGGGTCGTAGTTGAGCACTGAATCGACGATGGCGCAGGGGCCGCCATCGGCTTCATAAACGACGTAGGTGTAGGTCGACGATGCCTCGTCCAGAAAGGCTTGGATCAGCGCTGGCATGGCGGTTGTCCCGGATGAAGAAAAAAGTAGTTACAATCAGTTTACGTTTTCACATAATGTTTTGAGCTTAAGTGACAAAAAGGACCCGAGGCAAATGGAATCTACTCTGAGTGAGGGCGAAGTCGCCCAGTTGCGCGCATCGGCGTCCAAGGCTTGTTCCTTGCTCAAGGCCCTGGCCAATGAGGACCGTTTGTTGATCCTGTGCCAGTTGACCCAGGGCGAGCGCAATGTCGGCGAGCTGGAAGCCCTGACCGGCGTGCGCCAGCCCACGCTGTCACAACAGTTGGGCATTTTGCGCGACGAAGGGTTGGTCGCCACCCGTCGGGAAGGTAAATACATCTTCTACGGGCTGGCCAGCCACGAAGTGATTCAAGTAATGAAGACCCTGTCCGGGCTGTACTGCGGCGCGGTCATAAAAAGCTGGGCGTGACGCCATCCGGCAGCGACCCTTGTGTGCATGTATGACAAAGGCGATAGACCATGACCGACCAACACTGGGGCCCAACCATCAGTGGCGACATCGTAGTCATCGGCGGCGGCTCGGCGGGCATTGGCCTGCTGGCCAGCCTGCTCAAGCGCGACCCGCACCTGAACATCATCCTGATCGAACCGAGCGACCACCACTGCTACCAGCCCGCCTGGACGTTGGTGGGCGGCGGCGCCTATGACCTGAAAAAGACCCGCCGCCCGCTGGCGGATGTATTGCCCAATGGCGTCACCTGGGTGCAGGCCGCCGTCACCGAAGTACTGCCCGACGAGCAGACCCTGATCCTCGACAGCGGCCAGCGTGTCAGTTGGCAAAACCTGATTGTCTGCCCCGGCCTGCGCCTGGCGTGGGAGAAGGTCGAAGGCCTGCAAGACACCCTCGGCAAGCATGGCGTCACGTCCAACTACAGCTACCAGCACGCCGCCTACACCTGGCAGTTGGTGCAGCAACTCAAGGGCGGCAAGGCGATCTTTACCCAGCCGGCCATGCCGATCAAATGCGCGGGCGCGCCGCAAAAGGCCCTGTATTTGTCCTGCGATCACTGGCTCAAGCAAGGCGTGCTGAAAAACATCGACGTCGAATTCAACCTGGCCGGTGCCGCGCTGTTCGGCGTGGCGACCTTCGTGCCGCCGTTGATGAAATACGTGGAGAAGTACAACGCTCGCCTGGCGTTCAACGCCAATCTGGTGAAAGTCGATGGTCCGGCACGCAAGGCCTGGTTCGAAGTGAAGGACGCCGAAGGCACTGCGCGTGTTGAAGAAAAATCCTTCGACCTGTTGCACGTTGTCCCACCGCAAGTCTCCCCGGATTTCATCCGCCAAAGCCCGCTGGCCGACGCCGCCGGTTGGTGCGAAGTGAACCCCCACAGCCTGCAACACCTGCGTTACCCGCACGTCTTCGGCCTGGGTGATGTGTGCGGCACCACCAACGCCAAGACTGCCGCGGCGGTGCGCAAGCAGATCGTGGTGGTCGCTGAAAACCTGCTGGCCCTGCGCAAACAGGCGCCGCTGCCGCTCAAGTACGATGGCTACGGTTCCTGCCCGCTGACGGTGGAGAAGGGCAAGGTGGTGCTGGCCGAGTTCGGCTACGGCGGCAAGTTGCTGCCGACCTTTCCCCTGGACCCGACCCAGGCGCGGCGTTCTATGTGGTTCCTCAAGGCCACCTTGCTGCCGTGGTTCTACTGGAACGGCATGCTCAAGGGCCGCGAGTGGCTGACCCGCCTGAGCAAGGTGGACTGAATGCTGCTGGCCAGTGTGTTGGGATTATTGATGGGCCTGGTCATGGGCCTGACCGGCGCGGGCGGCGGCATCCTCGGGGTGCCGGCGCTGGTGTTGGGGTTGGGCCTGAGCATGACCCAGGCCGCGCCGGTGTCGCTGCTCGCCGTCGGCGCGGCAGCAGCCGTGGGAGCGATCGACGGTTTGCGTCATGGCCTGGTGCGTTACCGCGCTGCGCTGCTGATCGCTTTGCTCGGCGCGCTTTTTTCGCCAGTGGGGGTGTTTCTCGCCCACCAACTGCCGGAAGCGTTGCTGATGGGACTGTTCAGTGGCTTGATGGTGTTGGTGGCCTGGCGCATGTTGCAGCGTGAAAAGCGCGAGGCCGGGCCGAGTGACCATGGCACGGCGTCCTGGGGCCAGAAGAACTGCATGCTCAATCAGCAGACCGGGCGCTTCGCCTGGACCGCCAAATGCAGCGCGACCCTAGCCGCCCTCGGTGCGGTGACCGGTGCAGTGTCCGGCCTGCTGGGCGTTGGCGGTGGCTTTCTGATCGTGCCGGCGTTCAAGCAACTCACCGATGTGCAGATGCGCGGCATCGTCGCCACGTCCTTGATGGTAATCAGCCTGCTCTCGCTGGTCGGCGTGGCCGGTGCATTCCATGCCGGTGTGCGCATCGAGTCGGTGGGCTGGGTGTTTATCGGCGCAAGCATCGTCGGCATGCTCGCCGGCCGACGCCTGTGCTCGGTGATTCCCGCCCGTATCTTGCAAGTGGGGTTTGCCAGCCTGTGTGTACTGGTGGCCATTGGAATGCTAGTTAACGCCTTGCGCTGAAACGGTGGCGAGGGCGCTTGCTGCGCAGCACCTCAGCCCTGTTCCAACTGGGCCAGGCGCTCTTCGAGCGCTGCAATGCGCGCTTCCAGTTCTTCGATCCGGTCCGTCGAAACGCCCGCCCCGCGTTCCACTGGGCTACCCCGTGCCGCGAGGATCGTCTCGATGTCCGCCGGATCGCCCAGCGCATGGGTGTAGCGGTCTTCGCGCTGCCCGGCCTGGCGCGGCACCAGCAACGCCAGCCCGCGGGCAATCAAGCGCTCCAGTTGATGCACCACCTGCTCGGCGTCTTCGAAGTCATGCATGCGTCTGCTGCGGGTCAACAGTTCATTGACCGTCTGCGGCCCACGCAGGAACAACAGCCCGGTGAGGATCACCTGGGCCGGCACCAGCTCCAGCGCCTTGTCTACGCGATGTTCCCAGCGATCGGCACGGCTGCCCATCACCAGGCGGGTAAAGCCCTGGCCTTCCAGCGCACGCAGGCTCTGACCGACCTGGCCCTGGCTGAGGTTCATCACCGGCTCGCGGCTGGTCTTCTGGTTGCAGGCCAGGACCAGGGCATTGAGGGTCAGGGGATAGGTTTCGGGGTTGGTCGCCTGTTTCTCGATCAGGCAGCCCAGGATGCGGATTTCCGTGCTGTTCAGGCGCGGCTCAGGGGTCTCGGTGTCGTGCTCGGCGGTCATCGCGCTTTCCCTATGCAGTGAAGTGCCTAGCGTAAGCCGGAAAAAATAAAAGACAAGCGGCGGGCATGGCTATAATCGCCGCTGGTTCAAACCGTGACATTACCTAGAGACTGCCATGACTATTTCCCTGTACGCCGCCTCCATCCCCGTCTTCAAGCAAATGCTCACCGCCCTGAGCGGTGTGCTGGCCAAGGCCGAAGCCCACGCTACCGCCAAGAACATCGAGCCGAACGCCTTGCTGCAAGCACGCCTGTTCCCGGACATGTTCCAACTGGTGCGCCAGGTGCAGATCGCTGTCGACTTCGCCAAGGGCGTTTCCGCACGCCTGGCCGAGATCGAAGTGCCGAAATATGAAGATACCGAAGTCACCTTTGCCGACCTGCAAGCGCTGATCGCCAAGGTGTTGGCCTTTGTTGACACCATCAAACCCGAGCAGGTCGACGGCAAGGAAGGCATCGAGATCGTCACTCGCCCAGGCACGCCGAAAGAGAAGCGCTTCAGCGGCCAGTCCTACCTGCTGACCTACGGCCTGCCGCAGTTCTTCTTCCACGTCACCACCGCTTACGCGCTGCTGCGCCACAACGGTGTGGAAGTGGGCAAGCGTGATTACATGGGCGCTTTCTAAGCCTCCAGTCATAAAAAAGCCCGGGGTCGTTCTTCAGTGAACGACTCCGGGCTTTTTTGTGGCGGGCGGTTAAGCCGGCTGCTCTTCCTTGCCCAGGCAAGCGGCAGCGGTGAACAGCACATCGGTGGACGAATTCAGCGCGGTTTCCGCCGAATCCTGCAGCACGCCAATGATGAAACCCACGGCGACGACTTGCATGGCGATCTCGCTGGGAATGCCAAACAGGCTGCACGCCAATGGGATCAATAGCAGCGAACCGCCCGCCACGCCGGAAGCACCGCAGGCGCAGACGGCCGCGACCACGCTGAGCAGCACGGCGGTGGGCAGGTCGACGGCGATACCCAAGGTGTGTACGGCGGCCAGGGTCAACACGGTAATGGTGATCGCGGCGCCGGCCATATTGATGGTGGCACCGAGCGGGATCGACACCGAGTAGGTGTCCTCATGCAGGCCCAGGCGTTTGCTCAAGGCCAGGTTGACCGGGATGTTCGCCGCCGAACTGCGGGTGAAGAACGCGGTGATCCCACTTTCGCGCAGGCACATCAGCACCAACGGGTAAGGATTGCGGCGCAGTTTCCAGAACACGATGGCCGGGTTGACTACCAGCGCCACGAACAGCATGCAGCCGATTAGCACCACCAGCAGGTGGGCGTAGCCGAGCAGGGCGCCGAAGCCGGAAGTGGCCAGGGTCGAAGCCACCAGGCCGAAAATGCCCAGCGGCGCAAAGCGAATCACCACACGCACGATCAGGGTGACGCCGTTGGACAGGTCGTCGAGCACGGTGCGCGTGGTCTCGCCGGCATGGCGAATGGCTACGCCCATGCCGATGGCCCAGGCCAGGATGCCGATGAAGTTGGCATTCATCAGTGCGCTGACCGGGTTATCCACCACACTCAACAGCAGGCTTTGCAGCACTTCACCAATGCCGCCGGGCGCGGTCACCGTTGCGTCATGGGTTGCCAGCACCAGTGAGGAGGGGAACCACATGCTCGCAATCACCGCGACCACGGCGGCGGCAAAGGTGCCCAGCAGGTAGAGGAACAGGATCGGCTTGATATGGGTTTCCTGGCCGTGCTTATGGTTGGCGATCGACGCCATCACCAGCACAAACACCAAAATCGGCGCCACGGCCTTGAGCGCGGCGACGAACACCTTGCCGATAAACCCGGTGGCCTTGGCCGCCTCGGGCAACAGCAAGGCGAGCAGGATGCCGGCGATCAGGCCGATGACGATTTGCGTGACCAGGCTGACGCGGGCCAGTCGTTGCAGGAGGGAAGGGGCAGCAGTCATAAACACTTGTCTCTAGTTTTTGGAGGCACGGCGGCACAGGCAGAAAGGGCTGTAGGACGCGGATCGCGAAGTCTAGCACGCTGTAGGAAATGTCCTCGGCGGTGCGGCATTGCGTCACCCGCCCGCCCCAGTCTTTGCAAAATCCTGTTAACATTCCGTCCTCTCATCTTTCCTATCCTTCAGCGCGCCCTTTGGGTTGTCGTTGATGTCGTCGTTCCTGGAGTTTTCATGTTGTTTCCCATCCTGCTGCTGTCGGCCGCCGGTTTTACCGTGCTGACCACGGAGTTCGTCATCGTCGGCTTGCTGCCGTCCATTGCCCGGGACCTGAATGTGAGTGTGTCCCAGGCCGGGCTGTTGGTGACCTTGTTCGCGTTTACCGTGGCGGCCTTTGGGCCGTTTCTGACAGCCTACTGCGCGCGTTTCCCACGCAAGCGGCTGTTTATCAGCATCCTGATCATGTTCGGCGTGGCCAATACCGTGGCGGCGCTGGCACCGAATATCTGGGTGATGGCCGTGGCGCGGTTGATCCCGGCCCTGGGCTTGCCGGTGTTCTGGGCCTTGGCCAGCGAAACGGCGGTGGACATCGTCGGCCCCGAATTCGCCGGGCGTGCCATCGAGAAGATCGGCTTCGGCATCGTCTGCGCCACGGTCTTCGGCATTCCGGTGGGCACGCTGATTTCCGATATGTTCGGCTGGCGCAGCGCGTTTGCCATCCTCGCGGTAGTGGCCTTGGCCAAGGCCTTGCTGCTGTTTATCTACCTGCCGGTGACCCAGCCGAAGAACGCTGAAGTGACGCTGCGCTCGCAGTTCAAGATCCTGCGCAACCCATTGATGCAGGGCCATATCCTGCTGTCGATCCTGGTGTTCAGCGGCATGTTCACGGCGTACACCTATTTGGCGGATATTCTCGAGCGCCTGGCCGGTTTCGACGGTACGTTGGTGGGCTGGTGCCTGATGGGCTTCGGTGCGGTCGGGCTGATTGGCAATTCGTTGGGCGGGCGTGCGGTGGATCGCCACCCGTTGATCGCGTCGATGGTGTTTTGCGGCTTCATGATTGCGGGCATGGTGGCACTGGTGCCGGCGATCCATTCCACCCTTGGCCTGGCGGCGGCGATGGCCGTGTGGGGCGTGACCCAGGCGGCGATGTTTCTGGTCAGCCATGTGCGCTTGATGAAGGCTGCGCCCCACGCGCCGGCATTTGCCGCGTCGCTGAACATCGCCGGGGCCAACCTGGGGATTGGCCTGGGCGCCCTCGTGGGCGGCCATGTGATCGACACCCTTGGCCTGGGCAGCCTGGGTTTTGCCGCTTCCGGGTTTATCCTGGTGTCGATCCTGCTGGCCTTGTGGCTGATGACCGCCAAGCAACCGGTCGCCTCCCAGGCCTGAGCCGTCAGGGCAGGGTGGTGAACAACTCGCGCCTGGCACCTTCGGTAATCGCCACGATGCCGGGGTGCTTGACCTTGCGCTCCACCGAGATCGCGTAGAAAGACTCGGTCACCGCCACGGTCTGGCCAATCAGCGCCACGCCGTACTGGCGCACCACCTCATCGGCAATCACGCTGGGGGCGATAAAAATCCCGCTGCCAGATTGGCCGAAGGCCTGCATCAAGGCGCTGTCGTCGAACTCACCGATGATCTTCGGCTGGATCTGCTGTTCGGCAAACCAGCGCTGCAAACGGCTGCGCACCACGGTTTCCGCGCCTGGAATCAACAGCGGCGCGCCGTGCAGGCACTGTGGGAAATCTCCGCCGTAGGCGTCAGCCAACGCCTGGGTGGCGAAAAAACTGATGCCACATTCCCCCAACTTCTGGCTGTAGCCCTTGATGTCCAGGTGCGTAGGCATGGGGCTGTCGGAAATCACCAGGTCCAGGCGCTGGATGGCCAAGTCGGCCAGCAGGCGTTCGAGTTTGTCTTCGCGGCAGGTGATGCGGATCGGCTCGCTCAACTCCATGGTCGGCGCGATCAGCCGGTAAACGATGGACTTGGGCACCACATCCGCCACGCCGACGCGGAACAGAATCTGCTGTTCATCGGGCTGCGCGCGTAGCATGGCCTCCAATTCATTGCCGGTCTGGAACATCTGCTCGGCATAGGGCAGGGCCTGGCGCCCGGCTTCAGTCAACTCCAATTGGCGGCCGACGCGCTGAAACAGCGCGATACCAAAGGTTTGCTCCAACAGGCTGATCTGCCCGCTGATGGTCTGGGGCGTGAGGTTAAGCTGCTCACACGCACGCACGATGCTGCCGGTCTTGGCCACCACCCAGAAGTAGTGCAGTTGTCGATAATTGAGCATACTGGCCGTCACTTCGTAAAAATCGAAGTATACGCGAGAAAAATACGAATTTTCCTGAACTGTTCATCTGCATAGAATGCCTCGCTATCGCGGGGCCACTATTTGGACCCAATGGTTCTAACGAGGAAGACATCATGAAACTCAATTCCCTGGGCGCGGCATCGTTGCTTGCGCTTTCATTGGTAGTGATCAGCGGCTGCGATCAGGTCGAGAAAAGCGCGCAGCAGGTGCTGGGCAAAGCCACTGAATCGGCCAAGCAAGCCATCGATGACACCCACAAGGCCGCCGAGCAGGCATTGAGTGAAGCGACCAACGGCCTGATCAACCCGCAGAAAAAGGATGATCAGGAAGACAAAGAAAGCGAATCTTCTAGCAAAGAAGCCTAATTTCCCCGCACTTTTTATTCACGAAGAACGTCAGGACTGACCTATGGATTACCTTTTACAACTGGCCGCCAGCCCCACCGCCTGGGTTGCCCTGGCGACCTTGATCGTCATGGAGATCGTGCTCGGTATCGATAACCTGATCTTCATCTCGATCCTCACCAACAAGCTGCCGGAGCAGCATCGGGCCAAGGCTCGACGCATCGGTATCAGCATGGCGTTGGTGTTGCGTCTGGGTCTGTTGAGCACCATCGCGTTCATCGTGCAGTTGACCGCGCCGGTGTTCGAAGTGTTTGGCCAGGCGTTCTCGTGGAAGGACATGATCCTGATCGCCGGTGGCCTGTTCCTGGTGTGGAAGGCAACCACCGAGATCCATCACAGCATGGACCCGGAGCCGGAAGAGAAGGAAACCAGCGCCGGCAACGTCGTGGCCATCGGTTTTGCCGCGGCCATTGGCCAGATCCTGTTGCTCGACCTGGTGTTCTCCATCGACAGCATCATCACCGCCGTGGGCATGACCGAGCACTTGCCGATCATGATCATCGCCGTCGTGACCTCGGTGATCGTGATGCTGGTGGCGGCCGAGCCGTTGGCCAAGTTCATCAACGACAACCCGACCGTGGTGATGTTGGCCCTGGGCTTCCTGATCATGATCGGTATGACGTTGATCGCCGAAGGCTTCGGCGCCCATGTGCCTAAAGGTTACGTGTATGCGGCCATGGCGTTCTCGGCGGCGATCGAATGTTTGAACATTGCCCGCCGTAACCGCCACAAGCGTTTGCTTGCTGCCCGGCAATAACGGCTGAAACCAAAAGGCCGGCTGTACTCACAAGAGTCCAGCCGGCCTTTTGCTGTCTGTTAGAATTCGCGCACTTGATAGCGTGAGGTCCTACATGAACGAGCCGATTCGTCTTACCCAGTACAGTCACGGCGCGGGGTGTGGCTGCAAGATATCGCCCCAGGTATTGGAGGTGATCCTTGCCGGCAGCGGCGCACAGCACCTCGACCCCAAGCTGTGGGTGGGCAACGCTTCACGCGACGATGCGGCGGTGTACGCCATTGACGATGAGCGCGGCGTGGTGTCCACCACCGACTTTTTCATGCCGATTGTCGATGACCCCTTCGATTTCGGCCGGATTGCCGCCACCAACGCCATCAGCGACATCTACGCCATGGGTGGCGATCCGTTGATGGCCATCGCCATTCTGGGGTGGCCGGTGAATGTGCTGGCGCCGGAGATTGCCCGCGAGGTGATCCGTGGCGGCCGTTCCGTGTGCGACGAAGCCGGTATTCCCCTGGCGGGCGGCCACTCGATCGACGCCCCGGAGCCGATCTTCGGGCTGGCAGTGACCGGCCTCGTGCAAAAGCGCCATATGAAGCGCAACGACACCGCCACCGCCGGCTGCCGGCTATACCTGACCAAGCCGCTGGGCATCGGCATCCTCACCACCGCCGAGAAGAAGGGCAAATTGCGCGAAGCGGATATCGGCCTGGCCCGGGACTGGATGTGCACCCTGAACAAGCCCGGCAGCCGTTTTGGCAAGTTGACGGGGGTGAAGGCGATGACCGATGTCACCGGTTTCGGGCTGTTGGGCCACTTGGTGGAAATGGCCGATGGCAGCGGCCTGACGGCGCGCATCGAATACAGCAATGTCCCACGCTTGGCCGGGATCGAAGACTACCTGGATCAGGGCTGCATGCCCGGTGGCACCTTGCGCAACTTCGACAGCTATTCAAGCAAGCTCGGACGTCTTCAGGAATTGCACAAGCGTGTGCTGTGCGACCCGCAGACCAGCGGCGGCCTGTTGATCGCCGTCACGCCAGACGGCGACGCTGAATTCCACAGGGTGGCGGCTGAGCTGGGCCTGGTCCTGAAACCTATCGGCGAACTGGTCGAGCGACAGACCCACGCGGTTGAGGTGATTTGATGGCGACTGATATCACCGACTACCGCGACATCTTTCTCAACGACCGGCCGATGATGGATACCCGTGCGCCGGTCGAGTTCGTCAAGGGCGCCTTTCCAGGCGTGGTCAATCTGCCGCTGATGACCGATGACGAACGCCAGCGCGTTGGCACTTGCTACAAACAGCAAGGCCAGCAGGCGGCCATTGTGCTCGGGCATGAACTGGTGTCCGGCGCAATCAAGGCCGAGCGCATCGAACACTGGGCACGTTTCGCCCAGGCCAACCCCGATGGCTACCTCTACTGTTTCCGTGGCGGGCTGCGTTCGCAGATCGTGCAGCAATGGCTGAAGACCGAGGCGGGTGTTGAGTACCCGCGTGTGGGCGGCGGCTACAAGGCCATGCGCACCTTTTTGCTGGAGACCGTTGAGCAGGCTGCGGCCCAGTGTGATTTTGTGTTGCTCGGCGGCATGACCGGCACCGGCAAGACCGAGGTGCTCGGTCAATTGCGCAATGCCCTGGACCTGGAAGGCCACGCCAACCATCGTGGTTCCAGCTTCGGCAAGCGCGCCACGGCGCAACCGTCCACTATCGATTTTGAAAACCGCCTGGCGGTGGATGTGCTGAAGAAACGCGCGGCCGGCATCGGGCAGTTCGTGGTTGAGGATGAAAGCCGCATGATCGGCAGTTGCGCGTTGCCACTGCCGTTGCACAAGGGTATGCAGACGTTCCCGATGGTGTGGTTGGAAGACCGCGTGGAAGGCCGGGTCGAGCGGATCCTGCGCGATTACGTCGTGGACTTGTGTGCGGAATTCGTCGAGGTGTTTGGCGAGCGCGGCCAGACGTTGTTCGCCGAGCGCCTGACTCAGAGCCTGGCCAATATCCACAAGCGCCTGGGCGGTGAGCGTTACCAGCGGTTGCAGGCGATTCTGCAGGACGCCCTGGCGGAACAGGCCCGCAGCGGTGCCGTAGACCTGCACCGGGCCTGGATCGAAGGGCTTTTGCGGGAGTATTACGACCCGATGTACGCCTTCCAACGTGAAAGCAAAGGCGCACGTATCGAATTTGCGGGCGAGCAGGGCGCCGTGGTGGCGTACCTGCGCGAGCGCGCCCAGGCTAAAGGATAGCGGCGCCGATCAAGCCGCAGGCGACCCCGACCAGCATCGTCAGCCCGGCCACCGTCACCAGTACCCGCGTATCGAAATCCTTGCGCAGCATCAGCAGCGACGGCAGGCTCACGCTGGGCAGGGTCATCAGCAAGGCCACGGCCGGGCCGGTGCCCATGCCCAGGGCCATCATGGTTTGTACGATAGGGATCTCTGCGGCGGTGGGAATCACGAACAACGTGCCGACAATCGCCAGCGGCACCAGCCACACCAGGCTGTTGGTCATGGCGCCATCCACATGGGGAAACAGCCAGACCCGCGCCGCGCCCAGTATCAATACTGCCAGGATGTAGATCGGAATCGTGCTCCAGAACAGCTGCCACAAGGTGCGCAGCCAGCGACTCAAGAACGGTTGCGACTCCACGACGCTGGCTTCGGCCACCGCATCCAGCGCTGCTTCCGGCACCTGCTCCGGACCGGCAATACGTTGCGCCACCAGCGACACTCCGACGACCAGCACAATGCCCGCCACCAGCCGGAGCGCGGTGAAGCCCCAGCCCAGCACAAAGCCCATGAACACCAGGGTCGCCGGGTTGAGCACCGGGTTGGCGATCCAGAACGCCAACGCCGCGCCCACCGATACCCGCTGGCGGCGCATGCCCGCCGCGACAGGTGCCGCGCAGCAGCTGCACATCATGCCCGGCAGGGCGAATAGCCCGCCGCGTAACGTCGAGCCGAGCCCGGCACGTCCGAACAAACGCAGCAGCCAATCCCGTGGAACCAGCACTTGCAGGAGCGAGCCGAGGATCACCGCCAGCACGGCGGCTTTCCAGATCGCCAGGAAATACACCTGGGCGTAGGCCAGAGCGGCGGCCAGGGGCGCGCTTTGCTGGTCGTTGAGGATCGACCCGCCGATGCTGTGGCTATCCGCGGCGACAAAAGCCTTGAGGTAGTAGGGCGACCACTTTACGTAGTAGAGCCCGACGCAGGCGACCAGCAGGAACAGCGCAGGCTTCCACCAGAACGCCCAGCCACGGCCGGGCTGGGAAGGGGTGAGGTTGGGCATGGTGATGATCCGCAGATGAGTCGAGAGCGGCGCATCATACGCTGTCAGCTATCGGCACTCACCTGTGTCGGTTCGGGGCAGCTTTGGTCGCCGTCGTTCAAGCCTTGCTTGTAGTTGCGGCTCAGCAGCGAAGCCTTGCCGTTGTGCCAGGTCAGCGTCAGCACATACAACGTGTCGTAGTCGCTGCCGGACCAGTCGTCGGTGATGGTGTGCTTTTCGCCCGACGCTTCGCTTGCCACCTTGTTGATCAGCTCCGGCAAGTAACCGTGGGACTAGGCGGTGTAGATGGTTGCGTTGTGGTACTTGTCTTCCACCAACTCGTCAGCCAGGTCGCTCGTGTCATTGGCGGAAAACTTGATGTTCACCGGCAGGCCCAGCTTGATCGCGCTGGGGCTGATGGTCATCAGTGGGCGAATGTAGCTATAGGAATTGTCCAGCTCGCCTTCTTCCACATTTCGTGTCGGGTTGGCGGCGAAGACGAAGTCGGCCTTGCCGAATTTTTCCGGCAGCAGGGTGGCCAGGTTCATTGCACGGTTGAGGCCCTGGCAATTGAGCTGGCCCAGGCCGCCGGCGGGTTTTTCGCCGTGGCGCAGGAAGATCAGGGTTTGCACGCCATCTACCGGCTCGGCGCTGCTGATGCGCGACTCGAGGGTCAGGCCGATAGCACCGCCTACCAACAACAGCGGCAACATGATGTATGAATATCGTTTCAGGCGCAGCGCAAGGCACAGAGGCTTGATGGTCATTAGTGTCGAGTCTTCAGTGCAGCGGATTAAGGCGGACAAGCCCGGCCCCAGTGACGCATCCGGCGTCCTGCGGTGTTCCCTGTCGATATAGCGCGTTGCCTCCATTCACCGTTTGAGCGCACTTAAGAGTGCCCGCGGGCCTATTGGTTCGCCCATGCGGGATAATAGCCAGCGGTTGTTGCGTATTGATGACCCATGCAGGACGCTTGGCAGATGACTATCATGGTTGCTTTCTGCCCAGGTACTTGCGATGAACCCACTCGCCGCGTTTCCGATCAACAGCAAATGGCCCGCCCAGCATCCCGAGCGCCTGCAACTCTACTCGCTGCCGACGCCCAACGGGGTAAAAGTCTCAATCATGCTCGAAGAGCTGGGCCTGCCCTATGAAGCCCACAAAGTCAGCTTTGAGACCCAGGACCAGCTATCGCCTGAGTTCCTGTCCCTGAACCCCAACAACAAGATCCCCGCGATCATCGACCCCAATGGCCCCAGCGGCCAACCGTTGGCCCTGTTCGAGTCCGGCGCGATCCTGATCTACCTGGCGGAAAAAACCAGCCAGTTGCTCTCTGAAGACCCGGCCACCCGTTATGAAACCATCCAGTGGCTGATGTTCCAGATGGGCGGTATCGGCCCGATGTTTGGCCAGTTGGGGTTCTTCAACAAATTTGCCGGCAAGGCCTACGAAGACAAACGTCCCCGTGACCGTTACGCCGCCGAATCCCGGCGCTTGCTCGACGTGCTGGAGAAACGCCTGCTGGGTCGCACCTGGATCATGGGCGACGAGTACAGCATTGCCGACATCGCGACCTTTCCGTGGATCCGCAACCTGATCGGTTTCTACGAATCCGGCGACTTGGTGGGCATAGCCGACTTCCCCAATGTGCTGCGCGCGCTGGACGGTTTCGTCGCTCGGCCGGCAGTGATCCGTGGCCTCAGTATTCCGAGTTGAAGCATGCCGACTTTTGATTTCAAACAGCTGGACGTTTTCAGCCGCGTGGCGCTCAAGGGCAACCCGCTGGCGGTGGTGTTCGGTGCCGACAGCCTGACGGACCAGCAGATGGCGGACTTCGCCAACTGGACCAACCTCAGCGAAACCACGTTCTTGCTGACGCCGCGTGATCCGAAAGCGGACTACCGCGTGCGAATCTTCACCACCTTGAAGGAGCTGCCGTTCGCCGGACACCCGACGCTGGGCAGTTGCCACGCGTGGCTGCAGGCCGGCGGGATCCCGAAAGGCGAAGAGATCATCCAGGAGTGCGAAATCGGCCTGGTACGGATCCGTCGCCAGGGCGATGAGCTGGCATTTATCGCGCCGCCGTTATTGCGTTCAGGGCCGGTGGAGGCCTCGTTGATCGAGCGCGTGCGCCTGGCGCTGGGCTTGGCGCCGGAAGCCATTGTGCGCAGCCAGTGGGTCGACAACGGCGCGGGCTGGCTGGCGGTGATGCTGTCGGACCGAGATCAAGTGCTGGAGCTTCAACCGGCCTATTCGCAACTGCTGGGTTTGGCGGTGGGTGTCATCGCTCCCTGCGATCCCACGCGGGACGATGTGGACGCACAGTTTGAAGTCCGTGCCTTTATCGCGGGTGACGGCGCCCAAGAAGACCCGGCCACCGGCAGCCTGAACGCGGGTGTCGCCCAATGGCTGCTGGCCGAAGGCCTGGCGCCTGACCGCTATGTGGTCAGCCAGGGCACGGCCATCGGACGAGCGGGGCGGATACGCGTCGAGCGCCAGGGCGATGAAATCTGGGTGGGCGGCGCTGTGGCGGTGTGCATCGAAGGGCGATTGCAGCTCTAGATCAATGAATTGTTACGGGCGGCGCAATACACTGTTGGCCCCTCGGCGTTTGTGCTGCCGGGGCCAAGGGGCATAAGCTTTCGCCCCAAAGATTTTTGCCTTCTGATAGGAAAGCCATGACCAGCCAGTTCCCCCAAGCCCGCCCACGCCGCCTGCGCCGCTCCCCGGAGCTGCGTGGTTTGTTCCAGGAAAGCGAATTCACCCTGAACGACCTGGTGCTGCCGATCTTCGTCGAAGAAGAAATCGACGACTTCGTGCCCATCACCAGCATGCCTGGCGTGCTGCGCATCCCTGAGAAGAAACTGGCCGGCGAGATCGAGCGCTATGCCCGCGCCGGCATCAAGTCGGTGATGACCTTTGGCGTGTCCCATCACCTGGACGCCAGCGGCAGCGACACCTGGAAGGAACGTGGCCTGGTCTCGCGCATGTCCTCGATCATCAAGGACGCCGTGCCGGAGATGATCGTGATGTCCGACACCTGCTTCTGCGAGTACACCGATCATGGTCATTGCGGCGTGATGCACGGTGCCCATGTCGACAACGACGCGACCCTGGTCAACCTCGGCAAGCAAGCCGTGGCCGCCGCCAGTGCCGGTGCTGACGTGATTGCGCCTTCGGCGGCGATGGACGGCCAGGTCCAGGCGATCCGCCGCGCCCTGGATGATGCCGGCTTCACCCATATCCCGATCATGGCGTACTCCACCAAATTCGCCTCGGCCCTCTACGGCCCATTCCGCGAAGCGGGCGGCAGCGCGCTCAAGGGCGACCGCAAAAGCTACCAGATGAACCCGATGAACCGCCGCGAAGCCGTGCGCGAATCGTTGCTGGACGAGCAGGAAGGCGCGGACGCGCTGATGGTCAAGCCCGCCGGTGCCTACCTCGACATCATCCGCGATATCCGCGAAGCCTCACGCCTGCCGGTGGCGGCGTATCAGGTGAGCGGTGAGTACGCGATGATCAAGTTCGGCGCCCAGGCGGGTGCGATTGATGAGGATCGGGTAGTGCGCGAGACGTTGGGATCGATCAAGCGCGCGGGTGCGGACTTGATCTTCACCTACTTTGCGATGGACCTGGCGTTGGCTGGCATTTAGAGCCCAGTCTTGAAATATGAGTCTTGCATAAGCCATTTCAGGTGGTCGTCATTCTGTGGCGAGCGGGCTTGTCCCGCGTTGGGCTGCGCAGCAGCCCCAAAACCAGGCGCAGAGGAGTGCCTGAGGCACCGCATCCGACTTCATTAGGGGTGCTTTGCACCCCGACGCGGGACGAGCCCGCTCGCCACTGAGGCCCAGTTTTCTGCGCGACAGCGCTACATCAGAGGTAGTGGGGGACTTCCACATTTTTTGCAGTGTTTATCAGCGTTGCGCAAACGCCAGGTTCAACCCCAACCCCGCAAAAGCCGCCGCAAAACTGCGGCGCAGCCAGTTCTGCACCCGTGGCGACTCAATCACCGCGCGGCGGAACATATTGGCCAGCAGGCCATAAGCCACGAACACCGCAAACGTTATTGCCATGAATACAGCGCTCATCACCAGCATTTGCAGGGCTGGCGCCGTGCTGCCAGGCGTGACGAATTGAGGCAGGAAGGCCAGGAAGAAGATGGTCAGCTTCGGGTTGAGAATGTTCATCAGCAGGCCGCGCAACATCAGGGTCCGCGCACTTGTGTGGACCGGTGTGTCGCTGACCGCAAAGACCGATTGATCGCGCCAAGTGGCATACGCTACGTACAGCAGGTAGGCGACGCCTGCGTACTTGAGCATGTCGAATGCCAGCGCACTGGCGTGTAGCAAGGCGGACAGGCCGAGAACGGACGCCAGCAAATGGGGGACGATCCCGGCGGTACAGCCCAACGCCGCGAATACACTGGCACGCTTGCCCGCGGTGAGGCCGGTGGACACGGTAAAGATCACGCCGGTGCCGGGAATCAGCACGACGATCAGGCAGGTGACGAGGAAGTTGAGACTGAGCATGGCATTCAAACTCCGTGTACGAATGGTCGATGACAGATCCTGTCACGTTTGCGGGTGAGTGGCGAGCGCACCTGCTGGGCGAACCCTGCTTACACTTACCGGTCGATATCAGCACTATCCGGCCCGCCGTCATCCAAGGAAGCCCCATGTATTCAAGCCGCCTGATCCTCTGCCTTGCCACTTTGCTGGTGCTGGCCGGTTGCTCCACCACACGCAACCCGCAACAGCCGGAGCGCAGCGAAGCCGAGGTGAAAGCGCAGATCGTGCGGCTGCTCCCCGCCCAAGTGCCCGACCGCAAGGGGTGGGCCCAGGACATCTACACCGCCTTCGACACCCAGAAAATCTACCCCAGCACCGAAAACATCTGCGCCGTGTTGGCGGTGACCGAGCAGGAGTCCACTTACCAGGTCGACCCACCCGTGCCGAACATGGGCAAGATCGCCCAGGATGAAATCCTGCGGCGCGCCGGGAAAGTCCACGTACCGGCGTTTGTGGTCCGCAGCGCATTGCAACTGCGTTCGCCTACCGGCAAGACTTACGCCGATCGCCTGAGCGCTGCACGAACGGAGAAAGACCTGAGCGGCATCTTCGATGACTTCATCAGCATGGTGCCCCTGGGCAACACGCTGTTTGGTGGTTTCAACCCGGTACATACCGCAGGGCCGATGCAGGTCAGTATCGACTTTGCGCAGAAGCAGGCGCGCGGTTATCCCTACACAGTGGACGGCACCATTCGTCGCGAAGTCTTCACCCGCCGGGGCGGCATGTATTTCGGCATCGCGCATTTGCTCGGTTACCCGGTGAATTATGACCAGCCGTTGTACCGCTTTGCCGACTTCAATGCCGGCTGGTACGCCAGCCGCAATGCCGCGTTCCAGGCTGCCGTCAGCCGTGCCTCGGGCACCGAACTGGCGCTGGATGGGGATTTGATTCGTTACGGTTCACTGCTGCCGGGCACTACCGAGCTGGCGGTGCGTTCATTGGGCGCGAAGCTGGACATGCGCAACCCCAGCATCCGCAGCCAACTGGAGCAGGGCGAGCAACTGGATTTCGAGGACACCACGCTCTACAAACGCGTGTTTGCCCTGGCCGACAAGGCGGCGGGCAAGCCGATGCCACGGGCGATCCTGCCGGGCATCGTGCTCAAGAGCCCTAAGATCACCCGCAACCTTACCACCGCCTGGTTCGCCAAGCGGGTGGATGAACGTTATCAGCGGTGCATGAAGCGCTGATCAAGTGCGGCGCTTGACGAAGCGGCGCCACAACCACACCCACAACCACACCACCGGAAACGCCAGGATCACGAACGGCAGCACATAGGCCGAGCGCTCCAGGGCGTCGGCAGTGCCGTCTACCAGGTTATCGCTCAAGTTGCTGAACATGCGGCTGAACCTCGACTGTTGGTTCGCACCATCAGAGGAGCGGAAATTCAGGGTCACACGGTTGGTGTCGAGGCGGCGTTGCTGGCCGGCGGCAACCTGTGCCAGTTCCTGCAGCTCGTTTTCAATGCCCGCCTGTTCCTTGCTCAGGGCAATCAGATCGCTGACGGTGATGTCCTTGCGCTTGGCCAGCTCGTCGAGGCGTTGTTGCTGGGCTTGCAGGCGGTCCTGGCGACGGCGCACATCGGCAACGGCATCGGCCAGGTCTTCTGCGGTGGTGATGCGCTGGCCGAGTTTGCCACCTTCGGCGGCCATCGCCACCATCGGCTCTACGCCGGTCGGCGCGATGCGCAGGATGATCTGGCCGCCGCTGTCGTTTTCGGTGATGCCGAGGATATTGCAGGCGCCAAAGCGCGCGGTTTCGCAGGCTTCGCGAGTGGCCTGTATGCGCGGCGCAAGCAGGGCGCCGGGCAGGGCCAGGCTCAGTTCATGCTCATAAGCCAGTTGTGCGCCGGCGCGGCTTTGTTCACCGTTGATCACCCGCGCACGGGAGTGGTCACTGGGCGAGCAGCCGACCAACGCCAGGCCGGCCAGCAGCATCAAAAAGGGGGCACGAAGTGGCTGGGATTTGCCGTCCAGGTGGCGCATTGCAGTTCCTTGAAGGGGTCAATGCGGCGATTAAAGCGGGTCTGGTGGATTAACGCAAAGCATCGCGGGGGATTTGCGCGGTGGATGGTCATGGCTGCCGCTTGCGGCGAGGCGTACATCTCAATCTTCACTCCAGGGAAGAATCCGCCATGATCGCTCACGCCGTGCCTGAAGGTTTTGTTTCGCTGCCCCGCAGCAGCCCGTTGCTGGACCTGCTCGGCCCGGCGTATTGCCGAGGGGAGGGCCTGCAACTGGAGATCGGCCTGCGCGCCGACAATCGCCACGCCAATGGACGCGGCACCGTGCATGGCGGGGTGTTGGCGACCCTGGCGGATATCGGCATGGGGTACGCGATGGCGTTTTCCAGTGAGCCGCCGCTGCCGTTGATTACGGCGAGCATGACCTTGGATTATCTGGGGGCGGTGCAGGTGGGTGAGTGGATTGTGGTGCGCTTGGAGCATCACAAGCGGGGGCGGCAGATGGCGTTTGCCACGGTGAGCTTGCAGGTGGGAGAGAAGGTGGTGGCACGGGCGAATGCGGTGTTTGCGGTGCCGCAACCTCAGTGAAAACCATAAAGAAAAGGCCTGGTTTTCGTGGAACCAGGCCTTTTCGGTGTTGCTCTTTAATTCAGGGCTACTGTGCAGTCCGGCGCGGGACAAGTCCGCTCACTACAATCAGCTGCGTTCGAGTGCCAGCGCGACGCCCTGGCCGCCACCGATGCACAGCGTTGCCAGGCCTTTCTTGGCATCACGCTTGATCATTTCATGCAGCAGGGTCACCAGCACGCGGCAGCCTGAGGCGCCGATCGGGTGGCCGATGGCGATGGCGCCACCGTTGACGTTGACCTTCTCTGCATCCCACTCCAGTTCTTTGCCCACCGCCAGGGATTGCGCGGCGAAGGCTTCGTTGGCTTCGATCAGGTCCAGGTCGCCCAGGCTCCAGCCGGCTTTGTCCAGGCAGCGACGGGTTGCGGAGACCGGGCCAATGCCCATGATGGCTGGGTCGACGCCCGCGTTGGCGTAACTGGCGATACGCGCCAGCACCGGCAGGCCGAGGGCCTTGGCTTTGTCGGCGCTCATCAGCAGTACCGCAGCGGCGCCGTCGTTGAGGCTGGAGGCGTTGCCGGCGGTGACACTGCCGTCTTTCTTGAACGCCGGTTTCAGTTTGGCCAGGGACTCGGCAGTGGTGCCGGCGCGCGGCTGTTCATCCACGGCGAAGGCCACAGGGTCGCCTTTGCGTTGGGGAATCAGGATCGGGGTGATCTCGTCGACAAAGCGGCCTGCTTCGATAGCGGCGGCAGCTTTTTGCTGGGACGCCGCAGCGAACGCGTCCTGGGCTTCACGGCTAATGCCGTACTTGTCCACCAGGTTCTCGGCGGTGATGCCCATGTGGTAGTCGTTGAATGCATCCCACAGGCCGTCGGTGATCATGCTGTCGATCATCTTGGCGTGGCCCATGCGCAAACCGGTGCGCGCAGCGGGCAGTACGTACGGAGCCAGGCTCATGTTCTCCATGCCGCCGGCGATGATCACGTCGGCGTCGCCGCAACGGATGGCCTGGGCGCCGAGGTGCAGCGCCTTGAGGCCGGAGCCGCAGACTTTGTTGAGGGTCAGGCTCGGCACGGCGTGGGGCAGGCCGGCGAGGATCGAAGCCTGACGCGCCGGGTTCTGGCCTGAGCCGGCGGTGAGCACCTGGCCGAGGATCACTTCATCCACTTGGGCCGGGTCGAGGCCGGTCTGTTCCAACAGGCGGCGGATCACGGCAGCGCCCAGTTCCGGAGCCGGAATGTTCGCCAGCGAACCCTGGAAGCTGCCCACGGCGGTGCGGGTGGCAGCAACAATCACGACGTCTTGCATGAGATCTGTCCTCACTGGAAGTGCATTTCTGGAACGTGGTCCGGGACGATCAGTTTACCGGCGGTCTTGCTCACAATCTCTTCAACGCTGACGCCAGGTGCGCGTTCCTTGAGGACAAAAGCGCCATTTTCGATTTCCAGGTAGGCCAGGTCGGTCAATACACGCTTGATGCAGTTGGCACCGGTCAGCGGCAGGCTGCACTGGCTGAGCAACTTGGATTCACCATCCTTGGAAGCGTGGGTCATGATCACGATGATGTTTTCCGCACCGGCCACCAGGTCCATGGCGCCGCCCATGCCTTTGACTAGCTTGCCGGGGATCATCCACGAAGCGATGTTGCCATTTACGTCCACTTCGAACGCACCGAGTACAGTGAGGTCGACGTGGCCGCCTCGGATCATCGCGAAGGACTCGGCCGAGGAAAAGATCGAGGCGCCGATACGTGCGGTAACGGTCTGTTTGCCGGCGTTGATCATGTCGGCATCAATGGTGTCTTCGGTCGGAAACGGTCCCATGCCCAGCAGGCCGTTTTCCGATTGCAGCATCACTTCCATGCCTTCGGGGATGTAGTTGGCCACCAGGGTCGGAATGCCGATGCCGAGGTTGACGTAGAAGCCGTCCTGCATTTCGCGGGCGACGCGTTGAGCCATTTGTTCGCGGGTAAGAGCCATTTTTATGTGTCCTTATTGTTCGGGCTGGAGGCGGATTATTTGCGTACGGTGCGCTGTTCGATGCGCTTCTCGAACGTGCCGCAGATGATCCGGTCGACGTAGATGCCAGGGGTGTGGATCTGCGCCGGGTCCAGCTCGCCCGGTTCGACGATTTCTTCGACTTCGACCACGGTGATCTTGCCGGCGGTGGCGGCCAACGGGTTGAAGTTCTGGGCGGTGTGGCGATAAATGACGTTGCCGAAGTGGTCGGCTTTCCAGCCTTTGACGATGGCGAAGTCGCCGGTGATGGATTCTTCCATCAGGTACGGACGACCGTTGAACTCGCGGGTTTCCTTGCCTTCGGCCACCGGGGTGCCGACGCCGGTCGCGGTGAAGAAGGCCGGGATGCCGGCGCCGCCAGCGCGCATTTTCTCGGCCAGGGTGCCTTGGGGCGTCAGCACCACCTCGATTTCGCCGCTGAGCAATTGCTTCTCGAACAGGGCGTTTTCACCGACGTAGGAAGCGATCACCTTGCTGATCTGTTTTTCTTCCAGCAACACGCCCAGGCCGAAACCGTCGACGCCACAGTTGTTGGAAACCACAGTCAGGTCGCGGGTGCCTTTGCGCTTGATCTCGGCGATGAGGTTTTCCGGAATGCCGCACAGGCCAAAACCGCCGGAGAGTACGGTCATGCCGTCTTCCAGGCCTGCCAGTGCTTCCTCGTAGGACGCCACGCGTTTATCGAAACCTGCCATATGCACCTCTTTTATTGTTTGTGGGCCAGCCAATGAACCGAGTGTTGCTCCGGCTGATTGATTTGTTAAGTTGTTTTTTAGGGTTGATTGATTTAAAAAACAGCATAGTCGCCCGACCGTTTGGAGTAGCGTCATGACCGTTAAACAGATGCGCGCGTTTCTCGCCGTGGCCCAGAGCCTGAGTTTTGCCGCCGCCTGCGAGCGCCTGCACCTCTCTCAATCGGCGCTGAGCCTGACCATCAAGGGGCTGGAAGAAGGCCTGGGCGGGCGCCTGTTCAGCCGTAATACCCGCAACGTTGCCCTGACGCCCGAAGGCGAGTCCTTGCTGCCCCTGGCGCGCCGGCTGATTGCCGACTGGGACAATGCCGAAGACGAACTGCGCCAGCGATTCACACTGCAACGCGGGCGAGTCACTGTGGCAGCGATGCCGTCTTTTGCGGGCAACCTGCTGCCACCGATCCTGAAGATATTCCGCGCACGTTACCCGCAGGTGAATGTGACAGTGCATGACTTGATCAATGAGCAGGTGCTGGAGATGGTGCGCGACCGGCAGGTGGAGTTGGGCGTGGCGTTTGAGCCTGCGGAAGGTTCATCACTGGCGTTTACGCCGTTGTATCTCGACCGCTTCATCGCCGTGGTGCCGGGTGATTCGCCGTTGGCACACTGTGCCGAGATCGATTGGAAAACCTTGCTGGAACAACCGTTCATCACCTTGCAACGGCCGTCTACGGTACGCGTGATGTTGGAAGAGCACTTGGGCGCGCTACAGATGAAGCTGCCGGTAGCCCTGGAAAGCCATCAGTTGGCGACGGTGGGCAAGATGGTGGCGAGTGGCTTGGGCGTCAGCGCGGTACCGGCGTTGTGCGCAAGGCAGATGGAAGAGGCGGGCGCGCACTGCATCACCTTGACCGATCCGGTGATCGAACGGCCGATTGGTGTGCTGACCAAGCCAGGGCATGAACTCTCGGCAGCGGCGCAGGTGTTGTTTGATATTTTCCGCGATGAAGCGACAAAGGGGCGGTTTCCGGCATTGTTGTAACTCAGGCATTAAAAAGCCCGCTTGAATGAACAAGCGGGCTTAAATGTTTAATGCGGTGTTATCAGCAGTATCTATCAATCACTTTAACGTGCGATTGGCCTTTGAGGTTCTGCCATTCGGTATTAAGTGTGTGGAATACCTGCTCGATAAAGTTGCGATCGGCGGCGGCTTTCTTGCCGACATAACCCTGACCCCGACGGTAAACCCTCAGGCGTGCCGCCAGCTCACGGTGATTGCGGTCGAACTCAGCCTCTTCGGTATTGGGCTCCAGGCAGTCAAGTTGCACTTCGCCCGATTTGCCAATCCACAGGATATGGTCGTCGAGTGTGTCTTTCTGCGCTGCGAACATCTCAGCCAATTCATCGATAGTTGGTTGGTTGTTCAGATTCATGTGTAAGCCCCTTGACCAGTTGGCGATCTATCAGTTGGTTCGTTAAAACATCTTTAGTTGTCTCCGGTTGCGAAAACCGGGCGTCAGCGACTGTCTGCCGAATACGGGCAGGGTCTTGAACCTGATGCATGTAGTCTTGCTGATGAACTGCTACGCAATGCTTTCATAACGAAGACAAGCCGCATTTGAGCGCCTTGTACCGAGCCCTTCGGGCCGGTCAGCTTCATCAATCCGCCTTGTGGGCAGTGCACATCCGGAAAAAACAGCTCGGCGGTCAGACGAGCTTGTTCAAAACGCTTGTTGCCAACGCTCCCGATCCGGGAGACGTCTCGATAATGCAAGGACAAAAAGGTTACGTCAACGGTTATGTAGTGATTATTTTTGATCACTACATAAATCGCCGTGGGGACGGGAGAATGCGGGAAAACGTGACTTGGGCGTCATTTTCTGGAGGTGCAGGTCAGGCAGATATCAGGCCAATCGCTCTGTCAGCAAGGGCAACAATCGCTCACACTCGGCTTCGATCTTCACCTGTAACAGCTCATCCCCTCGGGTCTTGCCCAAGTTGATTGCAATGACGGGTTTGCCCTGTTCGACCATGGCCTTGCACAGGCGAAACGCCGAATAGGCCATCAGCGACGACCCCACCACCAGCAACCCCTCGGCATGCTCTACCGCAGCCATCGCCCTGGCCGCTGTTGCCGGCGCTACGTTCTCGCCAAAAAACACGACATCCGGTTTCAAGCGCTCGCCATTGCAGTGGGGGCAGCGCGGGACCTGGAAGTGTTGTTCAAAGACGGGATCAAGCAGGGTGTCGCCATCGGGCGCCTGCACCGCGTGGACTTGCGACAGATAGGGGTTGTCGATTTCCATCTGCCGCTGGATCGCGTCACGTTGACTGCGCAACTGGCAATCCAGGCACAGCACTCGATGTAGGCTGCCGTGCAGTTCAATGACGTCGTGGCTGCCGGCTTGATCGTGCAGGGTATCGACGTTCTGGGTGATCAACCCGCTGATGCGCTCGCGTTGTTGCAGTGTCGCCAGCGCCTGGTGCGCCTTGTTCGGTTGCGCAATGCGGACCCTCGGCCACCCCAGCATCGCTCGCGCCCAGTAACGGCGCCGCGCCTGCGGGGTGGCGAGGAATTCCTGGTACATCATTGGCGCTTTGCCCCGCCGCACGCCTTCGCTGTCGCGGTAATCGGGAATGCCCGACGACGTGCTGATCCCGGCGCCGGTCAACACCAGAAAGCGCCGCTCGGCCATGGCCCGGTACAGGGTGTCTAGGTGGTCCTCTTGATGTTCCAGCGTGTCGAGCATGGGTTCCCCTATTCGCCGCGGATGTACTGCTCCAGCTGTTTGATCAGGTCAGCCTGGTCGGCAATGGCTTCTTTCACCAAGTCACCGATTGAGAGCAGGCCCAGCAGTTTGCCGTCTTCGACCACCGGCAGGTGGCGCAGGTGACTGTCGGTCATGATGTTCATGCACTCATCGACCTTTTTATGGGTGTCGACGGTGATCACAGGAGAGCTCATTACCTCATGCACCTTTGTGGTGACCGACGAAAGCCCCTTGAGCATGATTTTGCGGGCGTAGTCACGTTCGCTGATGATGCCTACCACCACGCCATCCTGGACGACCGGCAAGGCCCCGACGTTTTTCTCCGACATCCGGACCAGTGCTTCAAACACGGTGTGGTCGTGTTTGATGACATGGACTTCCTGGTTTTTCTGGTCCTTGGCTTTGAGCACTTGTGCAACGGTTTTCATGGCGGCCACTCCGGTTTTTGTTAGTTAGTCAGGCTCCCCTTACAGAATCCTAGACGGCCCGCGCGGGAGCAAGGTCCAAAGCGGCGCTAAACCCGTCGAAAAACGTCATTCGCCGGATTTTTTTGGGATTTACCCGGCATTTGTCGGCTTTTTCGCCCGCTTGGGGGCGGCTGTGGTTTTGCGTGGCGCGCTCTTGCGCTTCTTTTTCCATGGCGCGGCGCCGCGTCCTGCCGGGCTGGCGGGGCCGCTGATGGTCATGCGCAGGCCATTGCAACGCGCCACCTGCTTGCTCATCCAGGCCGCTTGTTTGGCGACGAATTCTTCCAGGCTCATTTCGCCGCTTTGCACCATGTCCAGCGCCTGCTCCCAGATCGCCGTGGTGCCAGGGTCCGCGATGGCGCGGGGCACGGCGTCGATCAGGCTGAACGCTGCCGGGGTGGCCGACAGCGCCTTGCCGTTCTTCACCAGGTAGCCACGGTCCAGCAGGCCCTGGATGATGCCGGCACGGGTGGCTTCGGTGCCGATGCCAGTGGTGTCCTTGAGCTTTTGCTTGAGCAGCGGGTCTTCCACAAGCTTGGCGACGTTTTTCATTGCTTTGATCAGGTCGCCTTCGGTAAAGGGCTTGGGCGGTTGGGTCCACAGGTCCTTGAGGTTGACCTTGGCCACGGCATAATCCTGGCCCTGCACCAATGCCGGCAACGCTTGTGGGGCTGGCGCTTCGCGGCCTTTTGCTGGCGCGAGGGCTTCGGGCAGGGCACGTTTCCAGCCCGGTTCGATGACCACTTTGCCCACTGCGCGCAACGCTTGGCCTGCGCACTCGAAGTCCGCCTGGGTGCGATCGTATTCGTGGTTGGGCAGGAACTGCGCCAGGTAGCGCGCACGAATCAACGTGTACACCGCACGGTGCTTGCCGGTGAGTTGCCCTACATCTTTGCCGGCGCCGGTCGGGATGATGCCGTGGTGGGCGCTGACCTTGGCGTCATTCCACGCCCGCGAGCGACGCTGCGGGTCGATATACGGCATCAGTTCATTCACCGCCGTATCAGCACGCCCCAACGCAGCAAGAATCTTCGGTGCGTCGCTGTGTTGGCTCATCGGCAGGTAGCCGCAATCGCTGCGCGGGTAGGTGATGACTTTGTGGGTTTCATACAGCGACTGGGCGATATCCAGGGTTTCCTGGGCGCCGAGGCCGAGCTTCTTGGAGCAGATTTCCTGCAGGGTGCCGAGGTCAAAGGGCAGGGGCGCCACTTCGCGCATGCGTTCGGTACGCAGCTTGACCAGCCGCGCGGTGGCGGCGTTGCGCATGGCGTCGGCGGCGTCTCGCGCCAGTTGCGGGTTGAGGCAGCGGCCCTGGTCATCACAGGCATCCTCGGCCGCGCGCCACTGGGCGGTGAAGGTCATGGCGTTGTGGCGCAGGTCGACATCGATGGCCCAGTACGCCACCGGTACAAAATCGGCAATGCTGCGGTCGCGGTCCACCACCAGGCGCAAGGTCGGCGTTTGCACCCGACCCACAGGCAATACGCCCTGATAACCGGATTGGCGCCCCAGCAAGGTAAACAGGCGACTCATGTTCATGCCGATCAGCCAGTCGGCGCGGGAACGGCCCAAGGCCGAGTGATACAGGCTGAAGGTCTCGGCGCCTGGCTTGAGGGCGGCCAGGGCCTTGCGGATGGAGGCGTCGTCCAGCGCCGACAGCCACAGCCGTTGGATCGGCCCACGATAGCGGCAATGCTCCACCAGCTCACGCGCGATCATCTCGCCTTCGCGGTCGGCGTCGGTGGCGATCACCAGTTCCTGGGCTTCCCCCAGCAAACGCTTGACCGCCTTGAATTGGCTGGCGGTCTTGGGCTTGACGCGCATCTTCCATTTTTCCGGGACGATGGGCAGGTCGGCCAGCACCCAGCGCTTGTACTTCTCGTCGTAGGCGTCAGGCGGGGCGGTTTCCAGCAGGTGGCCGATGCACCAGGTGACCGTGACGCCATTGCCCAGCCAGCAGCCATCGCCCCGGCGACTGGCACCGAGTACAGCCGCAATATCCTTGGCCTGGGAAGGTTTTTCACAGAGGTACAGCCGCATGCTCAGCCCGTTCGTTACACCGTTGAATGGGCTGAAGCATGGGCAAAAGAAGAGGTTTGATCAACCTTTATCTGGATGGATGTACAGCTATAAGTTTCAAGCTGCAAGCTGCAAGCTTGCAGCTATCCCCCTTAAAGCTGATTCAATTGTTATCAATATCCACATGCCGCGTTTCTTTGAGGCAGAACAGCCCCACGATCAGGCTCACCCCTGTCACTACCACCGGATACCACAGGCCGTAGAAGATATCGCCGGTGTACACCACCAGCGCGAACGACACGGTCGGCAGGAACCCGCCAAACCAGCCGTTGCCGATGTGGTAGGGCAGGGACATGGAGGTATAGCGAATGCGGGTCGGGAACAATTCCACCATCAACGCGGCTAGCGGGCCGTAGCACATGGCGGCGATCAGGATCAGCGCCACGATCAGCACCACCACCATGGTTTTGTTGACTTGGGCCACATCCGCCGAAGACGGATAACCGGCAAGGGTCACGGCGCCGCGCAGGGCTTTTTCGTCAAACCCGTCGATCCGCACGTCGCCCACGCTCACCTGCACCGGGCTGCCGGCCGGTGCGGCGGCGCTGCTGTAAGGCAGGCCCTGCTTGACCAGGAAGGTCTTGACCTTGTCGCACGGGCTGTCGAATTTGGCCTTGCCCACCGGGTCGAACTGGAAGGTACAGGTGGCCGGGTCGGCCAGCACGGTGATTGGGGCCTGGTTGCTGGCCTGGTCCATCGCCGGGTTGGTGTAGTGCGCCAGGCTCTTGAAGATCGGGAAGTACAGCGCGGTCGCCAGCAGCAGGCCGAGCATCAGCACTGGCTTGCGCCCGACCTTGTCCGACAGCCAGCCGAAGAAAATAAAGAACGGCGCGCCGATCACCACGCTGATGATCAACAGCATGTTGGCCAGGGCCGGGTCCATCTTCAGGAACTGGGTGAGGAAGAACAGCACATAGAACTGCGCCGCGTAGAAGGTCACCGCCTGGCCGCCGTTGATGCTGAACAGGGCGATCAGCACGATCTTGAGGTTTTCCCATTTGCCGAATGAATCGCGGATCGGCGACTTGCTGGCCTTGCCTTCCTCTTTCATTTTGAGGAACGCCGGCGACTCATGCAGGCTCATGCGTATCCAGGTGGAAATACCCAGCAGCACAATGGAGAACAGGAACGGAATACGCCAGCCCCACACTTCGAACTGGTCACCGGTGAAGTAACGGCAGGCCAACACCACCAGCAGTGACAGCAGCAGGCCGAGGGTCGCAGTGGATTGAATCCAACTGGTGTGGAAGCCACGTTTGCCGGCAGGCGCATGTTCCGCCACGTAGGTCGCCGCGCCGCCGTATTCACCGCCCAGCGCGAGACCTTGCAGCATGCGCAGCACGATCAGGATGATCGGCGCCGCAATGCCGATGCTCGCGTAGGTCGGCAACAGCCCGACACAGAAGGTCGCCACGCCCATCAAGATGATGGTGACGAGGAAGGTGTACTTGCGCCCGATCATGTCGCCCAGGCGGCCAAACACCAGCGCGCCGAACGGCCGCACCACAAAGCCGGCGGCAAAGGCCATCAAGGCAAAGATAAACGCCGTGGTGTCGTTGACCCCGGCAAAGAACTGCTTGCTGATCACCGCCGCCAGGGCGCCGTAGAGGAAGAAGTCATACCATTCGAACACCGTCCCCAGGGACGAGGCGAAGATGACCTTCTTTGAGTCGTTGCGGGTAACGGCGCTGTTGACCGCCGAGCCCAGGGGTTGAGCATGTTCTGACATCGGGTAGCCCTCACAGTGATTATTTATTGTTGTTCCACTGTCGGCGCCAGGTCTGGCGCCGCTATTCAGATTGCATGAACCAGTTCTTTCTCCGGGGCGAGACTCCTTGTATTCGGCGAAAGGATCAGCTGCGCGGCCTTTTCCGCGATCATCAGCGTCGGTGAACAGGTATTGCCGGACGTGATACGCGGCATGACCGACGCATCGGCAATGCGCAAGCCCGGCACGCCATGCACCCGCAGTTGCGCATCGACCACCGCATCTTTATCGCTGCCCATGCGGCAGGTGCCGACCGGATGGAAGATAGTAGTACCGATACGCGCGGCAGCTTCGTGCAGTTGCGCTTCGGTTTGCAGCGCATCCCCCGGCAGATATTCCACCGGTTTGAATTGGCTCAGGGCGGGTGCGGCAACAATGCGGCGTGTCAGGCGGATCGCGTCGGCGGCTACGCGCAAGTCTTCTGGGTGGCTCAGGTAATTGGGGCGGATCAGCGGCGCATCCGCCGGGCTGGACGAGCGAATGTCGATGCGTCCGCGACTTTGCGGGCGCAAGTCGCAGACCGATGCGGTAAACGCCGGGAATGCGTGCAGCGGTTCGCCAAAGCGCTCCAGTGACAGCGGCTGTACGTGGTATTCGAGGTTGGCCGAGGTCTGTTCCGGACCCGAGCGGGCAAATGCGCCGAGCTGGCTGGGCGCCATCGACAATGGGCCGCTGCGGTCATACAGGTAGCGCAGGCCCATGCCCATCTTGCCCCATAGCGTGCCGGCGATCTGGTTGAGGGTGCGCGCGTTTTCCAGTTTGTAGATCAGCCGCAGTTGCAGGTGGTCCTGCAAGTTGCCACCAACGCCCGGCAGTTCATGCAGTACGTCGATGCCCAAGGGTTTGAGCACACTGGACGGACCGATTCCCGAACGCTGCAAAATACCCGGTGAACCTACGGAGCCTGCGCACAGCACGATTTCCTTGCGTGCCTTCCAACTCATCTGCTGGCCCTGCTGGCGGCCGATTACCTGGGAGGCGCGGCCGTTCTCCAGCAGTACGCGGTCGACTTCCACTTCGGTCATCACCGTGAGGTTGGGGCGCTGGCGGACCGGCTTGAGAAACGCCTTGGCTGCATTCCAGCGTACGCCGGCCTTCTGGTTGACCTGGAAGTAGCCGCAGCCTTCGTTGTCGCCCGTATTGAAGTCGTTGAGGGTGGCAATGCCGCTATGCGCCGCCGCATCACGAAAGGCATCGAGGATCGGCCAGTGCAGGCGCTGCTGCTCGACGCGCCATTCGCCACCATCGCTGTGGAACTCCGAGCCGCCGGCAAAATGGTTTTCGCTTTGCTTGAACAGGGGCAGCACGTCTTTCCAGGCCCAGCCTGCGTTGCCTTCTGCCGCCCAGCCGTCGTAATCCTGGGCCTGGCCGCGCATGTAGATCATGCCGTTGATGGACGAGCAGCCGCCCAGCACCTTGCCCCGAGGGTAACTCAACGCACGGCCTTGCAGGCCTTCCTGGGCTTCGGTCTTGAAACACCAGTCGGTGCGTGGGTTGCCGATGCAGAACAGGTAGCCGACGGGAATGTGGATCCAGGGGTAGTTGTCGCGGCCGCCGGCTTCAAGCAGCAGCACGCGGTGAGCGGGGTTGGCGGACAGTCGATTGGCCAGCAGGCAGCCCGCGGGGCCGGCGCCTACGACGATGTAATCGTATTCAGCAGTTGCAATGGGCATCTGAGGCCTCGCTTGTTTTTCTTATTGGCTCCATCCTAGTTGTTAGTTTTCGTCTTAAAAATGTTAGTTTTTACCCAGCTGCTGTGCGTTTTTAAACAGCGTGGTCGAGTTTCATGCAATGGAGGCGTCATGTTCGACTGGAATGACCTGCGGTACTTTCTGGAGCTGCAGCGCAGCGGCCGCCTGCTCACCGCCGCGCAACGCCTGAAAACCACCCACGCCACCGTCGCGCGGCACATCGAGGCGATCGAGAAAAGCCTCGGCACTGCTCTGTTCGTGCAGCACGCGCAGGGCTACGAGTTGACGCCCGCCGGCGAGGCCTTGCTCAAGCACGCCGAAGCCATGGAAAACGTCGCGCTGCTGGCTGAAGACGAACTGACCCACTCCGCCGCGCCCCTGGGCAAGATCCGCCTCGGCGTGGCCGAGGGATTGGGCGTGATGTTCCTGGCCAGTCGCATGGGCGGGCTATTTGATCGCTACCCCGGACTGGAAGTGGAACTGGTGGCGGTGCCGCGCTTTGTCAGCATCCTCAACCGCGAAGCGGAGATCAGCATCCACCTCGAACGCCCCAGCGTCGATCAACTGGTCACGCGCAAACTCACCGACTACCGCCTGGCCCTCTACGCCAGCCGTGCCTACCTGGAGCGCAACCCGCCGATTGAAAAACGCGAAGACCTCGCCACGCATGCATGGATCGATTACGTGGACGACTTGCTGTTCAGCCAGGAACTCAAATTCCTCAGCAGCTTCTGCCGCAACCCCAAGGTGGTGTTCCACAGCACCAGCGTGATCGCCCAGCACCAGGCGGCGCGCTCCGGGTTGGGGATTGCGGTGTTGCCGTGCTTTATGGCGTCGGGCGATCCGGACTTGGTGCCGTTGCTGCCAGGTGAGGGGATCCAGCGCAGCTACTGGATCAGTTCGCGCCGGGAGTTGCACAAATCGGTGCGGCTGCGGGTGTTGTGGGATTACGTGGTGGAGTTGTGTGCGCGGGAGCAGGGGTTGTTGTTGGGCGAGGCCTGATGCCAGGCCTGCCCAACAGAGGGGTTAGAGTTTCACCACCTGATGCACCTGCTCCGCGCAAGCCCGTGCATCCTCGATCATTTTCCCGAACGCCTTGCTGACAATCTCATCACGGCTCAACCAACGCACCTTCTGGCTCAGGCGATAGTGATAACGCAGCCCGCCATTCTTCTGCGAACCCTGCAGATCCAAGTCATACCACGGCGAACGCACCTGGCAACCCGGGATGGTTTTTTCCATCCGCCCTCCGCTCAGGGTGATGCTGTAGTCATGGGTTTGCGGGTTGCCCAGATCTAGCTCGGCCTGCTGCCCTTGGCGGCGGTAGTTGATAAAACCATCCCAACGACCCTTGAGCGATTCATCGCTATATACGTAGTCATTCGCCAGCTTTTCCAGCGCACGTTGATCATTCATTTTGGCCGTGACTGTATAGCCGTCATGCACCACAAAGCCGGTGGCCGGGCGGGTGATCTGGCAGTCGCTGATCTCGTTGCCGAAGTTGGCGCAGATGTCCTGGTCGGTGGCGGTGCTGCCTTGCTGGCGGTCGGCGACGCTCAGTTGCATCAGCGGCAGACGACTGAAGGTGATCGTGGCCTGGGTCGCTCCATCGCCTTGTTTGTCGTAGTGCACCTGTTTGTCCAGGCGCAGGGTGGTTTCGGGGCTTTCAAGCGGGATATGTTCCTCGCGCACCTGTCCCTGGGCGTCGTTGACCAGCACCCAGCGGTCCTGGATATCGGGCATGACCTGGCCGGGGGCGAACACCGGGTTGGTCGGGTCCAGCCACCACACCTGGCCGTCCACTTCGGCGCGCACGATGGCGTGGTTCGGCGCCTGGGTGCCTGGGATCAACAGTGACTCCACCACATCGCCACGGCTGACCCACGCAGTTTCAGCCTTGATGCCACTGGCCTTGAGCAAGGCGGTCAGCAGGATTGCCAGGTCCTTGCAGTCGCCGTAACCGTGCTGTTCGATTTCAGCGAGGTTGAAGGGCACATAGCCGCGCTCTGTCGCCCGCCAATCACCCAGGTAGCGGTAGTGATCGTTGATGTGCTGCATCAACGCGGCGACCTGTTCAGCCGGCGCCAAACCGCGTACGGCGACCACGGCAGCAGCACTTTGCGACGGCAGGTTGGCCCCGAGGATCTGGTTGTAGCGCTGCGCGAACGCCCCGAAGTACGCCTGGCGCTCCAGAGCACTGCCTACCTCGATACGCGGGATGCGCAGCAACGCGGCGTTAGAGGCTTCGTTGATGTAATTGAGGTAGGTCGGAGCCTTTTGCACCACGTCCAGGGTCTTGCCATTTTGCGACGGCGTTACGCTGAAACCCTCGAACAGTTCGCTGCGCCACTGTATCGGTCGCTCTGCGGTAAACCGCGCCTTGAATCGGTCGCGCCGCGCCGGGCTGGCGCCGAACTTGAGCACGTAGTGAAACTGGGTCATCAAGGGCTTGGCGGCGTGGTGCTCGCGTACGGTGTAGCGAATCTGCGTGCCGACGCGCAGGTTGGGGAAGGCCAGCGAGGTCTGTTTGTTGCGGCTGAAGCCCTGGTCCGGGTTGGGCGCGGTGCGGGTGTCGATCTGCGTCGCGTCCAGCGCCACCGGCTTGGCGCCGGGCTGGGTGGACTGTGCACTGATCACTTCAAAGGTGTCGCCTTCGGAATAATCGAAGTCGATGCGCGAAAGCATTTCGCGGCCGCTCGGCTTGAGAATCGTATAGCGATAGGTGGTGGTGCAGTCGGTACTGGCGTCGCGGTTGAAGTGGCAGTGCAGCTCGGTGTCGCTGGCCAGCGGTGCTTCGGCCAGGGGTTGCAGCGCGGCAAACACGCCAGGAGCAGCAAGCCCCAGGCTGATGGCGATCAGGGGGCGGTGAAACGAAAAACGGTACATGGGCGCCTCGGGTGACACATTGAAACAGCTACCCGACGGGTAGCGAGAAGGCGCTGGATGATAATGGCTCGCAACTGAGAAAGCCAGGATTGTTCGACAATTAATAGAGCTGAAAGGCCCGGTTTAGAGCCTTTTCTTTGATTTGTGTCAGTCGTTTCGCAGTTCGAAGGCGGCGCTGGCGAGCTTCTCGCCGTTGATCAGCACATGCACGACATGCTTGCCGGGGTAATGCTTACGCGTGGTCAACTCGCGGATATGCTGCTCACGCCGAATGCTGTGATGTTCACCCGCGCCGAGGATAAACGCCTTGAGTTTGAACACTTTCGCGGCACTGTGGCCGGCGCTTTTCACGTAGTCGATGGCGTAGTCCACCACCAGTTTCTGTGGCGCGGCAGAGGAGGATTCCAGGCTGAAGGACAGGTTGATGCGTTCGCCCAGGTTGATCACCGCCGGCGTCACCTTGAGGTCATGTATCTTCACTTCGGCCTTGGCGCCGGCGCCCATGATCGTCAGCGCACGGGTGTTGCCTTGCTTGATCAGGCTGCGCAAGGCATGGCGGGCGATCCACGCAGTGTGCGGGTTATCCAGGTTCCAGCCCTCGATCAGGTTGAGCACCCAGTCCGGGTGGTCCTTGGTGATGTCATTGAGGTGGTTGGCCACGGACTTGCGCACATAGAGGCTGCTGTCGGCCTTGAGGTTGTCGAGGATCGACGCGCACAGTTCGGGGTTGGCCTGCACCTGTGCCAGGCGGAATGACCAAGGCAGGCGCGGACGCGAACCTTCGCTGGCCAGGCGGCGCACGTGTTCGTTGTCATCCAGTGACCAGGTTTGCATCACCGCCAATGTGCGCTGGAAGTCGTGCTGCAAAAAGTGGCGGATGGCGAATTCGGCGGAGCCAAAGGTGGTGAAGTACTTGAGCGCGGCCATGGAGCGCTTGAAGTCATCCAGCCCGTAACTCGCCACGAAGTGCGGCAGGAACAGGCTGACAAACGCACTGTTCAGGCTCGGCGCCAAAGCATGGAGCAACTTGAGGGTCTGCGGATAATCCAGCGGGATCACGGCGTGCAGGCTCTCACTGACCCGTGCCATGCGCTGCATCACCGACAACTCGGCCAACCCGGCCTTGGCATGCTTGAGGAAGCCCTTGGCGTCGAACGCCGGGTACACCGCCGTCATCTCGGTAGCGATATGGTGGAGGCGTTCGACATTGAAAATTTCCTTCAGCGCCGGGGCAGCTTGTTCGGTCATCGATGATTCCTGGGCAGTTAGAGAAACCAGCGGTATTCCCGCGCGTTGATCTCTTGTTGAAAGGCCAGGTGGTCCTGGCGTTTGTTTTCGCAGTACACGTCGACAAATTCGGCGCCCAGCTTATCGCGCAATACCGCTTGATGCTGCATGGTGCGCACGGCGTCGAGCATGTCCAGGGGGAAGTCGGTGCCGCTGCTGCGGTCCTCGTTCAGCGGGGCGATGGGTTCGCGCTTGGCTTCCAGGCCGTGCTCCAGGCCGACTAGGATCGCCGCCAGCACCAGGTACGGGTTGGCATCGGCACTGGCCAGGCGGTGCTCGATGCGCAGGTTGCGTGGGTCGGACTCGGGAATGCGCACGCACGCGTCACGGTCTTCGAAGCCCCAGCTGGCGCGGGTGGCGGCGTTGACCGTACCGCCCAGGCGGCGGAAGGCGTTGTGGTTCGGCGAGAAGATCGGCATGCAGTGGGGCAGCAACTCCAGGCAGCCGGCCACGGCATGCCGCAACGGTTGCTGCTGGTGCGCCGCCAGCAGGTTATTGCCCGCGCCATCATACAGGCTGACATGCACATGCATGCCGCTACCAGGGTATTGCAGGTACGGCTTGGCCATGAAGCTGGCGCGGTAACCGTGCTTGAGCGCCACGCCACGGGTGCTGCGGCAGAACAGGGCGGCCCAGTCGGCGGCGCGCAGGCCGTCATCGAGGTGACCGAAGTTGATCTCGAACTGTCCGGGGCCGATCTCGGCAGTGATCACCGTGATATCGATGCCTTGGTCCTTGGCGGTGTGCGCCATGTCATCCAGCACTTCGCTGAAGCGTGACAGCCGTTCGATATGCAGGTTGGGCTGGTCGTCGGCGTCATCGCTCAGCGGGTCGCGGGCGAATTGCGGCAGGCCGTTGTCGAGTTTTTTGTCGAACAGGTAGAACTCCAATTCAAAAGCCACCACCGGGTGGATGCCCTTGTGGTGCAGGCGCTCCAGCACCTTGGCCAGCACTTCGCGGGGTTCGAATTCGATGGGCGCTTCGGTGCCGTCCGAGGTGATCAGCATCTGGCCCAGGGGTTGCGACTCCCAGCTCACTGGCTTGAGCGTGCCTGGCACCAGACGGCGGTTGGCATCCGGATCGCCGTCGTTGAAACAGTAGTCACCGATCTTGAACAGGCCACCCTGGGCCCCCAGCAACACTGCGTTTTGCGGCAGTTTCAACGGGCTGCCGGCGGCGACTTTTTCCAGCATCTCGATGGGGTAGCGCTTGCCGTAGAAATGCCCGGGAATGTCCAGGGCGATCAGGTCGACGTAACGCACGTCGGGGTGGTTCTGGCGAAAGGTCCGGACTTCAGCCAGTAGGGAGGCAGGATGGCTTTTCACGGGTGTAGCTCCTAGTTGTAAACCCACAGCACGCGGGCGGGCAGGTCAGTCAGGTTGGCGTAGCGGCAATGGGCAAAGCTGGCCAAGTGGAAACTGTCGCCTGGGCGGAGGGTGACTGAATCGGCTTCACCTTCCACCCATAGCGTCAGCTCGCCTTCCAGCACAAAACCGGCCTGTTCGGCACGGTCGCTCATGGTTTGTTCACCGCTGTTGGCTCCGGGGGCCAACAGGCTGTCGAGCATTGAAAAGGCTCCGTTCATGCTCGGTGAGACGAGGATGTCGGTGATGCCATTGGCGTAATACACCGTGCGCCGCTCATTGGGGCGGGTAATCCAGTCCACGGCCTTGGGTTTGGGCTGGCTGTAGAAATAGGTGGTGGGTACATCGAGGGCGTGGCTGATAGCAGTAAGATCCGCCACGGTTGGGCGCGACAGGCCGCGCTCGACCTGGGACAGAAAACCCACGGATCGCTCGATTTCTTTAGCGAGCTGGGCCAGGGTGAGCTTCTTGTGCTTGCGCAGGTCGTGGATCAGCGCGGCGAGGGTGGCGAGTTCTTCTTGAGGTGTCATGAAATTTATTTCGATAAATTTCATGAAAAATTACAGGATTTATTTCACAGAGGCAATGGGGTATCAGCCGCGGCTGAATCCCCTGTGGCGAGGGAGCTTGCTCCCGCTGGGGCGCGAAGCGGCCCCAACTCAAACACCGCGTTCGTTCAGATAGGTCGCGCTGACGTTTTTTGGGGCTGCTGCGCAGCCCAGCGGGAGCAAGCTCCCTCGCCACAATGGGGGGGGAAATATGAGGAAATTGAACTGAGCAGAAAGATGGGCGGTGACTGCTAGCTTGAATTGATCTCTTATCCATTCACAGGAGCTGTGTGTTGCTTCAGAAGCCCAACTCTCATCTGTTGCGTCGTGGTCGCTATTCAGAAACAGGTCGTGCCTATTTGGTGACCGCTGTGGTTTACCAACGCCGGCCAGTATTTACCGACTTTTATCTGGGTCGGTTACTGGTGGCAGAACTCAAACAGGCCCATGACCTCGGCAGGGTTGAATCTCTCGCATGGGTCATCATGCCGGACCATTTCCATTGGCTGTTTGAGTTACGGGATGCATCGTTGCCCCAGGTTATGCAGAGGGTGAAATCCAGGAGTACGCTGGCGATCAATCGAGCCTGTGGCACACAGGGCGCTTTTTGGCAGAGCGGATACCATGACCGTGCAGCACGTGCCGAGGAAGACCTTATTCCCATCGCACGCTACATCATCGGTAACCCCTTGCGAGCGGGTTTGGTGGCGCGCATAGGCGACTACCCACTCTGGGACGCCGCCTGGTTATGAAGGCCACAGGTGGATTGAATGATCATGCGCGGCGGCGGTCCGAACTTGGGTAAGCATCATTCATTGAAGGAGCACCCATGAAGTCCAAATCCCTGATCGCCTCGCTGCTGGTCGCTACCAGCCTGTCCACCGCCAGCTTCATCGTGCAAGCCGGTGATACCCCTCAGGAAACCGTGCAACCTTCGAACATCAATACCCGTGACTTGAAAGAAGGCGACCGCGCGCCCGATATCTTGATGCGCAAGGAGTCGGCCGTCAGTGACTGGAAGAAACGCGGCCTCAAGCAGCCTGAAGAAGACAGCCAGTGGGCGCGGGTGGGCGATAGGTTTGTGCTGCTCAAGACAACCAACGGCACCATTCTTGAGATCACTCCCGTCAAGAAATGACCTTGTATTTCTGCCCTGTTCCTGAGTTAAGGTAGCCGGCTGAAAAGGTCGCGTTACCTTCAAGGAAAGAGAGCAGGATGCTTGCCACAATAAGAAACTACCCTCGCACCGTTAACCTGTTGCTGTCCGCCACGTTGCTGCTCACGCTGGCCAAAGCCATCACCTTTCCGTACCTGGTGATTTACCTCACCCGCCACTTTTCCCTCGATATCACCCAGGTCGGCCTGGTGATCGGCAGTTCGCTGATCGTTGGCTCGCTGCTCAGCGTGTATGGCGGTTTCCTGGTAGACCGCATCGACAGCTACCGGCTATTACTCGCCTTAAGCGTGCTGTTTGTGCTGGGTTTTATCGGCACGGTGCTGGCGCAGAACATCTGGGCGTTCTACAGCTGCCTGATCCTGATCAACCTGGCTTATGCGGTGATTGATATCGCCGTCAAAGCTGGCTTTGCCAGCCTGTTGCCCGAAGATGCACGTAGCGAAGTGTTTTCCATCAAGTACACCCTGACCAATATCGGGTATGCCGTAGGGCCTTTTTTCGGGGCGATGATTGCCAAATGGGATATCAGCCTGCCGTTTATTCTGTCGGCGCTTTTGGGGGTGGGGTTTTTCCTCCTGTACTGGCGCTGGGGCGATCGTGCCCTGACCACCGTGGATACCGCCCAAAAACCGGTGCCATTCCTGGCCGTCGGCCGAGTGCTTCTAAGCGATCATCGCCTGGTGTGCTTTACCCTCGGTGGTGTGCTCAGTGCCGTGGTGTTCGGCCAGTTCACCGCGTGGCTGTCGCAATACCTAGTGACCACCACCAGCGCTGAATACACCTACACCGTGGTCAGCGCCGTGCTGACCACCAACGCGGTGCTGGTGATTGCCTTGCAGTACGTGATCGGCCGGCGCATTTCGCACCGCTACCTGGGCCAGTGGCTGATCGCGGGGCTGGGCATGTTCATGCTGGGCATCGTCGGGTTCGCGCTGTCCACCAGTGTGTTGTGGTGGGTGCTGGCGATGGCGGTGTTCACGGTGGGGGAGATCATCGTGTTTCCGGCCGAGTACATGTTTATCGACCGGATCGCCCCGGACCACCTGCGCGGCATGTACTACGGGGCACAGAACCTGTCCAACCTGGGCGCCGCGTTGGGGCCGGTGTTGTGTGGGCTGGTATTGGCCAGCCTGCCGGCCCACTACATGTTCTACATGCTGGGGGCGTTCATCGTGGGGGGCGGGGTGTTCTACTTCATTGGGGCGTCGTTGAAGGCAAGTCATCCAGCGTGAGCTTGCCCATGGTGTTGCTCTGCAGTTCGTAGCGCAATTCTTCCACCATCTTTTCGACTTCTTGCGGGGTCTGCAGGCGGTTAGTGCTGATCCCGGTCACCACCAGATCCACACGGCCGGTTTGCGCGTCGTAGACCTTGAGGGTCAGGGACGCGTCCCGGCACAGGGTAAATTCACATGTCAGCGGCGACAGGCCTTCTTCGATGCAATTTCGCAGTTGAGAGAGGGTAAACATGCGGGTTCCTTCAGGACAAAATGTTCGACCCCTGAAGGGTATGGCTTGCTCCTCGCTGCAATAAGGCGAATTCGCACTAGGCGCACTAGTGCATTTGCACTTTTACGACCTACTTTTTAAGGCGCAATTCCCCGGCAAACAGCCCGCGTTCACGGGCCCAAACGATCGCTGCACTGCGGCTGTGCACCGCCAATTTCGAGTACACCGTGGCCACATGGTTACGCACGGTATTGGGCGCCAGTTTCAGGCGTGACGCGATCTCTTTGTCGGCCAGGCCTTCACAGATCAAGCCCAGCACATCGCGTTCACGGGCCGTGAGGTCGGTAAAGGCGATGTTCGGCTGGTTGGGGCTGTTGACGCTCTTGGCGTTGGCAAGTTTTTCGATCAGTGTCTGGCTGAACCAGGACGCGTCCTGCATCACTTCCTCGATGGCCGCCACCAACTCCAGCTCGGAGCGTTTGCGTTCGGTGATGTTCATCATCACCAGCAGGTAACACGGCACGTCCTCAATGATCACGGTGTCGGCGGACACCACGCAGTCGATCACCTCGTTGCCTTTCTTGCGCACCTTGAGGTCCTGGCCGTCGAGGTTGCCGGCTTTTTCCAGGGAGGCAAACAACTGCGCACCCGCCTGGGGGCTGTCGATAAAGTCGATGTCCTCGATGGACTTGCCGATCAACTCCTCACTGGTGTACCCCGTGATGCTCATGAAGGCTTCGTTGATATCCACCACCTGGCGGTTGCTGGCGCTGCACACCAGGGTCGGCACGGGCGTGAGACGGAAGGATTTGGCGAAGCGCTCCTCACTCTGGCGCAGGGCGATTTCTGCCTTGCGTCGCGGCTCCAGGTCCATGAACGAAAACAGCATGCAATCCTCTTCGTTCATGTCCAAGGGTTGGCCGGCAACGATCACCAGTTTGCTGCCTCCCTCAGGCAGGCGCAGTTCGGCCTGCATCTGCGGGATGGTCGCGCCTTCACCCAGGCGCTGGATGGCCAGGTCCTTGCGCTCGGCCTGTTCCAGCACGTCCAGCTCATACACGGATTTACCGATGACCTGGTCGCGGTTGTAACCGGTCATCTCCAGGAAACCCTGATTGACCTTGATGTAGCGCAAGTCACTCAGGCGACAGATCACCGCCGGCGCCGGGTTGGCGTTGAAGGTTTTTTCGAAGCGCTGTTCGGCGCTGGCCCATTCGGTGGCGTCGCTGAGGATCAGTACCAGCAACTCAGGTTCACCCTTGGCGTCAGTAATCACTAGGCTGCGCAGGCGATGGACCCAGGTTTTCTCTTCATCGGCGGTGGGCGTGACTTCCACCACCACGTCGCTGAATTCATCGCCCGCGGCGGCTCGGGCCAGGGGGTAGTTTTCCAGCTGCACGGGGTGGTTGTTGCGGTAGCGCAAGGCGAAACGCTTGGCATATTCCTGGCCATCGGCGCCTAGCCCCATCACGTCGCCCACGCCATGCATGGTGAGGGCCGCTTCGTTGGCCCAGAGAATGGTTTGATCGATCTCGGCCAGAATCACACCGTCGGACAGCCCGGAGATGATCTGCTGCAGTTGGCGACGGTTGGTTTCTTTGGCTAGAACGTCCTGGGTCATAGGTTCTCCGGGGTTTTGGGCGCATGTGAAGTACGACACCCGCACATCAGGATAGTGCAGAGGCAATCCGCGATACGGGGTGCGAATGCACCAGATGGCCTGGTGCATTTGAGCGGGGACGGCAAGCAGCCGTCTCGCCAGACTGAAACGGTCAATCACTGTCAAAGGATCGAACATGACCACTGTCTATGAAACCAACCGTTCGCTGTTTCGCGTGTCCTGGAGTTCCGTGCTGGCCGGTAGTGCAATTGCCCTGGTGACCTACCTGGTGCTGAGTGTGCTGGGAACGGCCATCGGTGCCAGCGCTGTCGACCCGATGCAGGCCGGCAACCCGCTCAGCGGTTTCGGCACAGGCGCCGGGATCTGGCTGTTTGTCTCGACGTTGGTGGCAATCGGCGTGGGGGCCTTTGTGGCGGGGCGGACCGCGCCGGATCGTGGGGGCCTGCACGGCGTACTCACCTGGACCCTGACTACCTTGCTCACCACCTGGCTGTTGGCAGGGTTGGCTGCCAGTGTTGTCGGCACAGCCGGGAATGTGGTGGGCAAGGGCCTGTCGGCTGCTGGTAGCGGCATCGCGGCGGCAGCGCCGGGTATTGGCGACAGCGTCAAGCAGCAACTGAACGAGCAGGGCATCCAGCTGGATTGGAACAGCCTGCAAGGCGAGCTCGACACCTTGCTCAAGCAAAGCGGCAAGCCTGAGCTGGACCCGGCCAACGTCGAACAGAAAACCGATCAGGCCGCCGCCGATGGCAAACAGACCGCCACCGACGCGGCGACAAATCCGGCCCAGGCGGGCGATCAGTTGAAGCAGTGGTTCGAACGCGTCAAGGCGTCCGGTGAGCCTGCGTTGAATGCTGCGGATAAAGACGCGCTGGTCAACATCGTTGCTGCGCGTACGGGCAAGAGCAAAGAAGAAGCCACGCAGATCGTCGACAACTATGCCCAGGCTTACCAACAAGCCATGCAAAAGGTCGATGAACTGAAGCAGCAGGCCGAGCAGAAAGCCCGTGAAGCCGGCGAAGTGGCCGCCAAACAGCTCTCCCGCGCGGCGTGGGGCACCTTGGCGATGTTGCTGCTGGGCGCAGCGTTGAGCTTCCTGGTGGGGCGCATGGCCCTGACCACGCGTCGAGTGCCGTTGGCTTAACGGGGTTTGCAGCAAGGACGCTGCTTTTCGCTGGCACCAAACATGCTAGTGTCAGCACTCCAACACCCACCGGCAGTGCCTGGCGATGCGTGATATCTACAGCGTCTTCAACTCCAATGGCGCCTATGAAACCGGGGCCCATGCCCATGACGAGTTCATGCTGATGGTGCCCGAGCACGGCTTGCTGCGCTTCAAGGACGAAGACAGCGGGCGCACCACGTCGGTAATCGAACGCCAGTTCGTGCTGGTGCCGCCGCAGTGCAGCCATTCCTCATCGTCACTCACGGCCAGCCAGGGCCACCTGGCGTTCTATGTCGACCCCGACTACATGCGCTACGCCCTGCGTGACCTGTCCGGCGATGCCAACCGCTTGCTGCGCGTGCCCACCCTGGGCATCTGGCAAACCTCGGCGCCGCTGCACCATTTGCTGCTGGCGAAAAAGGCCTTCAGCCAACCCGACCCCTATGTCGATCGCCGTCGCCAACTGGCCCAGGCCGATCACTTGCTGCTGCTCGAATGCCTGGCGGTTTCCCTCAGCCAGCCGAGCCTGCAGCGCTCTTCCACCGAGCGCCACGGCGCCATGCTGGTGCGCGACGTGAAGGCTTATGTGGAAGGCAACCTTGAGCACGCGCCGGGGCTGGATGAGATTGCGGCGGTGTTCCATATGTCGCGTCGGCACCTGACCCGGCTGTTTGCGCTGCACACCGGCGAGACGGTGCTGGCTTACGTGCAACGGCTGCGCCTTGAACGGGCACAGACCCTGTTGCGGCACACGCGCATGTCGGTGCTGGAGATTGCCAATAACGTCGGTTATGAGTCGCCGTCGCACCTGGCCCATGTGTTTCGGCGGGTGCTGGGCGTGTCGCCGGATGAGTGGCGGCGCGGTTAACCTCAGACCTCCTATTCCCCTTGTCCCAATCCCGCGCATGATCCGGCCCGATCCCGTGCGCCACAAATCTGTCATCCGTTCATCCTCTGCTCACCAACAACAAACAAGTCCGGCGTACCGGACGAGGAGGGGCGGTGAGCGCAAAACCCTTTATCCGTTTTTCAGGCGTGCAAAAAAGCTTCAAAGTCGAGGGCCGCCAGTTTGTGGCCGTACGCAATGTGTCGCTGGAGGTCCAGCGCGGCGAAATCATCACCCTGGTCGGCCCTTCGGGCTGTGGCAAGTCCACCTTGCTCAACATGACGGCCGGGCTGTTCGGCCCTACCGAGGGCGTGGTGCATTACGACGGTGCCGAGGTCAACGGCGTCAACACCCGGGTCGGCTACATGACCCAGGCCGATCACCTGCTGCCTTGGCGCACGGTGGCGGGCAACATCGCGGTGCCGCTGCAGATACGCCGCGTGCCCAAGGCCGAGATCGAGGCGCGGGTTGAGGAACTGATGGCGCTGGTCGGCCTCACCGGTTTCGGCGAGAGCTACCCCAACCAACTTTCCGGCGGCATGCGCAAACGCGCGGCCATGGCGCGCTTGATGGCCAGTGACCCGGAAACCCTGCTGATGGACGAACCCTTCGGCGCCCTCGACGCGCAGATGCGCCTGACCTTGCAGACCGAACTGCTGCGCCTGTGCCGCAAACTCAACAAGACCGTGCTGTTCGTCACCCATGACGTCGACGAGGCCATCGCCCTGGCCGACCGCTGCGTGGTGTTCGCTGGCCGCCCCGGCACCATCGACCATGTGCTCGACATCCCGCTGACCGGTGAACGCAACCTGGTGCAACTGCGCTCCGATCCACGCTACCTGGAACTCTGCGCCGAACTGTGGAAACGCCTGGCGCCCGACGTTGCCGGCGCCGCAGACCCTTCTTCATTGGCTCACTCGCTGGAGGTCGTATGATCCAGGTTTATCGCTTGCTGTTCCTGGTGTTCCTGATGCTGTTGTGGGAAGGCGTGTCGCGCTGGTTTGGCGTGGAATTCTTCATCAGCCGCCCTTCGGCCGTGGCCCAGAGCCTGTGGAAAATCCTGCTCAATGGCGTGTTTTTCTACCATGTCGGCATCACCACCCTGGAGGCGGTGCTGGGCTTTTTCTTCGGCTCCCTCGCGGGTTTGATCGCAGGCCTTGTATTGGGCCGTGCCAAGTTGTTGGCTGACATCCTCGATCCGTTTTTGACCGCGTTCTACAGCCTGCCGAAAGTGGCGCTGGCGCCGCTGTTCATCCTCTGGTTCGGTATCGGTCTGCCGATGAAAGTCATCCTCACCGCCGCGGTGGTGTTCTTCCTGGTGTTCCTCAACACCTACAGCGGCGTGCGCAATGTGTCCCGCGAGCAACTGACCATCCTGCGCCTGATGGGCGCCAAGGAGCGTGACCTGTTGACCATGGTGGTGATCCCCTCGGCCTTCACCTGGGTGTTCACCGGCCTGCGCTTGTCGGTGCCCTATGCGCTGATCGGCGCGCTGGTGGGCGAAATCATCGCGGCCAACCGTGGCCTGGGCTATCTGCTGTCGGATGCGGCCTCGCAGTTCGACACCGCCGGCGTGTTTGCCGCACTGGTGGGGATCATTGCCCTGGCGCTGATCCTGAACACGGCGGTGAAGCTGGCTGAAAGCAAGCTGATGCCGTGGAAAGCCAATGAAGCAGAACGTGAAGTCGCGGTTTAACCCCCTCTGGTTTGGAGCTTGATCATGCTTAAGCGTCTTGTGATTACCGGTCTGTTGTGCGCTGCCTTCCTGCCCGCCGCCCAGGCCCAAGACCTCACCAAAGTCACCCTGGCGTTCCCCAGCGAAGGCTTCCTGTATGTGCCGATCTACGTCGCGCAGAAGCAGGGCTACTTCGCCGAAGAAGGCCTGAATGTTGAAGTGATCGTGTTTCAAAAGGGCGGCTCGGCGGCGTTGACGGCCGTGCTCGGCCGCGATGCCGATGCCTACGTCGGCCTGCCTGCAGTGGCAGTGCGCGCGCGGTCCAAGGGCCAGAACGTGCAGGCGTTTGCCGCCGTGCAGACCCAATTCGGCAGCACCGTGGTGATCGATGGCGAGTCGGCGCGCAAGGCTGGGGTGTCGGCTTCGTCGCCCATTTCGGCACGTGCCCAAGCCCTCAAAGGCTTGAAGATCGGCGTGACCGGCCCCGGCAGCACCACCGATATGCTGGTGCGCTACCTGGCCAAGGACGCCGGCCTGAACCCGGACAAGGACTTCACCATCATGCCCATCGGCGGCGCGCCGAACATGCTGGCGGCGTTTTCCCAGGGCAGCATCAATGGCTTCTCGCTGTCGCCACCCACCGTCACCACTGCGGCGCAGCAGGGCGGGTTTGTGCTGATGGACCTGGCCAAGGGCGAATACAAACCCTTGGACGGCTTCCTGTTCACCGCGATGATCGCCCGCGAGGACTGGTTGAGCAGCAACAAGGCCACCGCCGAGAAACTGGTGCGCGCTATCTGGAAAGCCGAACACTTGATCGCCAGCGAGCCGGACAAGGCCCGCGAGTCGGTGCGCCCGTACTTCGCCCACACTGATGCGGCGATCTTCGATGCCGCCTGGACCGCCTCGTTGCCGTCCTACCCGGCCACGCCACGGATCGAAAAAGACGGCGTCGAGAAGAACATCAGCTTCATGAACGCCGTCGAGAATGATCCGGTGACGCTCGACCCGCAGCAGGTCTACACCAACACCATCGTCGACGCCGTGGCGCCGACTGTTTCCACCCTCAAGGGAGAGGCGAAATGACGCCCGAGGTTCATCTGGTCAATGTATTTCCCGCCACCGCGCGTGGCGGCAACCCGGCGCCCACCGTGGCGCTGGCCGACGGCATGAGTGATGCCGATATGCAGCAAGTCGCCCGGGACTACGGGCATGAGTGCGGCTTTGTGTTTGCCGCACCAGCCGGCAGCGATTTCGATTTTGCCCTGCGTTTCTGGGTGCCCAACCATGAGATGGAAATGTGCGGCCATGCCACCGTCGGCGCCATTTGGCTGCTTGATCAATTGGGCATGCTGCACAAGGAGCGCCTGGCGTTGTGGACGTTGAGCGGGCGGGTTGATGCCCAGATCGCCAATGCGGGCACTGCGCAGATCCAAGTGGAAATCAGCCAGCCCAAGGGGCACGTTGAAACCTTGAGCGATCCGCAGGTTGAGGCCGAGATTCTATCGGTGCTGGGCATTACCTCCAACGAACTGGCGCCGTTGCCGATCCAGAACGCCCGCACCAGCCGCGTCAAAACGCTGGTTGCGCTCAAAAGCGTGGCGGTGCTGGACAGCCTCAAGCCGGACTTCCGCCGCATGGAGCAACTGTGTGAGCGCATCGGCTCTACCGGGTTGTATCCCTACGCGCCGTCGGACCTTGAAGGCCGCCAGTTTGATGCGCGGCAGTTCCCCAAGTCTTCGGGTTACCCGGAAGACGCTGCCACCGGTATCGCGGCGGCAGCATTGTCTTTTGGCCTGCTGGAAAACGGCTTGGTGACCGATGATGATCGTCCGGTGTACATCCGCCAGGGTCGCGCAATGGGCCGGCCTTCGCAGATTTCGCTGCGCTTTCGTCACGATGCGGCAGGGCAGGTGCAGGGGTGCTGGTTGGGTGGGCATGTGGAATTTGTCGAGGAGCCCGCATGAGTATTCGCGAACGTATCGTCGCCTTGGGCTTGCAACTGCCCGAGGCGCCAGGCCCCAAGGGTGACTATGTGCCGGTGACGATTCATGCGGGTGTGGCCTATGTGAGTGGGCAAGTGTGCCGACTGGGCGATGGCGTGATCAGCGGGCCGGTGACGGACCAGACCTCGCCCGCGCGGGTGACACAAGCTGGTCAAACCTGTGCGCTGCGTGCCTTGAGCGTGCTGGATCAGGCGGTGGGGTTGGAGAACGTCGAGCGCATTTTGTTTGTGCGTGGCTTTGTGTATGGCGGCGAGGGTTTCCAGAGCTATTCCAAAGTGGTCGACGGCGCTTCCCAGGTGCTGATTGATGTGTTCGGTGAGCAGGGCCGGCATGCGCGGTCGGCGGTGGGCGTGGCGGGGTTGCCCAGCGGCGGCATGCTGGAATTGGAAGTCACCGCCGTTATCAAAACGACTGGATGACAGATCGGCACTCACCTCAATGAGCGCGTAAAATGCCGGTCTTTTTACGCGTATCTCGCAAAGGTGCCCCTTGAGCGCAGGCAAAGCCGTCGGACTGTTACTACTCACTTCCCTGTTGGCGGCGTGCGGCACCTCGCCGCCACGCACGCCCAATGACCTCTGCGGCATCTTCCGCGAAAAGGACGACTGGTACGACGCCGCCAAAGTCACGCAAAAACGCTGGGGGGTGCCGATCCAGGTGCCGTTCGCCATCATGTATCAGGAGTCCGGCTTCCACCAGGACGCCCTGGCCCCGCGCAAATACCTGCTGTGGATCATCCCCTGGGGCCGCGTCTCCACTGCCGCCGGCTACGCCCAGGCCAAGGACGAAGTGTGGAACGACTACCGCAAGAGCACCGGCCGCAGCGGCGCCAGCCGCCAGGACTTCGACGACGCCATCGACTTTGTCGGCTGGTACATGGACAAGACCTACACCGTCAACGGCGTCTACAAATACGACGCCTACGGCCAATACCTGAACTACCACGAAGGCTGGGGCGGCTACCGCCAACGTACCTACGCCGCCAAGGCCTGGCTGCCACCGGTGGCGAGCAAGGTGCAGGCGCGTTCACAGCTGTATGCGGCGCAGTATGCGCGGTGTAAGGATGATTTGGGGCGGGGGTTTTGGAGTCGGTTTTGGCGGTGGCTATAAAGACCACAGTGGTAGTGTTGGATGTGTCTCCTTCTCTCAGCGTGGGAGTGCCGGGTGCTGGGTGTAGCCAAGCATCGGATCATAGATATCAGCGCGCCGATCCCTTTGCAGGTCATTGAGATTGTTCCAGATCGGTGCGCTGCGCGCGCTGCTGAGGTCGATATCGGCAAACAGAATCTCCTGGCAGTCCGCCGACGCCACCTTGCCGATGGGCCAACCATTGGTCCCGGCAATCAACGAGCACCCGAGATAACAGGCATCACGCTCTTCACCAATTCGACTGGCTGCTGCGATAAACACGTTATTGACGTGCGCTGCGGTCATCGTCAGATAAGACGCCATGCACTTGCCGGCCTCATCAAATAACGGGGGAGGGGTCCATACCCAGTTGTTCAGGCTACAAATGATATCGGCGCCTTGCTGGCTGAGAATGCGCGGTACCTCGGGAAACCAGATGTCCCAGCAGATCAGCATGCCGATACGTCCAATGGGAGTATCAAAGACAGGGAAACCTGTGTTCCCAGGGGTGAACCATAGTTTTTCCAGGTTCCAGAGGTGTGCTTTGCGGTACTTGCCGATAAAGCCGTCCGGGCCTATCAGGACGCTGGTGTTGAACAATTGCATGCCGTCTAGTTCGCTAACGCCCGCAGCCAGATACACACGATGCCGGGAAGCAAATTCGATCCAAACCTGCACGCTTCTTCCGTTCGGAACAATTTCGGCATGGTCAAAGGCATCTTGGCGATTGGCGAAGAAGTAACCGCAATTTGAAAGTTCCGGAAGCACGATCAGTTTGGCGCCACCGTTGGCCGCTTCAGTTGCGAGCGCAAGGCTGTGCTGCAGGTTAGTGGTGCGGTGCTGCGTTCCTACCTGGGGATCAAACTGCACGACAGAAACGCGGACAGGGCTGATAGCTGGGTTCATTGCAGAGGACTCTTATGGGGACTGCTCTACATAAGAGGTGATAGGGCGGCAATGCGTAAATCAGGTGCTTCCGTTTAGGTTGTCAGTTGGCGCCTGCCAATCGGAAGCGCTTAGTCGCGGCAAGAAGCAAGGCTTCTTGCCGCGACTCATTCAAATCGGCTGCATACACTCCAGCGACCGATCCACCATCACACTGGCCATGTCCACCAGGTGCATGACCGACAGCACCAACGTGCGTGAAGTCCCTTCCAGTTGATCCCCGGCCATTTGCGCCGCAACGGCGGCACAACGCAACACGCTGCTGGCGTGGGCCAGGGCGTCTTCGAAGCTGAGGTCTGGGGTGGTGGTGAAGAATTGCAGTTCTGAAGCGGGTGGCGCGGGGACAGGTTTGTCCATGGGTTCAACTCCTAATCTAAGTTGGAATGTCACCACCATCGCTACCAAACGACTTTTAGGGTGGTGACCGTACGCAGATTGGTAGACCGGTGATTAGGACCCGGTGCACCCGAAGGTGCCCTGCGCACGGCCACCATAACGCAGGGCCGAAAAAAAGCGCCTTGCAGAAGGGGGCGCTTAGCGCCTAATCACTCGTGGTCTACCAAACCCCGAATCACTGAATTGGCAGTGACCGACGAAGACTAGCCACGTGATTTGAGCGGCGCAAGCGGTTGGGATTCTCTCGGAAACGTCCTGCGAGATAAAGGGAAATGTCACTGCTTTTTTCATGCTCGCACACCCGCACTCTGAGTGGAGGTGATCAGCAAGCTGGTAAAAAATCAGTAAGCCTCAAATAATGATTCGGCTGAATGGCCCTCAAGGGTTTATCCAGAGGAGGAAAAATGAAGTTTCCTGTGGTAGTACACAAAGACGCGGACTCGGACTACGGCGTGACCATTCCTGACGTGCCGGGGTGTTTATCTGCGGGAAGGTCTTTTTCCGAAGCACTGCATAATGTCCGCGAGGCCTTGGCGTTGCACCTTGAAGGGGTGATTGCCGATCAAGAACAACTTCCGCAAGTGTTAGCGATTGATGTCCACCTGAATAATCCTGATTTTTTCGGTGGATTCTGGGCGATTGTCGACTTGGATTTAATGCCCTATCTGCGAAACACAACTCAAGCAAACATTATCTATCCAACGGATTCCCCATGAACCCCGAAGAACTCCAAATCACCGACATCCGCCCCGGCACCGGCAAAGCCGTGGTCAAAGGCGCGCTGATCACCACCCAATACACCGGCACCCTGGAAGATGGCACGGTGTTCGATTCCTCCTGGGAGCGCGGCAAGCCGTTCCAGTGTGTGATCGGCACCGGGCGTGTGATCAAGGGCTGGGACCAGGGCTTGATGGGCATGCAGGTGGGCGGTGTGCGCACCCTGTTCGTGCCGGCGCATCTGGCCTATGGCGAGCGGTCGATGGGCGCGCATATCAAGCCCAACAGCAATCTGCGTTTTGAGATTGAGTTGCTGGAAGTGCTGACGCGGGACGATTGAGGGCGGTGGACATGGAAGTTGATTCACACGGGTTGCCGGCGTGTTCCGTCGTGGGCATTCAGGTCGTTGAGCTGGGTGATCGCGATGAGGTCGAGTTGCAGCGGTTTTTTGAGCGGGCGCCGGACTACTTCATAGCGGTCAACGGCGAACCGGCCACTGCGACCGAAGCGCATGAGGAATTGCAGGGGCAGTTGCCCGCAGGGTGGGCGTGCAGTCGGATGTATTGGCTGGGTTACCGCGATCTGGAAAACCAACTGGTGTCGGTGGTGAACATTGCGGCGGACTTGCTGGCTGTTGGTGTTTGGCACATCGGGCTGTTGCTGGTGGATGCACGCTTGCATGGCACTGGGTTGGCGCAGCGGCTGCACGCGGATCTTGAGGCTTGGGCTGCGGGCAGCGGCGCTCAATGGTTGCGTTTGACGGTAGTCATCGGCAATGCCAAGGCCGAACGTTTCTGGCCAAAACTTGGCTATGTGCAGGTACGCACCCGCGAAGGGATCACGATGGGGCGTCAGGTGAACAGCGTATCGATTCAGGTCAAGGCCCTGGCAGGTGGGCAGGTGGGTGATTACATGACGCTGGTGCCGCGAGATCAAGTGGATGCACCTTCCTGAACCCACCCTGAAGAATCCTCTTATTCCCCATACGTAAACTTTCCTACGGTTTACTCTCTGATCATCGGGGCGTAAGCTTCGCGCGTTTTCATCAATAGCGGAGACCCTCAGTGGGTACTTGTTCGAGTGACAGTAGTCGGCCGGTTTCGGTAACCGGCACAGGCTTGGCAAGGTAACGCGCATTTTTCCGATGCCGTTGTCTCGCCACTAAAAGCGAGAAGCGGCATCCCGGCAGTGGCCAGTCCTGGCGCCTGCCCGAATCCCTCTCATCGACGCTGACCAGCTCCCGGCTCACCTCGGGATGCTACGGACGCGCCTGTCTTTTACGACAGGCGGGCCTAGCTGGCTGTGCCTATAAAACGGGCGCGGTACAGACGGCGGTACCTGCACGACGGTTTTTTCCTCGCGCAGGAGTAACACCATGAACCTGACTCTGTTGAAAGAGTTCTTTGCCGGCTTCCTGCGGACCCGGCACATCGCCCGGCATTTCCGTCGCCTGGCGATGCTCGAAACCGTGACCGACGCCAGCGTCAGCCGCGAAGTGCCGCCGACCCTGGCGCAAACCCTGGTGGTCTCGGCCAACAGCAGTGCCGTGCAATTGCTCGGCACCCTGGGCAGCCATTCCGAGGGTTTGACCACTCAGGAAGCCGACGCTCTGCGCGTGCAATACGGGCTCAACGAAGTCGAGCATGAGCAGCCGCTACCGTGGTGGGTGCACCTGTGGCACTGCTACAAAAACCCGTTCAACCTGTTGCTGACGTTGCTGGCGGTGATCTCCTGGCTGACCGAGGACATGAAGGCCGCCACGGTGATTTTCTCCATGGTGGTGCTGTCGACGCTGTTGCGTTTCTGGCAGGAGGCCAAGTCCAACAAGGCCGCCGATGCGCTGAAAGCCATGGTGAGCAACACCGCCACGGTACTGCGCCGCGATGAAGCCAAGCGCATCGAACTGCCGATCAAACAGTTGGTGCCGGGCGACCTGATCGTGCTGTCCGCTGGGGATATGATCCCCGCCGATTGCCGCGTACTCAGCGCCAAGGACCTGTTCGTCAGCCAGGCGGCGATGACCGGTGAATCGATGCCGGTGGAGAAGTTCGCCCAGCAGCAGGACGCCAAGACCCGCAACCCGCTGGACCTGGAGAACATCCTGTTCATGGGTACCAACGTGGTGTCCGGCGCGGCGACGGCGGTGATCCTGACCACCGGCAACAGCACCTATTTCGGCGCCCTGGCCCAGCGCGTGACCGCGACGGACCGCGCCACTACCTCGTTCCAGCATGGCGTCAACAAGGTCAGCTGGTTGCTGATCCGCTTCATGTTCGTGATGGCGCCGCTGGTGCTGTTCATCAACGGTTTCACCAAGGGCGACTGGACCGAAGCACTGTTGTTCGCGCTGTCGATTGCCGTGGGCCTGACCCCGGAAATGCTGCCGATGATCGTCACCTCCACCCTGGCCAAGGGCGCGGTGTTTCTGTCGCGCAAGAAAGTCATCGTCAAGCGCCTGGACGCGATCCAGAACTTCGGCGCCATGGACGTGCTGTGCACCGACAAGACCGGCACCCTGACCCAGGACAAAATCTTCCTGGCACGTCATGTGGACGTGTGGGGCGCAGAGTCCGATGACGTACTGGAAATGGCCTACCTCAACAGCTACTACCAAACCGGCCTGAAAAACCTGCTGGATGTGGCGGTGCTGGAACATGTGGAAGTGCACCGCGAGCTGAAAGTCGGCACGGCGTTCCAGAAGGTCGATGAAATTCCGTTCGACTTCAACCGCCGCCGCATGTCCGTGGTGGTCGCTGAGCAAGGCCAGCCGCACCTGTTGATCTGCAAGGGCGCTGTGGAAGAGATTCTGTCGGTGTGCAACAACGTGCGCCATGGCGACGTCAACGAAGCGCTGACCGACGACCTGCTGGCGCGTATCCGCCAGGTCACCGCCGCGTTCAACGAAGAAGGCCTGCGCGTGGTCGCCGTGGCCGCGCAGCCGATGGCGCCGGGGCGCGATACCTACAGTCTGGCGGATGAGAACAACCTCAGGCTGATCGGTTATGTCGCGTTCCTCGACCCACCCAAGGAAAGTACTGCACCTGCGCTCAAGGCCCTCAAAGCCCATGGCGTGGCAGTGAAAGTGCTGACCGGCGACAACGAACTGGTCACGGCCAAGATCTGCCGCGAAGTGGGCCTGGAGCAACAGGGCCTGCTGATGGGCAACGACATCGAGGCCATGACCGATGCCGAATTGGCGAAGGCCGTGGAAACCACCAATGTGTTCGCCAAGCTCACCCCGAGCCACAAGGAACGCATCGTGCGCTTGCTCAAGGCCAACGGGCATGTGGTCGGCTTCATGGGCGATGGCATCAACGACGCGCCAGCATTGCGTACAGCTGATATCGGCATTTCGGTGGACAGCGCTGTGGATATCGCCAAGGAAGCCGCCGACATCATCCTGCTGGAAAAGAGCCTGATGATCCTGGAGGAGGGCGTGCTGGAAGGCCGGCGCACCTTCGCCAACATGCTCAAGTACATCAAGATGACCGCCAGTTCCAACTTCGGCAACGTGTTCTCGGTGCTGGTGGCCAGTGCGTTCATCCCGTTCCTGCCGATGCTGCCGATGCATTTGCTGGTGCAGAACCTGCTGTATGACATTTCGCAGATTGCGATTCCGTTCGATAACGTCGACGACGAGATGCTGAGCAAACCGCAACGCTGGCAACCGGGAGATGTCGGCCGTTTCATGCTGTTTTTCGGGCCGATCAGTTCGATCTTTGACATCACCACGTTCGCACTCATGTGGTATGTCTTCGATGCCAATACGCCTGACCACCAGACCTTGTTCCAGTCCGGCTGGTTCGTGGTCGGGCTGCTGACCCAGACGCTGATCGTGCACATGATCCGCACCCCGAAAATCCCGTTCCTGCAAAGCCGTGCGGCGATGCCGTTGATGGTGATGACCGGCGTGATCATGGCCGTGGGGATTTTCCTGCCGATGGGGCCACTGGCGCACTACTTCAAGTTGCAGGCGCTGCCGTCGCTGTACTTCGTGTTCCTGCCGGTGATCCTGCTGGCGTACATGGCACTGACCCAGGCGGTGAAGGGCTACTACATCCGTAAGTTTGGCTGGCAATGAACAGGGAAGATTTCCTATGCAAGCAATCAACAACATCAACCTCGAATCCCTGGTCGACACCCTGGTCAGCCTCACTGCGGCCTTTATTCTCGGTGGTTTGATCGGTTTCGAGCGTCAGTACCGTCAGCGCACGGCGGGCTTGCGTACCAACGTGTTGGTGGCGGTGGGCGCGGCGATTTTCGTCGACATGGCCAGCCGGCTCGGCGGCGCGGAAGGCGCGGTGCGGGTGGTGGCCTATGTGGTTTCGGGCATCGGTTTTCTCGGTGCCGGTGTGATCATGCGTGAAGAAGGCAACGTGCGGGGGCTCAACACGGCGGCCACCCTATGGGCGTCGGCGGCGGTGGGCGCCTGCGCGGGTGCCGACCTGGTGCTTGAGGCGCTGTTGGGAACCCTGTTTGTGCTGGCGGCCAACACCTTGCTGCGACCGATCGTCAACAACATCAACCGCCAGCCGTTGGACGTGGTGTCGGCAGAAGTCACCAACATCCTCTATGTGATCGCCCGGCGTACCCAGCAGAAAGCCGTACTGGCCTTGCTGGAAGCGGAGCTGGCACGTTGCAACTATCCGGCCAGCGATGTGGACGTGCGCCCCTTCGGCACGGAAGAAGTGGAGATCGAAGCCACCCTGGCCGTGACGTCCGTGGACGGCGACGAGTTGGACGCACTGGTGGCGCGAATCTCGATGTCGACCCTGGTGGTGCAAGCGTTCTGGAGTCCAAGTACCACTGAGTAGTCCCCGGCTGTAAGGCGCTGTCCCGCGCGAAGCAGACTATGCTGTTACCAGGAAAAGTCCTACAAGCAATCGAGATTATCCCTTCATTTGATAAGCCACACCGTTGTTAAGGTTGCGCCCTTGCGCCTCAGGAGCCAGGGCGCAGCTCAACGTTTTGACCGTGCTTTATCAAAAGGAGGGTTCTGTACTGCCTGAAGTGTCATGCGGAGTAATCAGCACCGTTTGTCGGAACTGTTACTTTTCACAGGTAGTTAGGTCCCGTGTGATATGTAAGCGTACTGATCCCTCGGGGAGTCTTATGAGCAAAGCTTTAATTGTGGATGATCACCCTTTTATCCGTGCCACCGTGAAGTACCTGTTGAAGCAAGAAGGCTTTGATGAAATCTATGAAGCGGGCAACGGCGCCGACGCCATGCAGTGTGCGCGTGAGCAGCGCCCGGACCTCATCATCCTCGACTTGGCCATGCCCAAACTCGGCGGGCTGGAGGTGATCAGCCGGATCAAGGCGCTGGAGCTGCCTTGCAAGATCCTGGTGCTGACCTCCTACCTGGCTGTGTTCTTCTCCACCCGCTGCATGCGCGCCGGGGCCATGGGCTTTGTGGCCAAGACGGGTGAGCTGGACGAGTTGCAAAAGGCGATCCGGGCGATCCGCTCCGGCTACAGCTGCTTCCCCAGCGTGGCCACCAGTTCAGTGCGCCGTGACGATATACAGACTACCGAGCAAGAACTGGTCGACGCGCTGTCAGACCGCGAATTGACGGTGCTGCAAAAGCTGGCATTGGGCCTGGGCAACAAGGAAATCGCCGAGGATATGCTGTTGAGCCACAAAACCATCAGTACCTACAAGACGCGACTCAAGGAAAAGCTGCGTATGTCTTCGGTGGTGCACCTGTCCAAGTTCGCCCAGCGCAATCATCTGATCTGAAATGACCACCTCCCGGCTGTTGAGATTCACGGCCATCCTGCTGATCGGGTTGTTGCCCTCAGCAGCGATGGCCCTGGACGAGCCACACTCCCTAAGACTCCTCGGCCACGCCACCCTTGAAAACCCAGGCCTGGAGCTTGATGAAAGCGACTGGCGCTGGCTACGCCAGCGACGCACGTTGGTGATGGGGGTGTCGGCGCCGCGCCTTTCGACCTGAGCAACAACAATGATTTTGAAGGGATCACTGCTGACTACGCGTGGCTGATCAGCCTCATCTTGAGCATCCCTATCGAGGTTCGACGTTACGACACCCGCGATGAAGTGATCGAGGCCCTCAAGCTGGGCAAGGTCGATTTAGTGGGCTCGGCCAATGGTTACGAAGCCGCCGACAAAGACCTGATACTGTCGCGTTCCTACGCCAATGATCAACCTGTGCTGGTAACCCGCACGGGGGATAGTCATTTACTGGGCGCCGACCTGGCTGGCAAACGCGTGGCGATGCTCTACCACTACATGCAGCCCGACGCGGTGCAAGCCTATTACCCCAAGGCGCAGTTGCTGTTGTATGGCTCTACCCCCCAAGCCATCGGCTCCGTGTCGTTTGGCCAGGCGGATGTGTTCCTGGGGGACGTCATCAGTACCCGTTATCTGATCAACAAAAATCATCTCAATAATGTGCGCATGGCCGATTTTTCCGGGCTGGAGGTCAACCCGTTCGGGTTCGCGTTCACCGGGGATAACATCCGTCTGCTGAATATCATCAATGCGGCGCTGGCCGTGATCCCCGCCAGCCAGCAAATGAGCATCCTGCGCCGCTGGAGTGCCGGAGACAGCGGTTTCCTGGAGGCAGACCGACTGCGCTTGAGCGACAGTGAGCAGCGTTGGCTGGAGAAGCATCCACGGGTAACGGTCGCGGTGCTCGATAAGTTTATGCCGTTGTCATTTCTAGATGAGAAAGGGCAGTTCGTGGGGTTGAGCGATGAAGTGCTGTCGCGGATCAGCTTGCGCACAGGCTTGAAGTTCGAGGTAGTGCATGGCAGTTCTTTGCCTCGGCAAATTGACGAGGTCAGCAGCGGGCAAGTGGACATGCTTGCAGTTATCACGCCCAGCGTCGAGCGTGCCGAAAAGGTCCGCTTTACCCGGCCTTACCTGTCCAATCCTTATGTGCTGGTGACGCGGGCCAACGACGAGCGGTTGCTCACCCTGGAAGATATGCCCGGAAAGCGCCTGGCATTCATTGGCGGCAACAGCCTGGCCGCGCAAATTGCCCGAGACTACCCAGGTATCGAGTTCGTTGACGTCGAAAACCCTGAAGAGGCCATGGAGTTGGTCGCCAAAGGCAGTGTGGATGCGACCGTCATTTCATTGATCAGCGCACGCTACATGATTGCGCGCAATTTCCGAGACCGCCTGCGTATTACCAGCACGATCGGCACGGAACCGGCGCGCATTGCCTTCGGTGTCAACCGCAGCCAACTGGAGCTGTATTCGATCCTCGAGAAGGCGTTGTTGAGTATCACACCGGAAGAAATGGACGAACTGACCAACCGTTGGCGCAGCGAGATCATCATCGAAGACAGCTACTGGAGCAGCCATCGCAACGTGATCATCCAAGGGTTTGGTCTGGCAGCGTTGTTGCTGCTGGTGACCCTGGGTTGGGGGCTCTACCTGCGCAACCTGATACACAAGCGTGCTCAGGCAGAACGTGCCTTGAGCGACCAGATGCGATTCATGAGCGTGCTGATCGACGGCACCCCTCATCCGATCTATGTGCGCGATCGCCAAGGTCGGTTAATGGCTTGCAACAACGCATACCTTGATGTGTTTGGCTTCAGGTTGGAGGACGTGATCGGCAAGACTGTGGTGCAAACCGACACGGGCAACCCGCCGCAGGCCCAGTCGTTCCATGCCGATTACTTGAGCCTGATGGCGCGGGGTGAGCCGCAGATCCAGGATCGCGTGCTCAAGGTGCCGGGAGGTGGTGTGCTGACCATTTACCAGTGGATGCTGCCATACCGTGACAGCAACGGCAGCGTTGTGGGCATGATTGCCGGTTGGGTGGATGTCAGCGAACGCCAGCGCCTGCTGGGCCAGTTGCAGGAAGCCAAGGAGGAAGCCGACGCCGCCAACCGGGCCAAGACTACGTTCCTGGCGACCATGAGCCATGAGATCCGCACACCCATGAATGCGGTGATCGGCATGATCGAGTTGGCCCAGAAAAACGCCGAGCAGGGCCGTGTCGATCAGGATGCGCTGGAGGTGGCGTCGATGGCATCCCGGAGCATGCTGGAGTTGATCGGCGATATCCTGGACATTGCACGGATTGAAACCGGTCACCTGTCCTTGAGCCTGGAGCAGGCCAACCTCCATGAGTTGTTGGCCTCTGTGGCACGGGTTTTCGAGGGGCTCGCGCGGGACAAGGGGTTGCAGCTGCACGTCGAGTTTGATCCGCTGATCGACCGGATGGTGATGATCGACCCTTTGCGCTTCAAGCAAGTGGTGTCCAACCTGCTGGGCAATGCCATCAAATTCACCACCACCGGGCAGGTACGTCTGGGCGCTCAGAGCGCACCGGCATTGGCCGGTGACCACTTGAACCTCCGGTTGTTTGTGGAAGATACGGGGATTGGCATCAGCGCCGAAGATCAGCAGCGCTTGTTCAACCCGTTTATCCAAGGCAGCAACAACGACCAGTCGGCGCGCAGTGGCTCCGGCCTTGGGTTGGTGATCAGCCGCAACCTGTGCGAGATGATGGGCGGCCAATTGCATCTGAGCAGTGTGCAGGGCAAGGGGACGCGAGTGGACGTGACGTTGGCGCTGGCGCTGACCACCGCAACGGCGGTTTCCTTACCTGTTCAACCTGCGCCTGCGACACCTGCATTGAACCTCCTGGTGGTCGATGATTACCCGGCCAATCGCTTGCTGTTGACGCGACAACTGAGCTTCCTGGGGCATCACATCGTCACGGCCGAGGACGGCGCTGAGGGCTTTGCACTGTGGCGGGCCGGGCAGTTTGATGGCGTCATCACCGACAGCAACATGCCCGTCATGGATGGCTACACATTGGCCCGTGATATCCGTGCCCAGGAGCGTCAGCGTGGCCTGGTGCCGTGTCTGCTTCTGGGGTTTACCGCCAACGCGCAACCGGAGGAGACCGAGCGCTGCCGGCAGGCGGGCATGGACGGTTGTCTCTTCAAACCGACCGGCCTTGATGATCTGCGCGCAGCGTTGGCATCGCGCACCGCGGCACCGGTGGTGGTGGAGGCCGTGCCGGTATGTGACTTGAGTACCCTGGTCGCACTGACAGGCGATGATACTGCCGGGCTCAATGAGTTGCTGGCGCCATTGATCGGTAGCCTCGCAGAGGACCGCTTGCTGCTATCGACGCTGCAAGAACACGCGGACTTTGGCAAGTTGCATGACTTGGCTCATCGCGTTAAAGGTGGGGCGCGCATGGTCAAGGCGCCGGCGCTGATCGCGTGTTGTGAAACGCTGGAGGGTGTGTGTGAAAGCCGGGACCGTCATGCATTGGCGGCGTCGGTTGAAGCCATTGGCCACGCCATTGATAGCTTGCATCACAGCCTGAGCGCCCGCATCAAGCAGGCTTGACTGAAGTGGATGGCCATTCGGTGGATTTGGGAGAGTTCCTACATGGAACAGGAACAAACCTGATTTTGTCTTCGGGTTATGTCTGGAAAATGGGCCCCGCTCACTGACGAGCGCTGCCTGCCCAGGGGTTCGCCATGCCAAACAAAGCACTGACCATCCTGATTGCCGATGAACAACACCTGCAACGCCTGTACATCGAGAAGATGCTCAACCGATTGGGATATTTCCGGATTGTACCGGTGGAAACCTTTGAAGAGGTCCAGTTGCTCACCGCCATCCCCGCCCGGCCTTTTGATGTACTGATCATCAATGCGGGGCTGACGGCCCACGCTTGCGGGCCTCAACCCCAGGCGCACCACGTGCTGGTCTACGACCACCTGGACCTGAGCGCCCGCGCCGACGCAACGCCGGCAGTGCTGGTGCGGCTACCCGGCGTGCCTGACAACGTCAACCTCGAACACTTCATGGACATCATCGACCCACCCGCAGCCACTGCTGGCCTGCGGGTGTTGCCGTGGTTGCGGGAGTTAGCCCAAGCACCAGCAGCCGGGATTTAATCCCATTTTGGTGCGATACCCTTGGGGCTGGTCAGGCGATGGCCGCGTTCCAGTTTGGCAATCTGTGCCATGTCGGCGGCGCTCAAGGTCAGTTGCAGGGCCTGGAGGTTGCTTTCAAGGTTGGCGCGTTTGGTCGAGGACGGGATGACCGCGTAACCCGATTGCATGGCCCAGGCCAACGTTACTTGCGCTGGGGTCGCCTGATGGCGTTCGGCGATTTGCTGGATCACCGGGTCCTTGAGCACTTCGCCGTAGGCCAGGGTCATGTAGGACGTGATCTGGATACCGTTGGCGGTGGCGAAGTCCACGACCTGGCGGTTTTGCAGGTAGGGGTGCAGTTCGACCTGGTTGGTGGCGATGTTTTCGGCCCCAACGGCTGCAATCGCTTGCTTCATAAGGTCGATGGTGAAGTTGGAAATGCCGATCTGGCGGGTCAGGCCCAGGCGCTTGGCTTCCAGCAACTGGCCCATGAATTCGGCGACAGGCACCTGGTCTTCCGGCGAGGGCCAGTGAATCAGAGTCAAGTCCAGGTAGTCGGTCTTCAGTTTGCGCAGGCTTTCTTTCAGGCTTGGAATCAGCTGGCCTTCGGCGAAGTTGGCGATCCAGATCTTGCTGGTGATGAACAGCTCTTCACGCGGGATGCCACTGGCGGCAATCGCCTGGCCGACATCGGCTTCATTCTCGTAGATCTGAGCGGTGTCGATGACGCGGTAGCCCAGCTCCAGACCGGTACTGACCGAATCGATCACCACCTGGCCTTGCAGACGGAAGGTGCCGAGGCCGAAGGCCGGGACATTTTGCGTTGGGGTAGACATCAGTAACTCCTGAAGGGGGATGAACAATGGAGTCGAGTATCCGCCCGTCGTTCCTTCGGAAAAACCGCCGAATCCGAAAAGGACTCTTTACCGCAGGTCACGAATCGCCAGCGCCTTGAACCGCTGTGCCAATGACAGAACCACCTGGCCGCTGCCCATGTTGGGCACCACATGGGTAAAGGGAATGTCGATCATGCGGTTCTCGCGCACGGCGCGCAGCTTGGAGAGTACCGGGTCGGTGGTCAGCAACTGCCGCTTGCGGCTGGCCGGTGACCACAGCGCATCGGCCAGCAGGATCACGTCCGGGTCCTTGGCCAGCAGGGTTTCATTGCTGACGGTCACCCGTGACAACGGGATATCGGCCAGTATATTGCGTGCACCGGAGGCCATCAGCAGGGTGGTGACAAAACCCCGTTGGCCTTCGCTATCGAGTCCACCCACTTCACTGTCCAGGTAAAACACCGACAGCGGACGGGCATCACCCATCAGGCCATGGGCGCGCGCCAGGTCAGCATCCAACGCGTCGCTGAGCATTTGAGCGAGTTGGGTTTTGTGCAACAGGGCGCCGAGGGTAAACAAGTCCTGACGGATATGCCCAAAGTAATCCAGCGAGTGACCCGCGCAGGCGGACTCCAGCAGGTACGACGCCACCCCGTTGTTCGCTAGTCCCGTACGTGAGGTCACGCCATCGCCAAAGGCACTGGCGAAACCGCCGACTACCAGGTCTGGGCGCTGCGCATACAGCACTTCACTGGACGGGTATTTCGCCGCGATGACCGGCACGTCAAAGTACTCGCCGTGCCGGTGCGTAATGCCGTTGTCGTCCAGGTACGCGACACCTGCCAGCGAAGGCCCGGCATCCAACGCCAGCAGCAAATCGGCGGCGTGCTGGTTGAGTGCCACGATGCGCGACGGTGGCGAAGGCGGCACGCTCCAGTCCTGGGCGCAGTTGCGATAACTGTCTGCCAGCGCCGGTGTGCAGTAGAGCAGGGCGCTCAACCATAGCCATGGCTGTTTCATGGGGCGTCCTTGATCAGCAGGTCTTGCACCACATCGCCGCCCACCAGGTGCACATCCACCAGGCGCAGCACTTCGGCCTTGTTGTGCACGCCATACCAGCAACGCTCGGGATACACCGTGAGCACCGGTCCGAGGTTGCACGGGAACTGGCAATGGGTGCGCGTCAGCAGCACGCCACCGGGCACTTCGATGTGCTCATGTTCCAGCAGTCGGCGGCGCAGGGTTTTCCACAGTTGCAAGGCGCCGCGCTGCGTACAGCGTGGGCCGGTGCACAGGAATACATGGCGGGCGTGGTCCGGTATGCGGGACCAGTCGGGATGGAAGTCCACCCCGTCGATTTTGGTGATCTCAGTCATCAGAAGTGATACGTGTAACGCACCTCTGAGGTGAACGGGCGGCCGAGGTTGTCGACGTTGCTGGCGCGGCTGGTGACGTAGTCGCGGTCGAACAGGTTTTCCACCAGCAGGCTCAGGCGGTGCTGGTGGGCGGCGTCGAGGTAGCGATAGGCATCTGCGTCCACCACGGAGTAGTGGCCGTATTCGACGTTTTTCGAGCTGGTGATGTCGCGAATGTAGCGGATCGCAGTACCTGCGCCCCACAAGCGGTTTTCCGATTCGAAACCGATCCGTGAACGGGCAAAAAAGCTCGGAATGTCGTTGATGGTGACGCCGGTGCGGGACTCGGTGAGGTTGCGCGTCATGTCGGCTTGCAGGCTCCACTGGTCATTGAGCGCGAGCTTGGCGTCGGCCTCGAAGCCACGCATCTGGAGCTGGCCCTGGCCGTTGACCCATTGCACATCGTCGAGCGTGATCAAGTCAGTGATCTTGCGTTTGAACAGCGTGACGCTGGCGCTGAAGTCGCGCTCGCCCAGCAGCCCCTTGTAGTCGATCCCCAGTTCGGCGTTGCGGCTTTTCTCCGGCTTGAGATTGCGGTTACCGATCTCGTCGCCCGGCTCGTTGACGAACAGCTGTTCGGCGTTGGGCAGTTTGTAGGCCGTACCGTATTGGCCACGCAGGGCCCAGTGGTCGTTGAGATCATAGAGCGAGGTGAGCATGCCGACGGTGGCACTGTCACCGCCGCTCATGGCTTCATGCCGCACGCCCACGCTGGGGTGCCAGTTGGGCAGCGCGTCGATCTGCGGTCGCAGTTGCGTATACAGCGCGTGGGCCTGGGCCTTGTTGTCGTCGATCACCAGTACATCGTCCTGGCCCTTGAACCACTGGTTGTCGCTGCCCACCACCAGCACATGGCCGCTTGGCAATTCGGCCTTGCCCTCGGCTTGTACACCCCAGTCAGTGAAGCCCCAGTAGTCGTTGTTGTTACGTACGTTACGACCCCCGTCGGCGGTGTTATCGAGCCGCGTGTAGCGTGTGTCCCAGTCGTTGATATGGCCCTTGATGAAATAACTCAGGCGCTCGTTGATCGCCTGTTCGAAAGTCGCCGTGGCGATCTGTTGCACACGGTCGTTGGTGGTCTTGTAGTTATTCACCGGCCGTGCGAAATCAAGGTTGGCATCGGCATATTGGTAGAACAGTTCCAGGCGCGAGTCATTGCCAAACGCCTGGGTGGCCTTGGCGCCGAAGGTGGTCACTTCGTACGAGCGCTTTTTGTCGCTGACGCGGCCGCTGTAATCGCTGTTGCGAAACGGCTGGTAGCCCTCGGAGGCGTTGCGGCTGACATACGCCAGCAGGCCGAGGTCGCCCCAGCCGTTGGTGAAGATCTTCTCCACCCGCGCATCGCCGGTGGTGCCGCCGAAGGTATCGACTCCCAGGTTCACTTCACCGGACGCCTCGCGGGTCTGCGGGCTGCGCGTGACGATGTTGATGACCCCCGACACCGCCTGGGTGCCGAACAACAGGCTCTGGCCGCCCTTGAGCACTTCGATGCGCTCGATGGCGTTGGCTGGCAGCGTGTCGAGGTAGAGGCCGCCATACAGACGGTTGTTCAGGCGCACGCCGTCGAGCAGGATCAATGTGTCATCGTTGCGCCCGCCCAGCAGGGAATAGGTGCCGTAGTCGAACGGGCCGTTTTTCGGCGCCACATACAGGCCGGGGATGAACATCTGCATCACCCGCGTCACGTCGGCGGCGGGGCCGGCGCGTTCGATCTGTTCGCGGGTGACGATCTCCACTTTGCTGCCGTACTGGGCCATGGCGGCGACAGTGGTGGATTCCACGGAAGGGGCGGAGACGATCTGCTGGTTGAGCACCAGGGTGTTGTCGTCGGCCAGCAACAGGGGGCTGAACAGCGAGCCGAACAAAGGGATCAGGGAACGTCGAATCATAGTCTTCTCGAAAGTATCTTCGCAGAAGCACGCAGGAGAAGGCATCGCGCACACGCCGATACCGGCCCATGCCCGCCCACCGCAGGAGTTTGCCTAACAGAAATTCCAGGCCGGTCTCCGGGCTCTCGCGTATGGAACCCTTCACCTTCCCATGGCACGCAGGCCACAGTGGTGTGTCGAAGGGGTCACGCGAATACCGTTGCGGGGGCAGCACCGGACTGGCTCAAAAGAGCGTACCGGTTTCCCGTTTCACCCCAAGCACGGCGGCAGGGGGCACCTGAAACAGGCCGGCATCTGAACATTCGCATGACCGTTCGTCAACTCCGTCATTCAGGATTCACCGGCTTCACTTGCCAGCAATGGGGCGGCGCGGTATTCCAGAACACTCACCCTCCGCCTTGGACATCCCATGACTCAACACCTCACCGAATACGCCGATGCCAGCCCAGAAGTGCGTGCGGTCTATGACGACATCATGCACACGCGCCAGGTCGATCAGGTCAACAACTTCTGGAAGTGCCTGGCCGCCCACCCACCGACCCTGCGCCGGACCTGGGAAAGCCTCAAGGAAATCATGGCGCCGGGGGCATTGGATCCACTGACCAAGGAACTGCTCTATGTGGCTGTCAGCGTGACCAATAATTGCCCGTATTGCATCGCCTCCCACACGGCAGCAGCGCGCAAGGCGGGGATGACCGACGAGATGTTTGGCGAGTTGCAGGCGGTGGTCGGCATGGCTAACGAAACCAACCGCCTGGCCACCGGCTATCGTGTGCCGTTGGATGAGGCGTTCAAGTTGCCATAAGGCGATTCAGCCGTCGAACCTGGCGAGGAGCACCGTGACATTGTCGCGCCCGGCGTATTCGCGGGTGAGGTGGATCAGCCGTTGGCAGGCAGTCTCCAGCGTGTCGCGGCTGGCAGCGGCGAGTACCTGAGCCATTTCCTGGTGCGGCACGCAACCGTGCAGGCCGTCACTGCAGAGCATCAGCAGGTCGTTGCGCTTCACGGGTTGCACGCGTACTTGCGGTTCTACCCGCGGCCCCGGGCCGATAGCTTGCAACAGCAGATTGCGTGCCGGTAAACGGTCGACTTTGCCGGCCTCAAGGGCTTGCTGATACCAGGTCTGGTCGCGGGTCAGCAGGCTCAGTTCGCCGTCGCGGTAGCGGTACAAACGACTGTCACCCACATGAAACACCAAGAGTGGCCCATCGGCATGCGGGCGCCATACCCCTGTAAGGGTCGTGCCCATGCCGCTGCCTTCGCTCATCTGGCGTGCCACGTTTTGCTGGTAGACGCACTGGTTCACTTGATCGAGTGCGTTGTGCAGGCGACTGGCGGCTTGCATGTCCGGGTCCGACCAGGTGGCGTCCGGGTCGCTGCCGTCGTTCAGTGGGTCTACACGGTGGGCGTTGAGCGCCTGGCGCAAACTGATCAGGGCTTCGGCACTGGCCAGGGCGCCGGCTTCATGGCCGCCCATGCCGTCGGCCACGGCAAACAGCCCGAGGCTGGGCTCCACCAGAAAGTTATCTTCGTTGCTCTGGCGCACCGTGCCGACATCGCTGGCCCCATAGGCGACCGCGCAGGCCAGGCGATGGGGCCCGCAGGCGCTGAGGGGGGAGTCGGTCATGGCAGGGGCTCAAAGCTGTTGAGGAACGCCAGGCGCTGGGCCTCGCTCTCGATAGACTCGGCCAACCGTTGCACAAAGGGTTGGCGCAGTGAGGTTGCACGCAAGGCGCGACTGACCACGATGCGGGCGATGGGACCAATCAGCACCGCCAGCCGGCGTTCGGCCATGTGTGCGAAGTCGGGGTCGACTGACGTATGGATCACCTCGCTGGTCGGAACAATCGCGGTGGGTTCAGCCACCACCTCGGGCGCGGCAGTCGGCGGGTTGAGGCGTTGGAACAGCGACTGGCTGGCGCTGGTGAACTGCTCACGGCCGCGCTCCGACGGAATATGCGGCAACAATGCGGCGCAGATACCCTCGAAGTCATCCGCGCCATTGAGGCTCTTGCGCACCAGGAAGCGTGCAAGCGGGCCGATCTGGTGGGACAGCAGCGACTCCAGCTCAGGCATCACGGCCAACTTCCACGGCGTGAGGGTTTCCACGGCTTCGGTCGCTAACGGTGTCACGCCGCTGCTCAAGGGTTGGTTGGGGCGCATCAGCACGGTGCGATCATCGTCGATATCGGCGCTGGTCCAACTGCCGGTGGTGGTGCCGAGCAGCGCTTCAAGGTCATCCAGAAAGGCGTGCGCCGAGGGATAGCGGTCGGCCGGGCGCTTGGCCAGGGCGCGGACGATCACACTGTCCAACGCCGGGTCGAGGGCCAGGTTCAAGCTCGACGGTGCTACCGGCGTCTGGTTGAGAATCTGCTGCATAACCATGGTGGCCGAGCCGGAAAACGGTCGCTCGCCAGTGAGCAGTTGGTACAGCACGATCCCAGCGGAAAACACGTCGGAGCGACCGTCGATCAACTCGCCGCAAAACTGCTCCGGCGACATGTAGCTGGGGGTGCCGATCATCGAGCCGGTCTGGGTGAGCGTGGAGGAGTCCAGGCGTGCGACGCCGAAGTCGGTGACCTTGACGTGGTTGTCGGCGGTGATCAGCAGGTTGGCCGGCTTGATATCGCGGTGCACCACACCCTTGGAGTGCGCGTACTCCAGGGCCAACAGCAACTGGCGCATCCAGCCGAGGCTGTGGCTGAGGTCACGGGGTGTCTGGGCGGCGAGCAGGGTGTTGAGCGGTGTGCCTTCGACGAACTCCATGGCGATGTACGCCGAGCCCTCGTCCTCGCCGTAGTCGTAGACCGCGACGATATTGGGATGCATCAGCCGGCCAGCGGCCTGGGCTTCATTCTTGAAGCGGCTGACCAGCTCGGCGTGCTGGCTATCGCCGAACAGCTCCTTGCGGATAGTCTTGAGCGCCACGGTGCGGGCGATGTTCGGGTCGAACGCCTTGTACACCGTGCCCATGGCGCCTTTTCCGAGCACGCTGTCGATGCGGTATTTGCCGAGTTGTTCAAGCATGATCGCGGCCCTATTCCTCAAGCATCTTCATGGCGCTGACCAAGCTGGTACGCATACGGCCGAAGGACTGACCCAGGCGTGCCAACTCGTCGCTGCCGCTGACGTCCATCGGCGGCACATCGGTTTCGCCCAGGCTGACGCGGTCAGCCAACGCCGACATCTGCCGCAGGCGCCGTGTGACAAACAGGTGCACCGCCACGTTCAAGGCCACGAACAATACGGCGAAGATCCCCAGCATCGACAGCATGTAGCTGTGCAGCAGGCTCGTGGCGCGTTGCATCGGTAAGTCCAGTGGCACTGAGACCAGTTGCGCACCGATGGTGTCATTGAGTTTCCAGCCGAAGCCATTTACCGCTCCGTAGATGTCGACCATGGTTTTTGGCGCCGCATCTGGCGTGCTGTGGCAGGCCAGGCAGGCGGCGTCCTTGATCTGGATCGGTCGCGCGATGTAGAGCGACGTGCCTTTGTCATCGGCGCGCTCACCCACCATCTCGTCGGTCTGCGGCTGGCTGCGCAGGGTGCTGATCAGGGTTTTTTCCCAGTCGTTGGCCAGGTCACGCGGGTTGGTGGGGTTGAGCGTGGCTTCTTTGTAGGCATAGTCCGGGTAAGACTTGAGCAGTTCCTGCAGGTGCGAAATGGCGGCGAAGTCCGGTACCGATTGCGGCAGGAACTGGAACTTCAGGCGGTTCTCCAGCAGCGGCACAATCTGCTCGGCCGTGTAGGTGCTGGCGGCAGAGGCCGAGCGCATCAGCATGCGTGCGGTTTCCAGGGTTTCCCGGCGCGCACTCTGTTGCAGCATGTAGTGGGTTGAGAGGCTGGTGGCGATAAAACCGACGATAAACACCGCCAGGAACACTACGTTGAATTTGACCGCAAGCGACAGTTTCATAAAGACCTTCGGGGACCGACGTGGTGGGGATCAGTGCGCATTCTTGCGACGTTCCAGGCGCAACAGCTCCAGCTCCCACTCCAGCACCCCGCCACGGTTGACCTTCACCGCCTGGCGGAACGTCGGGTCGTTAAGGCGCGGCGCAAAGCGGCTGGCGAGCATCTGCTGGCTGAGGTTGAGCGGGCTGACAACCCAGGGGGCAATGTCGTCGTAGGTGACGTCACGTTCTTTTTTCGGCTCGGATGCGGCAGGGATTTTCTTGCCCAGGGGCACCAGCGGGTCGAGGAATTGGCGGGGCAGGGCGTCGATAAATGCCTGCTCGGGACGCGGCACGATCTTGAGAGCGCTGCCGGTGCTGCGCTGTGCAAAGTCTTCATGGCCCAGGGTGACGCTGTGCTCGCCTTTGCCGTGGGTGTCGAGTTCATTGACCACTTGGCTGCCGTCCTCGATGAATATCTCGGTCTGGCGTGGGCTCACGTGAATCACGCTCGAACTTTGGGTGGCGGTGAACGCCAGTGCGCCGGTGGTCACCGCCAGGTTGGCGTGGGTGTTGCCCGCCACTGGTTGCAGCTTCAGCCAGCCATTGAGCAGATTGATTTGGGCGGCGGTGCGGTTGGTCGCGATCAGGATGCGGGTGTCGGGACCCAATGCCAGGGTCGTCGACGCAATACCTTCGATCTGCACGCCAGCCGCACCGGTCTGCAGGATATCGCCCCCTTGCAGTCGGGTGCCGACGCCCACGGTATAGAGGCTGGTGGCGCGTATCAGCTTCAGCGGTTTTTCCGCATAGGCGATCACGCCAATATTGGCTGGCGCCGCCAGGGCATGCGGCAACTGGAGCAAGCCTGCGAGCAAGAGGACTATCGAAAGTTTTTTCACGTGGGCGCCATCTATCGAGCACTGGGGGCAGGCACCGATGCTGTCGCAACAGCCGGTGTTCGTGCGTGCGCAAGGCATCGCAGGGCCGAAGGCTACCGGCTGATAGGGCGTAGGAAGAAGACAATTATCTGCATGGAAAAGACGAATTCCGATTAAACGAAATCATGGAATAAAGCGTCCGGGGAGGGTGTTCTTCTGATGATTTCCCGTGATTCGAACGGCGTTTGCAGGGACTGGCGAGACGTCTGCACCTTCCTTCTATCCGGAGCACCTATGACCAACACGTGCATGACCGCGTTGTCGTCCACCAAGACCTTCCTGCAACAGAACTTCATGACCGCCAAACGCATTCCTCCAAGCCTGGTGAAGGGGATCAACGTGTTTGACGTCAATAGTCATAAATCCGGTGGGTACCGACTGGCCACCCTGGATAAACCGGGTGATTTCGGCAAGATCGAACGGCCGCTGATGGGGCATTGGGTTCCTCAGGGTGATTACTGCGATATTCCGGTCAATCCAGGCGCGACTGGCTATGTGTTCACGCCGGACTTCAGTGGCTGTTCGATCTTGATCGACCAGCTTGATGAACTCACGTATCGGGTGTTTCACGTACAGGGTGGCAGCGACTACTTGAGCAAGGAATACCTCAGTCGTGCCGATGGTCATGGCCTGGGTTTGGCCACCGCGATGACCTTTGACGACTATGGCGAAGCTGCGTATCCACGCGGGTTCGCGTTCATGAAATTTGAGGAGGAACGCTGGTGGATCTACTTCCAGCGCCAGAATGGCGTGGGGCTGAACTTCGCCAATGGCCAGTTCGCGATGGTCGGTGCTCAAACGGTACGTGGAGGCGGGCGGATACCGGTGCCAAACCTCAAGCGCGAGCCGCCACGCCAGGGTGTGATGCACAGCGGCAAGGCCGTGCCGACACCGGCCAGTCAGCGCGCGGAACTGGAGATCGAAGTCTGGTAGGCGAGGTTTTTGCCCGGCTTGGAAAATAGTCGGGAATAAACCGTTCGAGTCGGTTGTTCATCCTGCAGACGCTGATAACCAGCCGCTACCGACGGACTTCAACATGATTAACCAGACGTTTCTTGACCCTTCTTCTGGCAGGCGAAAAATGAGTGACACCGATCCTGATGCCATCACCCGCCGTAATCGCCTGGCGCTGCTGGTCGTGCAAGTGATCGGCCTGATTGTGCTGGTGATCTGTGCGGTCGACGCGCAGCGGGCACAGGCACAGGACTTGCCGGAGCCTGCCAATGGCGCGGCCAAGCAAGTGCTGATGGCCGTGCGGGCTGCTGGCGTGCAGATCTACACCTGTGCCCGCGATAACAAGGGTCAACTTGCCTGGCAGTTTCGTGAGCCGCTTGCCACGCTGATGATCAATGGCAAGACCGTTGGCCGACACTTTGCCGGGCCCACCTGGCAACTGGATGATCGCAGCGCAGTGGTCGGCAAGGTCATTGCCCAGGCACCTGGGTCGAGTGCCCAGGATATTTCGCTGCTGCGCCTTGAAGTGGTGAGCCATCAGGGCGACGGCGGGCTGGCACAGGTGGTTGCGGTGGAACGTCTGCATACCTTGGGCGGCGTATTCAGCGGTAGTTGTGCCCAAGTCGGTGAACTGCACCTGGAACCCTACAGTGCCGATTACCGCTTTCTCGGCCAATAGCTTCATTCCGGGCCCTTAGGCTCAGTAATACCCCTCTAAATGAATTCATTCCTCCCGCCGGTTGCCCTCGGCGTGCGGCAACGCTGTGCCTGTTACACCCCTAAAAAACCTAGGAGCTCTGCATATGATCACGCGTTTACTTGCCGCTACGGCACTGACTGTTGTTGCTTCAACCGGCGCACAGGCGGCGGATGCCTATTCGTCCGAAGGCCCTACCGACTGGACCGGCTTCTACGGCGGCTTGAGTGCTGGCTACGGCTTTGGTGGCGATGGCGATGTCGATACCAAGGGGCAGGCTGCACCGAACATTGCCAACATCAACGGCGGTGCACGCCCTGGCCGTGTGAACCTGGACCGTAACGGCCTGCTGGGTGGCATACAGTTCGGCTACAACTACCAGTTCGGCCAGTGGGTGGCCGGTATCGAAGCGGATATCTCCCATACCGATCTGCAGGACAGCCGAAACATCGGCACGGCTCAGCTCAACACCCGCTTGGCGCTGAACAACAGATTCGAATCGAAGATCAAATACCTCGGCACCCTGCGCGGTCGCTTCGGTTATGCGTTCGACCACACCTTGGTCTACGGTACGGCCGGTCTGGCCTATGGCGAAACCAGCCAGAGCGTCGACATGTTCGGCCCCACAGGCAATACCCAGTTCAGCGGCGACCAGAGCCATTTCAAAATGGGGTACACGGTGGGAGCTGGTATCGAACAGGCCATCACCAAGAATCTGTCGTTCAAGACCGAATACCTGTACTACGACTTGGGTGAAGACAAGCTGAACGTTGCGGTGATTCCGGGCAGCGGTGGAGCAGGGACTGGGTATGATTCCAAGTTCAAGAACGATGGGCAGATGCTGCGTGTTGGGTTGAACTGGAAGTTTGACTGACGTTGGAGCCTCAAGCGCAGAGGCTTTCAGCGTGCATCGGGCGCGCGGGGCGGTGTTGATGCAACTGGCCCTGTCGCGTCTTGCGGGTTTTGCGGGTATGGACCGCGTTCCAGAGAGTGAAGTCGAACTGTGTGGCGGAGACGACATTTTCCTGGATCAGTGTGATGGGGGGCGGGTTGGCTGCAGTTGAGTAGTGAGTATTCAGCGTGACCTCCAGTGTGTCCTTGTCTCGGTAACCGCTGAGTATGGGGATCAGCGTGAAGGCATGATCGACACCTTCGGACTCGGTCGGTGTGCCTGCGAACAGTACGATTCCGACATAGACCTTGCGATCGTTCAAGCTGAACATGCACGGCCTGCACTGCACGATGGACTCTCTCAGCAAGATTCTGAAAGGCGTGCCCTCAAGGACACCCAGCGCCAGCAGCGAGTGGAGCTGGACGTCTGTTTCCAGTTGCAATATTTTCTTCTTCGCGCCCACATAGAGCGCTGACCAGAAGAAGGGAATTACCAGTGCCGTCAGGCCAACCTGCATCAGGAAAACCCACAGCGTGCCGTTTTTTTCGCTGGCAATATCAAGCTGCACCAATAGCGTGCCCAAGTAGCTGCTGTAGTCTGTTGCAATGACGTGCCCCATGATCGGGACCGCCTGCTTTGACACTGCCAGAACGGCTGCAGTCAGGAGGGTCGAAACGATCAGGCAAGCCATTCCCATCCTGGCCACCTGCAAATAGAGCAGTTGTCCTTGGAAACGGTGCAGGCGTACGTAGAAAAAGGGGTGCCTGATGCAGACCATGTATCCGCTGACCAGCAAGGGGACGATGATCAGCAAACCCATGAATGATCAGCCTCCATTTTACGTATCTGGTCTATGGCGTCCTTGTAACCCGGCGACTCCAGCACTTCGCAGGCATCCAGGCCGATGCCTCCGTACACGACTTTCCAGGTTTTGCGGGACTTGACCTCTTTCGCACGCTCCCGCTCATCCTGGGTCGGCTTCCCGAACAACAAATGCAATAACGACATGGCGACACCCTCGCAGAGAAGTAGCCATTTTTATAGCAAGTGAAAGGGCCCCTCACCATTGATGGCCGCCTTGCCACTGTCGCCAGTTCCCGTAGGAAACGTCTCCATTTGTATGGGTGGCCTAAAACGTCGGCGGTGTAATCACCCAAATCACGAGGGTTTCCACCTTTCCAGGGTTGCCGTAGCGATGGGGCTCATGGCTGGCGAAGCTGAAACTGTCACCGGCTTCCAGCAGAAAGTGTCGCTCTCCTACCCACAACTCGAACCGGCCGCTCAGTACGTATCCCGCTTCTTCGCCTTCATGGCTGTAGCTCTGCTGGCTATAGGTGCCGGGCGGGAAGCTTGATTGCAGCATTTCCAGTTGGTGGTTGGGCAACGGCGTCAGCAATTGGTCGACGATGCCGTCTTCGTAGTGAATGCTTTGGCGGTTGCCTTTGCGCACCACATAGCCTTCGTCCTCGACAGCGGCTACGGTTTCGCTGGCGAAAAACCACTGGATGGTCACGCCCAGGCTACGAGCGATATTGAACAGGGCCGGAATCGATGGATACGCCAGGTTACGCTCCAACTGGCTGAGGTAACCGGCCGTCAATTCGCTGGCCTGCGCCAGGGCCGTGAGGGTCAGGCCACGGGCCTTGCGCAGCCCACGAATGCGCGTGCCGAGAAACAGTTGCTGGGGATTGTCTGTCACAGGTTCCACGCTACCTTGAGTCCTTCGTAGATCGCCTCTTCGGCGGTGCGCGGGGCCAGGCAGTCGCCGATGCGATCAAAGGGCACCAAGCCTTGCAGCTCCGCGGCCAGAGTGTCTACTGGCTGGTGGCCTTGGCACAACACCAGGGTATCGACATTTTCCAACAGCATTGGCTCACCGCTGGCGGTGTGTTGCAGGTAGACCGTGGTGTCATCGCAGCCATATAGGCGGGCGTAAGGGATGATCGGGATGCCCAGCCGGTGCAGTTCTCCGGCCATTTGATCACGGACATACAGCGGCAGGTTTTCCCCACAGTGCGTGCCATTGACCGCCAATTGCACCTGATGGCCGGCGCGCACCAGGCGCTCGGCAACGCCGGGTCCGATCCAGTCGCAACGCCAATCGACCACCACCACCGAGCGGCCCAACGTGACCTGCTCGCGCAGCACCTGCCATGCGTCCACCACTTGCAGTTCGCCGCCGCGTTCGAAGGCCGGCCAATAAGGCTCGGCACCGGTGGCGATAATCACATGATCGGGCTGTTCCTGTTCCACCAGCGCACGGTCGACACGGGTATGGCGCACCACGCGTACGTCGACCAGTTCCATTTCACGTTGCAGGTTGGTACTGGCCCCGCCGAATTCGCTGCGCCGTGGCAGCAGTTGGGCCAGCAACACTTGCCCGCCCAATTGCCCGCTGGCTTCGTATAGCGTCACATCATGCCCGCGTTGCGCGGCGACTGCCGCTGCTTTCATGCCCGCCGGGCCACCGCCCACCACCATGATGCGTTTGGGCTTCACTGCCTGTTGCAACTCACCAAACACCAACTCGCGGCCGGTCTCGGGATGCTGGATACAGGAGATCGGCAGCCCCTTGTGAAAGTGACCGATGCAGGCTTGATTACAGGCGATGCACGCCCGTACATCTTCGGCACGGCCCGCAAGGGTCTTGGTCGGCATCAGTGGATCGCAGATCAACGCACGCGTCATGCCGCAGACATCGGCCTGGCCCCGCGCCAATATCAGCTCGGCTTCCTGGGGCTGGTTGATACGCCCGGTGACGAACAGCGGAATCGACAGACTGGCCTTGAACGTCGCCGCCTCGCTGGCGAGGTACGCAGCGGCAATCGCCATGGGTGGCACGATATGGATCGCGCCGCCGAGTGACGCTGATGTACCTGCGACGATATGCACGTAATCCAGCTGGGTTTGCAGGTGTTGAACGGCTTCCAGGGACTCGTTTTCAGTGAGCCCTTCGGCATCGCGCTCATCTGCAGAAATGCGCAGCCCGATGATGAACTGTTCGTCGGTGGCGGCCCTGACGGCTTCGATGATTTCCCTCAAGAACTTCAGTCGATGTTCAAGAGAACCGTTGTAATCATCGGTACGCCGGTTTACCCGAGGATTGAGAAACTGCGCTGGCAGATACCCATGGCTGGCGACCACCTCAACCCCATCGATCCCGGCCTCATGCAAGCGCCTCGCTGCCGATGCATAACCCGCGACGATCTCGTCGATCATCGCCTGGTCCAGCGCCCGTGGCATCACGCGAAAGCGTTCATTGGGCACACCCGATGGCGAATACGCCACGGCGAGCAGACCATCGGCAGACTCCATGATTTCGCGTCCCGGATGGAAGATCTGCGACAGCACCATAGTGCCGTGGGCATGGCAGGTCTCGGCCAGTTCGCGGTAGCCGTCAATGCAGCTGTCGTCGGTCGCCATCAGCACATGGGAGGTATACCGCGCACTGTCATGCACCCCGGCCACCTGTAGCACGATCAGCCCCACGCCGCCCTCGGCACGTGCGCGGTGATAGGCGATCAACTGCGCATTGACCCGGTTATCGATGGGCATAGAGGTGTCATGCCCGCTGGACATGATGCGGTTTTTCAGGCGTTTGCCACGCAGTTCCAGCGGTTCGAACAGATGGGGAAAGGTCGGGTGCGACATGGTGCAGATACTCCAGGCGCTGTTATTGTTATTTTTCTATAGGAGGCGAGCGCCAGTAAAAAATCAACTTGTTTTTTTACTGGCGACTGGATTAGCGTCGCCTTCATCAACCCCGTGCCTGGAGAATAAAAATGACTCACTCCACCGAACAGCAGCTGCGTGAACAGCTCGCCGCCTGCTACCGATTGATTGCGCACTACCGCATGAGCGATCTGATTTTCACGCATATTTCGGTGCGTATCCCGGGGCCCGAGCATCACTTCCTGATCAATCCCTACGGGCTGATGTTCGACGAAATCACTGCATCAAGCCTGGTGAAGATCGGCCTGGACGGTCACCCCGTGGAGCCCTCGGCTTACGCGGTCAACCCGGCGGGCTTCGTGATTCACAGCGCGATTCATGGCGCCCGCGAAGACGCCCAGTGCGTGCTGCATACCCACACCCGTGCCGGCTGTGCGGTGGCGGCCTTGGAGTGCGGGTTATTGCCGGTAAACCAGATTTCCATGGAGTTCTACGGCAAGGTGGCCTACCACGACTACGAAGGCGTGGCCCTGGACATGGATGAGCAGCAGCGGTTGGTGCGGGACCTGGGCGACAAGCCGGTGCTGATGCTGCGCAACCATGGTTTGCTGACGGTAGGTGAGACGGTCAGCCAGGCGTTCCTGCGCATGTATTACCTGGAGAGGGCCTGCGATATCCAGATCGCCGCCCAGGCGTGTGGCAAGCTGGTGCTGCCGTCCGCCGAGGTCTGTGCCTACACCGAACAGCAATTCAACAACCCTGGCCGCCCGCTGGAAGAGGGTGAGTTGGTCGACCTGGACGCCATGCAACTGGCCTGGGCGGCGTTGCTGAGGATGCTGGATCGGGTGTCGCCGGGTTATCGCGACTGAGGTAGAGTCGTGCTGCCGACCCAATCGTAGGAATTAACCGCATGACCCAGGAATCCCGTTTTTCCCGGATGGACCCGGAAATGCGCAAGGCCAATCTGGTCCAGGCCACGCTCACGTGCCTCAAGCGTGACGGGTTCCAGGGTGCGTCGATCCGCAAGATCAGCGCCGAGGCCGGGGTGTCGGTGGGGCTGATCAGCCACCATTATTCGGGCAAGGATGAGCTGGTGGCGGAGGCCTACCGCACCATCACCGACCAGGTCATGAGCCTGCTGCGCGAAACCATGGCCAAGGCGCCGCCGAACCCTCGGGAGCGCCTGTCGGCGTTGTTCCGTGGCTCGTTTTCCGCCGAATTGCTCGACCCGCACCTGCTGGACGCCTGGTTGGTATTCTGGGGCGCGGTCAAGACGGCGCCGGCGATCAACCTGGCCCACGAACACTCCTACGGCGAGTACCGCACCATCATGCGCTCAGCGCTGACCGACATGGCCAAGGAGGAGGGCTGGAAGCACTTCGATGCCGATCTGGCCGCCATCGGCCTGAGCGCACTGCTCGACGGGTTGTGGCTGGAGTCGGGGCTCAACCCCGGCACGTTCACACCAGAGCAGGGTATCCAGATCTGCGAAGCCTGGGTCGATGGCCTGCAGGCCGGTGGCCGCCAGCGTTATCAGCTCAAACCCTGAGCCTTGCGCAGCCGCCTGAACGCAAGGTTCAGGTCGGCCATTTCCCCTTCTGAAAATATTTGCGGTTTGCCGATTGCCTTCTTGCTGAACACTTGTTTAGTATCGCCTCATGTCGCACCCCTCAAGCCAACTAAAATAATTCGAGGAAGCCATGACTACCGATTCGCCCGTGCTCACTCATGTGCAAGCTGGCGTTGCCTGGATCACCCTCAATCGTGGTCCGCAGCGCAATGCCTTGGACATTCCCACCCTCAAGCACCTGCACGCCTTGCTCGATACCTTCAACACCGACCCCGCTGTGCGTGTGGTGGTATTGACCGGCAATGGTCGCAGCTTCTGCGCCGGGGCCGACCTGGCCGAGTGGGCCGACGCCGAAGCCCGTGGCGCCCTCGAAACCTACGGCTGGACCGAAGCCGCCCACGCCTTGATGACCCGCCTGCACACCCTCGACAAACCCACGATTGCCGCCATCAACGGCACCGCCGTCGGCGCGGGCATGGACCTGACGCTGTGCTGTGACCTGCGCGTCGCTGCCCAATCGGCACGCTTCAAGGCCGGCTACACCAGCATGGCCTATTCGCCCGACGCCGGCGCCAGTTGGCACTTGCCGCGGCTGATCGGCAGCGAGAACGCCAAGCGCCTGCTGTTCCTTGACGAGCTGTGGAGCGCTGACCGCGCCCTGGCCGCCGGCCTTGTCGGGGAAGTGGTTGCGGATGATCAACTGCACGCCCACACCACCGAACTCGCCACGCGCCTGGCCAACGGCCCGACCCTCGCCTTCGCTCAGACCAAGACCCTCATCCGTGACGGCGCCGAGCGCAGCCTGCCCGAGCAACTGCAGGCCGAACTGGCCGCTGGCCTGTTGTGCGGACGCAGTGCTGATGGCGCCGAAGCCCTGCGCGCTTCCCTGGAAAAACGCCTCCCGAATTTCTCCGGCCAATAACAACAACACCCCGAACAGGTAGCGCCATGAATTTCCAACTCAGCCAAGAACAAGACATGTTGGTGGACGCGGTACGCAGTTTTGTTGCCAAGGAATTGTTGCCCCATGAAGAGGCGGTAGACCGTGCCGATGAGGTCTCGCCGGAGCTGGCTGCGCAGATTCGCGACAAGGCGATTGCTGCCGGTTTCTACGCCTTCAACATGCCGGAAGAGGTGGGTGGTGGTGGCCTGGACTACCTGTCCCAGGCGCTGATCGAACGTGAGTTGTCCAAAGTCTCGTGGGCGTTGCATGTGTTTGTCGCGCGGCCCTCCAAGATCCTGATGGCGTGCACGGGCTCACAGATTGGCGACTACCTGTTGCCCTGTGTGCAAGGCAAGAAAATCGACTGTTTTGCCTTGACCGAACCCGGCGCCGGTTCCGACGCCAATGCCATCAAGACCCGCGCCGTGCGCAGTGGTGATGACTTCGTGATCAACGGCAGCAAGCACTTCATCAGCCACGCCGGGCACGCCGATTTCGCCATCGTGTTTGCGGTCACGGATACCTACGAACACAACGGCCGACAGCGCAATGCGGTGACGTCGTTCCTGGTGGATCGGGGTACGCCTGGCATGACCATCCGCCGTGGCCCCAAGTGCGTGAGCAACCGGGGTTATCACACCTATGAAATGTTCTTCGACGACTGCCGCGTCCCGGCGTCCAAGGTACTGGGCGAAGTGGGCAAAGGCTGGGAAGTGGCCAACGCCTGGCTCACCGCTGGCCGTGTGATGGTGGCCGCCAACTGCGTCGGCCAGGCCCAGCGCGCGCTGGATGTGTCGTTGCAATGGGCGGCGGACCGCAAACAGTTCGGCCAGCCGATCGGCACCTACCAAGGCGTGAGTTTCAAGCTGGCCGACATGGCCACGCAGATTCGTGCCGCTGAACTGCTGACCCTGCACACCGCCTGGAAAATGGACCAAGGCAGCATGACCGACGGCGAGGCCGGCATGGCCAAGCTGTTTGCCAGCGAAACCCTAGGCAAGGTTGCCGATGAGGCGGTGCAGATTTTCGGCGGCATGGGCTTGATGGATGAGGGGCCGGTTGAACGCATCTGGCGCAATGCGCGGATCGAACGGATCTGGGAAGGCACGTCGGAAATCCAGCGCCATATCATCGCCCGTGAACTGTTGCGGCCACTGTTGCGCTAAGCGGCGAGGAGAGCGTATGTCCCAGGCTATTCGCGACAACCTCAAGCGCCTGCTGGCGCCCCGGCACCTGGCATTCGTGGGTGGACGCAGCATGGCGCGCGCGCTCAAGCGCTGCGCCGACGGCGGTTTTACCGGGCCGATGTGGCTGGTCAACCCGCAACATGACAGCCTCGATGGCATCCCCTGTGTGCGCCGCGTGGCCGATTTACCCTGTGGGCCGGATGCGGTGTTTATCGCCACCAACCGAGAGTTGACGCTGACCTGCGTGGCTGAACTGGCCGCTATCGGCACCGGTGGCGCGATTTGCTACGCCTCCGGTTTTGCCGAAACCGGCGCCAGCGGCGCCGCCATGCAGCAGCAGCTCTTAAAGGCTGCGGGCGACATGGCCTTGCTCGGCCCCAATTGCTATGGCCTGCTGGATTACCTGCACAGCGCGGCTCTATGGCCGGTGGCCCACGGCGGCAAGTCGGTGGAGAAGGGCGTGGCTGTGCTCACCCAGAGCGGCAACTTCGCCTACAACCTGTCGATGAGCGACCGATCGCTGCCGGTGGCCTACATGGCCTCGGTGGGTAACCAGGCGCAACTGGGCGTTGCCGAACTGATGGATGTGTTGCTTGATGAGCCACGCGTCACCGCCATCGGCCTGCACCTGGAAGGGTTGAAGAATGTGCCCGGTTTTGCCCGAGCAGCGAACAAGGCGCTGGAGAAAGGTATTCCGATCATTGCGCTGAAAACCGGCGTGTCGCAGATCGGCGCCGAACTGGCCTTGAGTCACACCAGTTCGTTGTCCGGCTCCGACGCGCTGTACGACAGCCTGTTTGCGCGCCTGGGCGTGATCCGTGTGAGCGGGCCGGTAAGTTTTGTCGAAACCCTCAAGGCGGCCGCCTGCGGCAATCTTCCAGCGGGCAACCGCCTGATTGCACTGGCCTGTTCGGGTGGCGATGCGGGGCTGATTGCCGACTATGCCGAACGCAATCATCTGGCCTTGCCGAAACTGGACGAAGACCAACGCGCTGAACTGGCCCAGGTGCTGCCCAGCTACGCCAACCTGGTCAACCCGCTGGATTTCACCACCGCCATCTGGGGCGACCGTGATGCCCTGAACACGATGCTCGACACCGCGCTACGAACCGACGCCGATGCTGCCATGCTGGTGCTGGATTACCCGGCCGAGTTCACGGGCGAGCGCAAGGAGTGCGACCTGTTGCTGGAGCTGTTTTGTGCGGCGCTCGGCCGGCATGGCAAGACCGGATTTGTCACCTCGGCGTTTCCCGAACTGTTGCCGGCCCATGCCCGCGAGCGTCTGCATGCTCAGGGGATCGCCGCGCTGCAAGGCGTAGAGGATGCACTGGCGGCTTGGGGGCGGATTGCGGACTACCAGAGCAACCGTCGCGTATTGCTGGAGCGAGGCGAGTCGATCCTCGAGCCCTTGTGCCCAAGAGCCCTGGATGACAGCGGCGGGGCTTTGGATGAATGGGCCTCCAAGCAAGCCTTGCGGGCATTCGGCCTGACCACACCGGCCGGCATACTGAGTACGCCCGGAAGGGCGCTCAGCGATGCAGAATTGCTGGGCTATCCCCTGGTGCTCAAGGCGGTCAGCGCGCAGTTGCCGCACAAGACCGAGGCCGGTGCCGTGGTGCTGAACCTGCAGAACGGCATGGCCCTGACCGCCGCACTTGAGCAGATGCGCGAGCATCTTTCGGCTTATGCGCCGCATGTCGTTTTCGATCAATTGCTGTTGGAGTCGATGGCGACGCCGCCATTGGCCGAGTTGATCGTGGGCATCAAGCGCGAAAACGACTTTGGCCTGGCCCTGGTCATCGGTGCCGGCGGCATCCTGGTGGAACTGCTCAAGGACAGCCGCAGCCTGTTGTTGCCGACCACCGACAGTGCCATCCGCAACGCCTTGCTCAGCCTGCGCAGTGCCGCGTTATTGCAGGGTTTTCGCGGGCGTGAAGTGGCGGATCTGGAGGCGCTGGTGGCGGCCATCCGGGCCGTGGCCGACTACGCCTGCGCCAATGCCGGGCAATTGCTGGAGCTGGATGTGAACCCATTGTTGGTCAATGCCCAGGGCGCCACGGCGGTCGATGCGTTGATCCGTCTAGGAGATGAACATGCGCGATAACACCCTGACCGGCGGCCAGGCCCTGGTGCGGTTGCTGGCCAATTATGGCGTCGACACGGTCTTCGGCATTCCCGGTGTGCACACCCTGGAGCTGTATCGCGGCCTGCCCGGCAGTGGCATTCGCCATGTGCTCACACGGCATGAGCAAGGTGCCGGCTTTATGGCTGACGGCTACGCGCGGGTCAGTGGCAAGCCGGGGGTGTGTTTTGTGATCACCGGTCCCGGCGTGACCAATGCCGCCACCGCGATTGGCCAGGCGTACGCTGATTCGATTCCGATGCTGGTGATCTCCAGCGTCAACAGCACCGCCAGCCTCGGCAAGGGTTGGGGCATCCTGCATGAGACCCAGGACCAACGCGCGATCACGGCGCCGATCACCGCGTTTTCGGCGGTGGCACTGAGTGCTGAGGATTTGCCTGAACTGGTCGCCCGCGCCTACGCCGTTTTCGACAGCGAACGACCGCGGCCGGTGCATATCTCTGTGCCACTGGACGTGTTGGCCGCGCCGATCCAATGGGACTGGAGCAATGAAGTAGTGTGCCGCCCTGGGCGCGGCTTACCGTCGGCCGAAGCCTTGGATCAGGCCGCCGCCAAGCTCGCGACAGCCAAGCGACCCATGATCATTGCCGGTGGCGGTGCCTTGGCGGCGGGCGAGGCTTTGCAGCGCTTGAGCACCCAGTTGGCGGCGCCGTTCTTCACCAGCGTGGCCGGCAAGGGTTTACTGCCCATCAATGACCCGCTGAATGCCGGTTCCACCCTGTGCGTCGAACCCGGCTGGCAACTGATCAGCGAGGCGGATGTGGTGCTGGCAATCGGCACGGAAATGGCCGACACCGACTATTGGCGTGAGCGTTTGCCGCTCAACGGCGAGTTGTTGAGGGTGGATATCGATGCACGCAAATTCGATGATTTCTACCCCTGTATCGTGGCGCTCAAAGGCGATGCACAGCAGACCGTGCTCGCCTTGCTGGAGCGCCTGCCGGCCACAGCGCGCGACGCTGAAGCCGCCGTCTCGACAGTGAGGGCGTTGTTGCAGGCAGTCGAGTTGGGACACGGTCCCTTGCAGTCCATCCACCAAGCCATTCTCGACCGTATCGAAGCCGAATTGCCGGCCAATGCCTTTATCAGCAGCGACATGACTCAACTGGCCTACACCGGCAATTACGCCTACCGCAGCCGTGCGCCGCGCAGCTGGTTGCATCCTACCGGCTACGGCACCTTGGGCTACGGCCTGCCCGCAGGTATCGGCGCCAAGTTTGGCGCGCCACAGCGGCCGGGTTTGGTGCTGGTGGGCGACGGTGGTTTCCTCTACACCGCCCAGGAACTGGCCACCGCCGTCGAAGAACTGGACAGCCCGTTGGTGGTGCTGTTGTGGAACAACGACGCGCTTGGCCAGATTCGCGATGACATGTTGAGCCTCGATATCGAGCCCATCGGCGTGCTGCCGCGCAACCCGGATTTCGCGCTGTTCGCCCAGGCGTTCGGCTGCACCGTGAACCAGCCCCGCACCCTGGATGAATTGCAGACGGACCTGCGCAACGCGTTCAAACGCAATGGCGTGACCTTGATCGAGTTGAAACATGCCTGTGCCTGTTGACCTTTAGAGAGACAAGACCATGAGCGAAAACAACAACAAAATGACTCAAGCGATGCACCGCCGCGACTTTCTCAAACACAGCGCCGTGGCTGGCGCGGTGGCTGCGGCGTTCTCCATGGGCTTGCCGTTGCAGGCCTTTGCCGCCGACGCCACGCCCAAAGCGGGCGGTGTATTGCGCCTGGGCCTGGCCGGTGGCAGCACCACCGATTCCCGCGATCCGGGTTCCTGGGTCGATACCTTCACCTTTGTCGGTTTCTCGGCGGTGTACAACACCCTTACGGAAATCGCGGTGGACGGCAGCGCGATTCCCGAACTGGCCGAGCGCTTTGAATCCACACCTGATGCGCGGGTGTGGACCTTTCACTTGCGGCCTGGCGTGACCTTCCACAACGGCAAAAACTTGACCGCCGACGACGTGGTGGTCTCGATCAATCATCACTTGGACGCCAAGTCCACCTCCGCCGCCAAGACCGTGTTGGGTGATGTCGCCAGCGTGAGCGCCCAGGGCAGCGATGCGGTGGTGTTCGAGTTGCATTCGGGTAACGCCGACTTTGCGTATGTCGTCGCTGATTACCACTTGGTGATCATGCCCGCCAAGGACGGCGTGGCGGACTGGCAAGCCGGCGTGGGTACCAGTGGCTATCGCCTGAAAAGCTTCGAACCCGGCGTGCGCATGGACCTGGAACGCAACCCAGACTATTGGAAACCCGGTCGCGCGCACTTCGCCAGCGCCGAGTTGCTTGCCATCGCCGACGGCGCCGCGCGGGTCAATGCGCTGGTCACCGGGCAGGTGGATGTGATCAACAAGGTCGACCTGAAAACCGTGGCGCTGCTCAAGCGCAACCCCGGTCTGGTGATCGAAGAAACCAAGGGCGCGCAGCACTACACCTTCCCGATGCTGTGCGACAGCAATGAATTCAAGAACAACGACATCCGTATGGCCATGAAGCATGCGATCAACCGCGAGACGTTGTTGGCCTCCGTGCTGCATGGCTACGGCCTGGTGGGCAACGACCACCCGATCCAGCCCGGCAGTCGCTTTATCAATGCGGCCCTGGAGCAGCGCACCTACGACCCGGACAAGTCGCGTTTCTACCTGCGCAAGGCCGGTGTGGAGTCGCTCAAGGTGCGTCTGCAGGCTTCCGATGCGGCTTACACCGGTGCGGTGGACGCCTCGGTCTTGTTCAAGGAGCAGGCACGCCAAGCGGGTATCGACATCGATGTGGTGCGTGAACCAGCCGACGGGTTCTTCTCCAATGTGTGGATGAAGCAGCCGTTCACCACCTCGTTCTGGTACAGCAGCCTGACCGCCGACCGCATGTTCAGCATCGGCTACGCCAAAGGCGCGGCGTGGAATGAAACCCATTGGGACAACCCGCGTTTCAACCAACTGCTCAACGCCGCCCGTGGCGAGATGAACGCGCCGTTGCGCCAGGAGATGTACAACGAAATGCAGGCCCTGTGCCGGGATGACGGCGGGGCGATTGTGCCGCTGTTTGCCAGCTCGGTGGCGGCGCGTTCGAACAAGGTCAGCCACGGGCCGCTGACCGCGCCCTATGGTGAGTTGGATGGGCTGCGGTTGATCGAACGGTGGTGGCAGGCCTGAGGAGTGGCACCATGAATAGCCTGTTGAAGTTGGTCCTGCAACGCCTGGCCCTGGGCGTGCTGTCGTTGTTCGCCGTGTCGGTGATCATCTTTCTCGCCGTGGGCATGCTGCCGGGGGATATTGCCCAGGCTATGCTCGGGCAGTCCGCCACGCCGGAAACCGTGGCGGCATTTCGGGCGCAGTTGGGCCTGGATCTGCCGCCGTTCACGCGCTTTGCGCAATGGCTGCTGCGCCTGCTGCACGGTGACCTGGGCGCGTCGCTGGCCAATCAGCGACCGATTGCCGATTTGATCGGTGCGCGATTGGGTAACACCCTGAGCCTGGCTGCATTGGCGGCGTTGGTCTCGGTGCTCACGGCGCTGGTGCTGGGCATGCTGGCGGCGCTGTACCGCAACAGCTGGTTCGATCGGCTGCTAAATACCTCGGCGTTGAGCGCCGTGTCGTTTCCGGAGTTCTTCGTCGCCTACCTGCTGATCCTGGTGTTCTCGGTGAAACTCGGCTGGTTCCCCAGCCTGTCGAACCTGGCGCCGGATGCCACGTTTGGCACGATTCTGGAACGCTCGGTGCTGCCGGTGGCAACCCTGAGCCTGGTGGTGATCGCGCAGATGATGCGCATGACCCGCGCGTCCCTGATCAACCTGCTCGCCAGCCCCTATATCGAAATGGCTCGCCTGAAGGGCATCCGCCAGTCGCGGATTATCTGGCGGCATGCGCTGCCCAACGCGCTGGCGCCGATCGTCAACGTGATCGCGCTGAACCTGGCGTATCTGGTGGTGGGGGTGGTGGTGGTCGAAGTGGTGTTTGTCTATCCGGGCCTCGGCCAGTTGCTGGTGGACTCGGTGTCCAAGCGCGACATCCCGGTGGTGCAGGCGTGCAGCCTGATCTTTGCCGCCACTTATATCCTGCTCAATACCGGGGCGGACGTGTTGTCCATCGCCAGCAACCCACGCCTGATGCATCCCAAGGGGTAGTCCATGAACCTGTTGAGCCAAGTGGCCCGCGCGCCGTTGAGCGCCAAGTTCGGCTTGCTGATTATTCTGTTGTACATCGCTGTGGCCGTGTTTGCGCCGTTGCTGGCGCCCTATGGCGAGACCCAGGTGGTGGGCGAGGGCTTTGCGCCCTGGAGCGGCCAGTTCCTGCTGGGCACCGATAACCTGGGGCGCGATATGTTCAGTCGTTTGGTCTACGGCGCGCGCAACACGTTGGGTATCGCCTTCCTGACCACTATGCTGGCGTTTTTGCTGGGGGGCTTGAGCGGCTTGGTGGCGGCGATCAAGGGCGGCTGGATTGACCAGGGCTTGTCGCGCGTGGTGGATGTGCTGATGGCGATCCCGCAGCTGATCTTCGCGTTGCTTATCCTCAGCGTAGTGGGCACCAACGCCACGTCGCTGGTGTTGGTGATTGCCTTGCTGGATTCGACGCGGGTGTTTCGCTTGTCCCGTGCCGTGGCAATGACCGTGGTGGTGCAGGATTTTGTCGAAGCCGCCCGCCTGCGCGGCGAAGGCCTGTGGTGGCTGGTTACCCGCGAAGTGTTGCCCAACGCCGCCGCGCCGCTGATTGCCGAATTCGGCCTGCGCTTCTGCTTTGTGTTCCTGTTCATCAGCGCGTTGTCGTTCCTCGGCCTGGGCATTCAGCCGCCCACTGCGGACTGGGGCAGCATGGTGCGTGACAACGCGGTGTTGATCACCTTTGGCGACATCAGCCCGTTGCTGCCGGCCCTGGCGGTGGCGTTGATCACCGTCAGCGTGAATTTTGTCGTCGACTGGATGCTGCACAAATCAAGCGGCCTGAAGGAGTGTTGAGGATGGACAAGCCATTGCTGGAAATCCGCAACCTGCAGATCGAAGGGCATTACGAAGACGCCTGGCACCCCCTGATCAAGGGCATTGATCTGACCCTGAAACGCGGCGAGGTGCTGGGTTTGATTGGCGAATCGGGGGCGGGTAAATCCACCCTGGGGCTGGCGGCGATGGGGTATGCGCGGGACGGTTGCCGCATCACCGGTGGTTCGGTGTGTTTTGATGGTATCCAGTTATTGCAGGCCAGGCCCGAGGCGCTGCGCAAATTACGCGGCCTGCGCATTGCCTATGTGGCGCAGAGCGCGGCGGCGTCGTTCAACCCGGCGCATCGCCTGATCGACCAGCATGTCGAAACAGCGGTGATCAACGGTGGCATTGATCGCGCCCAGGCCGAGCGTGAAGCGGTGGAACTGTACCGTGTGTTGCGCCTGCCCAACCCGGAAACCATCGGTCAACGGTATCCCCATCAAGTCTCCGGCGGGCAGTTGCAGCGGGTCATGACTGCAATGGCCATGGCCTGCCACCCGGACCTGATCATCTTCGACGAGCCCACCACCGCCCTCGACGTCACCACTCAGATCGAAGTGCTGGCGGCGATCCGCGATGCCGTGAAAACCTACGGCAGCGCCGCGCTCTACATCAGCCACGACCTGGCGGTGGTGGCGCAGATGGCCGATCGCATCATGGTGTTGCGCCACGGCAAGCTGGTGGAAGAGGCGGACACCCGCAGCATGCTCAGCCAGCCGCAGCAGGACTACACCAAATCCCTATGGGCGGTGCGCAGTTTTCGCACCGAGCCCAAGGCCTGTCCGGACCAGCAAGTGCCGTTGTTGGAGGTGCAGCAAGTGAGCGCCAGTTATGGGCATCAGCCGGTGCTGCACGACGTGTCGATGAAGCTCTATCGCGGCCAGACCCTGGCGGTGATCGGCGAGTCGGGCAGCGGCAAGAGCTCCACGGCGCGGTTGATTACTGGGTTGTTGCCGGCCACGGCGGGGCAGGTGCTGTATGACGGCGAGGCATTGCCGGCCGACTTTCGTCAGCGAAGCAAGGAGCAATTGCGGCGGATCCAGATGATCTACCAGATCCCCGACACCGCCCTGAACCCGCGCCAGCGCATCGTCGACATTATCGGCCGGCCGCTGACGTTTTACCTGGGCCTGAAGGGCAAGGCGATGCGCGCTCGCGTTGCCGAGTTGCTGGAGATGATCGAGTTGGACCCGGCGGTGTTCATGGAGCGCCAACCGAGGGAGTTGTCCGGCGGCCAGAAGCAGCGCATCTGCATCGCCCGCGCCTTGGCGGCCGACCCGCAACTGATCATCTGCGATGAAGTCACTTCGGCCCTGGATCAGCTGGTGGCCGAGGGCGTGCTGAAGTTGCTCAACCGCCTCCAGCAGCAACTGGGCGTGGCCTATCTGTTTATCACTCATGACGTCGCCACCGTGCGTGCCATTGCCGATGAAGTGGTGGTGATGCAGCGGGGCAGGGTGGTGGATCAGGGCAGCCGCAGCGAGATTTTCACCCCGCCGTACCAGGACTACACCGGGCTGTTGTTTTCATCGGAGCCCGAGATGGACCCGGATTGGCTCGATCACTTGCTGGCCCAACGGGCGGCGCACACCGTTTGAGGAGTTTGTATGAAAGTTCTGATTGTTCACGCGCACCCTGAGCCACAGTCATTCACTGCGGCTTTGCGCGATCAGGCGGTGACCACACTGGAAGGCCAGGGGCATGAGGTAAAGGTCAGCGACTTGTACGCCATGCAGTGGAACCCGGTGGCGTCGGCAGCGGACTTTTCGTCGCGGGAAAACCCCGAGTACCTGGTGTACGCTCTGGAGCAGCGCATGGGGGTGAAGAAGCAGTCGATCGCTGCGGACATCCAGGGCGAGTTGGACAAGCTGCTGTGGGCTGATCTGCTGATCCTCAACTTTCCGATTTTCTGGTTCTCGGCGCCGGCCATGCTCAAGGGCTGGATCGACCGGGTGCTGGTGTCGGGGGTGTGTTACGGCGGCAAGCGCTTTTACGATCAGGGCGGCCTGGCGGGCAAGCGGGCGATGGTCACGGTGACCCTGGGCGGGCGCGAGCATATGTTCGGTGAGGGCGCGATTCATGGGCCGCTGGAGGACATGTTGCGGCCGATTCTGCGCGGGACGTTGGCGTATGTGGGGTATGACGTGATGCCACCGTTTGTGGCGTGGCATGTGCCGTACATCAGCGACGAGGCACGGCGGGGTTTCCTGGTGGGGTATGAGCAACGGCTGCAAGGGCTGGCGGATGAGCAGCCCTTGGTGTTCCCGAAGCTTGAGCAGTTTGATGAGGCGCTGTACCCGCTTTAGCAGCGCCTTGGTCATTTAGCCTTGTGCGCGCAACCGCTGTGCCGCACTGCGCAACAGCTGCTCGGTGCCACTCCAGCCCAGGCAGCCATCGGTGATCGACACACCGTACTTCATCGATGCGCTCAGCGGCTGGCAGCCTTCGAACAGGTGGCTTTCGAGCATCATGCCGATCAACGAAGTGTCACCTTGCAGGCGTTGTTCCAGTACCTCGTTGAACACTGCCGGTTGACGCAGCGGGTCCTTGCCGCTGTTGGCATGGCTGCAATCGACCATGATGCGCGCCGCTACCTTGGACTTGGCAAGATCGTGTTTCACCTGCGCCACGCTTTGCGCATCGTAGTTCGGCCCACGGTGACCGCCGCGCAGCACCAAGTGCGTGTCGGGGTTGCCTGGGGTCTGGATGATCGCCGGGTGACCCTGGCTGTCGACGCCGAAGTGACGGTGCGGGTGGGACGCCGAGCGCATCGCGTCACAGGCAATCGCGACACCGCCGTCGGTGCCGTTCTTGAAGCCTACGGGCATGCCCAGGCCGCTGGCCATTTCGCGGTGGATCTGCGATTCGGTGGTGCGCGCGCCAATCGCGACCCAACTGAGCAGGTCATCGAAGTAGCCGGCTGCCATAGGTTGCAGCAGCTCAGTGGCGACTGGCAGGCCCAGGCGCAGCATTTCGCGCATCAGTTCGCGGGACAGGGTGAGGCCGGCGGCCATGTCATCACTGCCATCCAAGTGAGGATCGTAGGCCAGGCCTTTCCAGCCGATGGTGGTGCGCGGTTTTTCGACGTAGGCGCGGATCACCAGCAGCATCTGGTCGCTGACTTCCAGCGCGAGTTTCTTCAGGTTGCGCGCGTATTCCATGGCCGATTCCGGATCGTGGATCGAGCACGGGCCGACAATCACCAGCAAACGCGAATCTTCGCCATTGAGGATGGCGCGCACGGCTTGGCGATGGGCGTGGACTTGTTCGTTGAGGAACGGGCTCAGGGGCAGTTGGTGCTTGAGCTCAAGGGAGCTGGGCAGGCGCTGGGTCAGGGCTTCGTTGGCGCTGGTCAGTGCAGAGATCGGCAGAGCGGCGGTGGCAGAGTTCATATTCAAGGCTTCCTGGGCAAACGGCGGGCTGTTCCCGCGCGCTCTGCCCTACTGGGGTGTTCGACAATTGGCCGTGTTGGCTACGTGTGTTGGCTTGCCACCAAGAGGTGACCGATCGGAGGCGGCAGGCTGTCCCGAGCGGAGCTGGCTAAATCGCCATGCGGTGGAGGTGTCGTAGCGGTAATAGGTGGCGTAGTTCATGTCGTGTGTCCTTTAAGTGTTCTTCAAAAAGTTTTAGAGGCTGAAAAAACAAAACCCCCGGTCGGGGAGCCGACCGGGGGTTAGATTTCTCTGGTAGGCGACCCCTTGAGTAGTGGGCGCCGATTTCAGGTATCAGGCGCGCCAGTGGCTAAACCAATACCCAAAATAAAAGCTGACAGGTGCGCTCGAACCGTTCACACGGGTAGCCGATACCGAGCGCGTGGCGCTGGTAGCAGGGCAAACCTGGGTGTGGGTGAGTTGCAACATGGTGTGTCTCCAAATGATGGGCAGAGCTTACTCGACGCGTGTGGATGGTTTCAATCAGAAATTTCTATTGTCTTGGAGTACTTACGGCTATGGGAGAGTGCCGATATGCTGTGGATATTCTAATTGGAATGGACACGGACACATGGCGTTTCACTTACGCGCAGCCACGGACTTGGACCTGCCGTTCGCTCGAACCCTGACCTTTGAGGCCATGAGCCATTACTACCTGCAATACGGGCTGATCTGGTCCAACGATGGCTTCGACGTCGCCTGGGCTGGCCGTGAAAACTGGCTGATCTGTAACGACGATGCGGTGCTGGGCTTTATCAGCCTGAGCCGCGACAGCCGCGCGCTCTATATCCGCGAGCTGCACATGCTCGAGACCTGCCGCAGACTTGGCGCGGGCAGCTGGGTGTTGGAGCAAATGGCGCTCAAGGCGCAAACCCTGGGTTTGTTGCGCTTGACCGTGTTCAAGACCAATCCGGCCAGGAGGCTTTACCAGCGCATGGGCTTGGGCATAGTCGGTGAAGAGGACTGCTTCTGGCGCATGGAACGCGTCTGTCCATCCAGCTAAACCATGCAGCCCATTCTAATAAGCGCATACTGGCTTCAGGAGACAACTTCCTGTTCGTTGTTTTGGCCATCAGCCTCAGAGAGGATGACCCCTTCTTTCATGCCCAGAAGGACCGCTACCTTATGGGCCTCTCCACGCCGTCCCTTTTTGCGCCCAGCGAGCACTTGATAGGTGGTTGCCGGATCAACGCCATGTTCGCGGGCGAACGCTTGGACTGACTTTCCTTGATGTTCCAGCCAGGCCTTGGCTTGTGCAGCAGTACGGATTCCGGGCATAGTTCAAAACCGTTCAAGTTCGTTTAACAAAGAGATGAGTGTGTCACCTCTTGGGGTGTGCCAACTAGGATCATACATCCAAATGAGTGGAATCGGTTCGCGTTTGAGGCAAGAAAGAGAGCGACTTGGCCTGTCGCAAAAAGTGTTTGGTGAAATCGGCGGCGTTGAAGCCAACGCCCAAGGTAAATACGAAAGTGGAGGGCGTGCGCCTAAAGCGGACTATTTGTCCCGTGTCGCTGAAAGAGGTGTGGATGTGTTGTACGTGTTGACCGGTACGGCAACACCGATTCAATTGGAGAACCTGAGCCACATCGAAGAGAAAGTGTTGGGCGATTACCGCGCCATGTTCAAGGAAGACCAGGATGCGATCCGCCGCCTGACGTCGACCTTGGCCGAACATTCCGGTTCGCTGAATGGAAAAATCAAGCCGCAGCCCCAGGATTCCTGACCCGCTGCCCAGCAAATAGAGCCGTCCACCCCTCGGTGGGCGGCTGCTGTGCGTTCAAACACTATATATATGACGCTTGCAGCTAGGTCTGCGCCTTGGTTTTTTGCTAAGGTGTTCAGCAACCTATAAGACCATATCGCGAGGTGTCTGCTTGATTAGGGTGCTAGTAGTCGATGACCATGATCTCGTTCGTACAGGTATTACACGAATGCTGGCTGACATCGATGGCCTGCAAGTAGTCGGCCAGGCCGAGTCCGGGGAAGAGTCCCTGATCAAGGCTCGAGAGTTGAAAGCCGATGTGGTGTTGATGGACGTCAAGATGCCCGGTATCGGCGGTCTAGGCGCCACGACCAAGTTATTGCGCAGCCATCCGGACATCAAGGTCGTGGTGGTGACAGTGTGCGAAGAAGACCCGTTCCCGACTCGCCTCTTGCAGGCGGGCGCAGCCGGTTACCTGACTAAAGGTGCAGGCCTGGCGGAAATGGTGCAAGCCATTCGCCTGGTCTTTGCCGGCCAGCGCTACATCAGCCCGCAGATTGCCCAGCAATTGGCGATCAAGTCCTTCCAACCCGTCAGCGACTCACCGTTCGATGCGCTGTCGGAGCGGGAAATCCAGATCGCCTTGATGATCGTCGGCTGCCAAAAGGTGCAGACGATCTCCGACAAGCTGTGCCTGTCGCCCAAGACCGTCAACACCTACCGCTATCGCATTTTCGAGAAGCTCGCCATCAGCAGTGATGTTGAATTGACCCTGCTCGCGGTGCGCCACGGCATGGTGGACGCCAGCGCCTGACATGAGCACACCGTTTGATCCCAGTGCCTTTCTCTCGACCTGCAGCGGCCGCCCTGGCGTGTACCGCATGTTCGACAGCGAGGCGCGCCTGCTGTATGTCGGCAAAGCCAAGAACCTGAAGAACCGCCTGGCGAGCTACTTTCGCAAGACCGGTCTCGCGCCGAAAACCGCTGCGCTGGTGGCGCGTATCGCCCAGGTCGAAACCACCATTACCGCCAATGAAACCGAAGCGCTGCTGCTTGAGCAGACGCTGATCAAGGAGTGGCGGCCGCCCTATAACATCCTGCTGCGTGACGATAAGTCCTACCCCTACGTGTTTTTATCCGACGGCAACTTCCCACGCCTGAGTATTCACCGGGGTGCGAAGAAGCAGAAGGGCAAGTATTTCGGGCCGTACCCTAGCGCTGGCGCGATCCGTGAAAGCCTGAGCCTGCTGCAAAAGACGTTTTTTGTGCGCCAGTGCGAAGACAGTTTCTACAAGAACCGCACCCGGCCGTGCCTGCAATACCAGATCAAACGTTGCAAGGCACCCTGTGTGGGCCTGGTCGAACCGCAGGAGTACGCCGAAGATGTTCGCCATTCGGTGATGTTCCTCGAAGGGCGTAGCAATGCCCTCACCGACGAACTCTCCGGCGCGATGGAGCAGGCCGCCAGCACCCTGGATTTTGAAAAGGCCGCTGAACTGCGCGACCAGATCTCGCTGCTGCGCCGTGTGCAGGATCAGCAAAGCATGGAAGGCGGCACCGGCGACGTGGACGTGATCGCGGCCTTCGTCAATCCAGGTGGCGCTTGTGTGCACCTGATCAGCGTGCGTGGCGGTCGGGTGCTAGGCAGCAAGAACTTTTTCCCGCAGACCGGTATTGACGAGGACGTGGCCGAAGTCATGGCCGCCTTCCTTGGCCAGTATTACGTCAGCAGTCCCGAGCGCGACCTGCCGTCGGAGCTGATCGTCAACGTGGTGCATGAAGATTTCCCCACGCTGATCGAGGCGATCCACGAATTGCGCGGCCGCGAGCTGGACATCAGCCACCGCGTACGTGGCACCCGTGCCCGTTGGCAGCAACTGGCCGTGACCAACGCCGAACAGGCCCTGGGCGCACGCCTGGCCAATCGACAGCATGTCGCCGCACGCTTTGACGCCCTGGCTGAAGTCCTCAACCTGGACGAACCACCGCAGCGCCTGGAGTGCTACGACATCAGCCACTCCAGCGGCGAAGCCACCGTAGCATCTTGCGTGGTGTTCGGGCCGGAAGGGCCGATCAAAGCCGATTACCGGCGCTATAACATCGAAGGTGTCACCGCCGGCGACGACTATGCTGCCATGCACCAGGCACTGACGCGACGCTTCAGCAAGCTGAAGGACGGCGAGGGCAAGTTGCCAGATATCCTGCTAGTGGACGGCGGCAAGGGCCAGCTGTCCATGGCCCGCGACGTGCTCAACGAGCTGGCGGTACCCGACCTCATCCTGCTCGGTGTGGCCAAGGGCGCTACACGCAAGGCCGGTTTCGAAACGTTGTACTTGAATGACGCCGCCCATGAGTTCACCTTGAAGGGCGACTCACCTGCGCTGCACCTGATCCAACAGATCCGTGACGAAGCCCACCGTTTCGCCATTACCGGTCACCGCGCCCGGCGTGGCAAAACCCGGCGAACCTCAACCCTGGAAGGGGTGGCGGGGGTCGGGCCGACACGGCGACGCGACTTGCTTAAACATTTTGGTGGCTTGCAAGAGCTATCCCGTGCCAGCATTGACGAAATAGCCAAAGCACCCGGTATCAGTAAAAAGCTCGCTGAGTTGATTTATGCGAATCTGCACAGCGAATAGAATGCCTTTCCACCTCGTAGCCAGTTGTGCCGATGAATATCCCTAATCTGATCACCGTTCTACGCGTCCTGCTTATTCCGATTTTCATTCTGTTGTTCTATTTGCCGTACGAATGGAGCTATGCGGCCTCCAGCTCGGTGTTCGCCTTCGCGGCTGCCACCGACTGGCTCGACGGCTACCTGGCCCGCCGCCTGGAACAGAGCACGCCGTTCGGCGCGTTCCTCGACCCGGTGGCCGACAAGCTCATGGTGGCTGTCGCGTTGGTCTTGCTGGTGCAGGAACACGGCAACCTGTGGCTCACACTGCCAGCCGCGGTGATCATTGGTCGCGAGATCGTCGTCTCGGCCCTGCGCGAATGGATGGCCGAAATCGGCGCCCGCGCTCATGTGGCCGTGTCGAACATGGGCAAGTGGAAAACCGCCGCGCAAATGCTTGCGCTGGTCATCCTGCTGGCCAACCCGTCGGACTTCTCCTTCTGGGTCCTGACTGGCTACGCTTTGCTGCTGATTGCAGCTGGCCTGACGCTGTGGTCCATGCTCCAGTACCTGCGTGCTGCCTGGCCTCATCTGCGCACGACCGTTGAAAAGAAATAAAACTTTTTTGAATCAAAGGGTTGACCGGTTACGAGATTTCTATAGAATGCGCATCACCAAGCGGGAATAGCTCAGTTGGTAGAGCACGACCTTGCCAAGGTCGGGGTCGCGAGTTCGAGTCTCGTTTCCCGCTCCAAATATCGATCTACAGAGTTCCATGGAAGTCTGTAAGTCATTGAAAATAGACGCTTCGGCGTCTTTTTTCGTTCCAGTGCAATCTGTCAAAATCCACCCCCCGGCACGCATTTTAAGTACATAATTAAGTACATCGAATTCGGGTAGCGGGCACAGCGGATTTTGGGCAGAACGCCCCGGTCCGGCATCGATATACATCTCCTCGATCCTACGAGACGGGAGATGTACTCATGGCCTTGACCGATACCGCCGTTCGCCAGGCGAAACCTTCCGGTATAAATTACACCATCAAAGACACGGATGGGCTTGCGCTGTTCGTGGGCCCCAAGGGTGCCAAGCAATGGCATTTCCGCTTTTATTGGCTGGGCAGACAAGCACGTATTTCCTTGGGTGTTTACCCAGCAGTCAGCCTTAAAGATGCGCGCCGGGGGCGGGACGAGGCCAGGGCCTTGATTGCCCAGGGCGTTGATCCACGCACTCACCGTCGCGAAGCACGACTGGCCGCCAGCGCCTCTACAGACGGTTCTTTTCGAAGTGTTTTCGCCGACTGGCGTGCGTTTAAAGCCTTGAGCGTGAAGGCTGGACGCCAGGGGACTTTGGAGCAGATTGACCGCCACTTCGCCAAAGATATCTTGCCCTGATTGGGTGATTTGCCGATCGCTGAGATTTCGCGTCAGCATGTGCTGGAAGTGCTGCGCCGGATCGAGCGGCGCAAGGCCATGACCACGGCGCAGAAATGTCGCACCTGGCTCAACCAGTTGTTCCGTTATGCGATGGTCGAAAAGGGGCTCGCGACAAACCCGTCTGCCGACCTCGATATCGTGGCGCTGCCCAAGCCCAAGGTCCGTCACAATCCTTATGTAGTGGTCAACTAATCCCGGACACGACGTTAAGTTTTTCTTCGGCC
>NZ_AOHM01000113.1:0-111594 GCF_000510895.2 Pseudomonas sp. FH1
TTGACCGCCGTAAGCAACGGCGCGCCTGGCAGCGGCTCGGGTTCGGCGCGTGCGGCCGCGACAAACGCCAACAGGTCGCCACTGACCAGGCTGACCGCACTGTCCACGCCAGGGGTGGCGAGCAGTGCGGCCTCGACCTCACCCAGTTCCACCCGATGCCCGCGAATTTTCACCTGGCCGTCTTCACGGCCCAGGAATTCCAGCTCACCCCCCGGCAAATAGCGGCCACGGTCACCGGTGCGGTACAGACGCTGGCCGTCGAGCGGGTGAGCAAAGAAGCGTGAGTCGCTCAATGCCGGATCGCCCAGGTAGCCCTGGGCCAGACCGACACCGGTGATATACAAGTCGCCCGGCACCCAGGTCGGCGCATCACGCCAGTGGCTGTCGAGTACCCGAAAGCCCTGGTTGGCCAGCGGCAGGCCGTAGGGAATGCTGCGCCACGTCGGGTCGATGGCGCCGATAGGGTGCAGGTTTGACCAGATCGAGGCTTCGGTGGCGCCGCCCAGGCCTACCAGTTTCAGGTCGGGCAACAACGCCTGGAGTTGCGGTGGCAGGTTCAGCGCGATCCAGTCACCGGACAGCAAGGCCAGGCGCAGGCTGTCCAGTGGGCGAGGTTCGGCGTGCAGGTAGTCGGCGAGCATGTGCAGTTGTGCCGGCACTGAGTTCCACAGCGTGACCTGATGGCGCTGTACCAGTTCAGCCCAGTGCGACGGGTCGGCGCCACGTGCCGGGTCGGGCAGCACCAGGGTTGCGCCCACCGCTAGGGGCCCGAACAGGTCATACACCGACAGGTCGAAACTCAACTGCGCCAGGCCCAGTACGCGGTCATCGGCGTTGACGTCGAAGCGTCGGTTGATGTCTTGCACGGTATTGAGCGCGGCGCGATGGCTGATCATCACGCCCTTGGGTTCGCCGGTGGAACCGGAGGTGTAGATCACGTAGGCGAGGTCATCGGGGCCGCCCTCGATCAGCTCGAAATCCGCGCCCGCCGAGGGCAACCGGTCTACGGCGTGCCATTGCAATGTTTCGGGCAACGGCGTGTTTGGCTGTGCCAGGGAATGCCCCAGCACATGCCGCACCTTGGCACTTGGCAGGACGCGGTCGCGGCGTGCGGCCGGAGCGTTGCTGTCCAGGGGCAGGTAGGCCGCGCCGGCGAGCAACACGCCGTAGGCCGCCACCACTTGGTCGAGGCCCTTGGGCATCAGGATCGCCACGGGTTCCTGCGCGTCGCATCCGACCTCACGCAGGGTGGCGGCCACGGCCAGTGCGCGTTCGGCAAGGGCGGCGTAGGTCAGGCTGCCGCTGGCATCGATCACCGCCAGTGCGTGAGGATGTTCCCAAGCCATGGCCAGCAGGCCGTCGTGCAGGCGACCGGTGGGCAACGGGGCGGCGGTGGCATTCGCCGCCAGGCGTTCACGCTGTTGCCAGGCCGGCAGCGGCACGTGCACCGGATGTTCCCAGGCGGCCGGATCGAGGGCGAGCAACTGCAACTCGGCGACAAAGGCCTGTTGCATGTCGTCCACCAGGCCGTCGGGGAATACGCCTTGGCGCACGTCCCAATGGATGTGCAGGCCGTTGGCGTCATCCATCACCTGGCAATCGAGGGTGACTTGCGGCGTCTGGGTGATGCCGTGGCCCACCCGGCGTTGACTGGCCGGCGGTGCCTCGATCCCCAGGCCGATGGCGCTGGTGAAGACCACCGGCATGGCCGCCGCTTCACGCCCACGACGCCGACCGATTTCGCGCATGACCTGGATGCCGGAAAATAGCCGGTGCTCCAGATCGGCAAACAATTGGCTGCCCAACTGGCGTGCCTGGGCGGTGAAGTCCAGCCCTTCGGGATCGTTGACCTGCAACAGGCTGACCGAGGTGAAGTCGCCCACCAGGCGATCCACTTGCGGGTGCAGTGGCAGACGGTTGAGCAATGTCAGGTTGAGGCTGAAGGCGGGCTGCTGGCTCCAGCGTTGCAACGTGGCGACGTAGGCCGCCAGCACCACGATGGATGGGGTAAGACCGCGTTCGCTGGCAGCGCTTTTCAGGGTGGCCCATGGCTGCGGCTCAAGCTGCGCCGAGTGCCGTTGGAAACGGGGTACGCGGGTGTCTTCGCCGCTCAGCGGCGCCGGCAGTTGTGGGGCGGCGGGCAATGCGTCGATGCGGGCCAGCCAGTAGTCACGGTCACGTTGGTGGCGGCTGCCTTCGAGCAAACTGCGCTCGGCCAGCAGGTAGTCGCGGAAGGTGATGTCCAGGGCAGGTAAGGCTGCCTGAGGATCCTGCAGCAACAGTTCCAGCTCATTGAACAGCAGCTGCGCGCTGGCCCAGTCCGCGATCAAGGAATCCATGGAAAAGTGCAGCGTGTCGCCGTTGTCGCTGCGGCTCATACGCAGTTCGAACAGCGGCCAGACCTCGGTGGGGTAAAGCTTCTGCTCCATGGCCTGGCGAATCTGTTGCACCGCGTGCTGGTGCTGCTCGCGGGTGGCGCCACGCAGATCGGCGATGGCCAGAGGATAGTGGTCGACGTCGGGCAGCACACGCTGCGAACCTTCGCTGGCGATCACCGCGCGCAGCATGTCGTGGCGGGCGATCAGGCGGTTCCAGGCCTGTTCCACCTGCTGCGGGTCCAGGGTTGGCCAGCTCAGTTCCAGGTAGCCATGGCAGGCGACATTGCCGTAGCCGAAGGACGATTGGCGGCCCAGCAGGTAGGCATTCTGCACATCGGTGAGGGGGAAGGGCGTGTGGTGCTGCGCCGGATCGGCCTGCACGAGCGGGCGTTCCTGTGTCTCCAGCAGGTGCAGGATCTGTTGCTTGTGTTCGCGTAGTTGCGCCATGCGTTCGGTGTCGAGCAGGCCCTGGGGCGCGCGGAATTTCAGTTGGCCATCCTGGGGCCAGAGTTCGACGCCCAGGGACTTGAGTTCGCTTAGCAGTTTGGCGGCGGGCATGGGGACAGCTCCTGGAAAAAAGGGGGGTTGCGCAGGCATCAGATAACGCCTTCTTCAACGGTGTGCGGGGTGGGCAGGCGTTCGAGGGTTTGCGCCACTTCCAACAGGCTGGCGGCGCCGAACAACTGGCCCATGGGCAGTTCCACACCGAGACGGCTGCGCAGCATTTCGAGAAAACGCGTGGCCAGTAGGCTGTCGCCGCCCAGGCGGAAAAAGTTGTCGTGGCGCGAGATGCTCTGCACCTTGAGCAAGTGCTGCCAGAGCTCGGCGATCACCTGTTCGCCTGCGCTCAGCGGTTGCTCATCCACCGCTCCCGTGGCTGGGCTGCGGCGCTCAAAGGGGCGAGCAGCGCACGGCGGTCGACCTTGCCATTGCTGCTCAAGGGCAGGCGTTCCAGCACCAGGATCTGTTCCGGGCGCATGTACGCAGGCAGGCACTGCTCCAGATGCTGTGCGAGCACCTCGGCGCAGGTGCTGGCCGTAACGGCGGCCATCAGTCGGTGGTCGGCGACCAGCGCTACGGCGCTGTTCACACAGGGGTGACGCGCCAGGGCGGCTTCGATTTCGCCCAGTTCGATGCGATGGCCACGGATCTTCACTTGGCTGTCGGCGCGCCCGAGAAACTCCAGCAGGCCATCGGGGTGGTAGCGGCCAAGGTCTCCGGTACGGTACCAACCGTCGACAAAGCGCTCGGCATTCAGCTGCGGCGCGTGGCGATAACCACGCGCGACGCCGGCACCGCCGATCCACAGTTCCCCCGTGACCCAATCCGGACAGTCACGGCCCAGGGCATCGACCACCCGGTAGGCCTGGTTGGCCAGCGGCACGCCGTAGGGGATCGAACGCCAGCCCGGCATGGCCTGGCGTACTTCAAAGTGATTCGACCAGATCGCCGCTTCGGTCGCGCCGCCGAGGGCGATAAAACGGCAACCGGAGGCCTGCTCTTGCAGGCGTTGCGGCAGATCAAGGCCGATCCAGTCGCCGGACAGCAGTGCGACCCTCAGGTCCAGAGGCTGGCGGTCTTGTACGTTGGCTTCCAGCAGCATGTCGAGCAGCGCCGGCACGCTGTTCCACAGGGTCACGCGGTGCTGTCGCAATGCCTTGAGCCAGGCGCGGGCATCGCGGCGCTGGTCTTCGTCGATCAGCACCAGGGCGCCGCCCACCGAAAGCAGGCCGAACAGGTCGTACACCGACAAGTCGAAGTCCAGCGCCGACAGGGCCAGGCCCCGGTCGCTGGCTTGGACGCCATAACAGCGGTTGATCTCGGCCACGGTATTCATCGCCGCGCGGTGGGTGATTTCCACGCCCTTGGGCTGGCCGGTGGAGCCGGAGGTGTAGATCACATAGGCCAATTCACCCGCCGCGAGCGGCCGTGGCGCCGCCAGCGGTTCGGCCTTCAACGCGGTGGAGGGCTTGAGGTGCTTGACGCCGGGCAGGTGAGGGTCGTGCTCGGCGAGTATCAGGGTCACGCCGGCCTGTTGCAGGATGCGCTGGCAGCGCTGCAACGGCTGATCGACACCCACCGGCAGGTAGGCGGCGCCGGCCGCCAGAATGCCCAGCACACAGGCGACCTGCTGCGGCCCCTTGGCCAGGGACACGGCCACCAGGTCGCCGGGTGCGACACCTGCGTCCATCAGACTGTGGGCGATACGCAGCGCGCGGTCGGCCAGTTCGCTGTACTTCAGCGTGCCGTGTTCGCCCCATAACAGGGCCGGGCGCTGCGGCGTCTGGCGCGCCTGTTCAAAGAAGCCCTGGTGCAGCGTCGGGTCGCCCGGCACGCAGTCGACCGGGGCGTTGAGCTGGGCGCGTCGCTGCGCCTGGGCCTGGGGCAGCAGGTCGGGTGGCGCGCTGTCCCAGGCGTGCTCCGCCAACCAGTTGAGGCTCTGCAAGTAAGCGTCGAACATCGCTTCAACCAGACCTTCGGGAAACAGGCCGACCACACGGTCCCAGTTAAGGGCAATACCACCGTTGGCTTCGACGACCTGGTGGTCGAGCCACACTTGCGGGGTTTGTGTCAGGCCGAACACCTGGTGGGCAAACGGGCCGTCCACCGGCGCCGCCGTGCCATCCGGCACGCCCAGGGCGCTGGTGAACACCACCGGCATGCTCACCTGTTGCTCGCCATTGCCCCGGGCCAGCTGGCGCAGCAGGCTGACCGAACCCACGCAGCGATGCTCCAACGCCTCGCCCAGGGATTGTTGCGTACGGCGTGCACGGTCAACCCAACGCTCACCCGCCACGGGCACATACCCGAGCAGGGTCAGCGATGTGAAGTCGCCCATGACCTGGTCGATCTGAGGGTGCACGGGGCGGCGATCGAACAGTGTGAGGTTGAGGCTCAGGTCCGGGCGTGCGCTCCAGCGACCGAGGGTTTCGGCAAAGGCGCAGAGCAGCACCGCCGAGGCGGTGAGCCCCTGTTGCTGGGCCTTGGCCAGGATCGCTTGCCAGGCGCTGGCATCGATCTGCCCTTGCAGGCGTTCAAAGCGTGGTCGGCCCAGGCTGGCGGGGTCGGCGGCCAGCGGCAACTGCGGATGGGGCGGCAATTCGGGCAGGTGTTCCTGCCAGAAGCGCTGCGCGGCGTGCAGCTCCGCAGGTGCAGGGGCGCACTGCAATTGGTAATCGCGAAACGATAGGTCCAACGGGGCCAGCGCTATGTCGGGCTCGCGGTACAACGCATCGAGTTCGGCGTAGAAACGCAGGATGCTCAAGGCATCGAGGATCAAATTGTCCAGGCTGATCGCCAGGCGCGTGTGCCGGCCGTGGGTCACCGTTTGCACATCGAACAACGGCCATTGGTGAGGGGCGAACACGCGATGGGCACAGTGTTCACGCAGGTCTTCCAGGCTGGCGTGGCCCTGGCCGATCACGAAGGCCGGCACTTGTTGCAGAATGCGCGCCTGGCCATTCTGGTCGAACACAGCGCGGAGCATTTCGTGGCGTTCGATCAAGCGCTGCAAGGCGTGTTGCAGGCGCGGCAGGTCAAGGTCCTCGACGTCGTATTCACGGTAGAAGTGGCAACTCACACCCCCCAGCACGAGGCTGGGGTCGCGGCCCAGCCAATAGGCCTGCTGCACCTCAGTCATCGGGAAGGGCGCGTGGCGTTGCGCCAGGTCTGCAACGACGGTGCGTGCGGGTTCGGCCTGTGCCTGTTGATGCAGGTCCACACAGAACTGCGCCAACACCGGCTTGGCAAACACCTGGGCGATGCGTGCACCGCCCAGCCCTTGTTCGGCGAGCAGGCGCACCAGGCGGGTAGCGCTCAGGGAGTCGCCGCCCAGGGCAAAGAAGCTGTGTTCGCGGCACACCTCGCCACAACCGAGCAACTGCTGCCAGGCGCGGGCCACCTGCTGTTCGATAACGCCGCAGGGCGCCGTCAGGTTGGCCTGCTGCACTGGGCTATGCTGGGCGAGCCACGCGTGCAAGGCCTTGCGGTCGACCTTGCTGTTGCCGGTCAGGGGCAACTGCGCGCAGCCGAGAATCAGCGAGGGAATCATATACGCCGGCAGGCGCTCGGCCAGGCCCGGCGGGTCGATCTGCACAGGTTGCACGGCGCCGTGCGCCAGACGGACCACCGCCGCCAATTGCTGGCCGGCCAGCAACACGACCGCGTGCTCCACGCCAGGGCAGGCCAGCAGTGCCTGTTCGACTTCGCCGGCCTCGATGCGGTAGCCGTGCAGCTTGAGCTGAAAGTCGCTACGCCCGAGGAACTCCACAGTGCCGTCGGGGTGGTAGCGCGCCCGGTCGCCGGTGCGGTACCAGCGCAGGCCTTGATAGTCGACGAAGCGCTCGGCGCTGCGCACACGGTCGCCTCGATAACCTTCGGCTACCCCGGCGCCACCGATCCACAGCTCCCCGGCCACCCAGTCCGGGCAGTCATGGCCCTGGTGGTCGACGATGCGCAGGCTGACGTTGTCCAGCGGTTTGCCGTAGGGCAGGCAGTGCCAAGGCAGAGGCTGGCCGGGGAGGGCTTCGAACAGCGTCGAGTGGATCGCCGCTTCGGTGGCGCCGCCCAAGGCCATGAAGCGACAGCCCGGCGCCTGGGCCCACAACCGTGGCGCCAGGTCCGGGGCGACTTTGTCACCGCCGAGCAACACCGCACGCAGCGGTAGGCGGGCGTCGGCCGGGGCGCAACCGAGCAACATGTCCAGCAACGCCGGCACGCAGTTGAGCACACTGGCGCGGTGCAGCAAGGCCAATTCACGCCAGCGCTCGGCATCGCGCTGCGCTTCGGGCTCGATGCCAATCACCGCCGCACCAGTGGACAGCGCAGCAAACAGGTCGAACACCGACAGGTCGAACTCCAGCGCAGAGAGCGCGAGGATGCGGTCATCGGCGGTCAGTTGGAGGCGTCGTTGCAGGTCGTCCACGGTGTTGGCGGCGGCCAGGTGGCTGATTTCCACGCCCTTGGGTTCGCCAGTGGAACCGGAGGTGTAGAGGATGTAGGCGAGGTCGCTGACCGCGCCGGGCCGGAGCGCGTCCAGCGCGGGGCCCGCAGGTGGCAGGGCCTTGAGCAGCAACCGCGCACCTGAGCTTTCGCAGATTTTCTGGCAGCGGGCGTCGGGCTGGTCGATGCCGATGGGCAGGTATGTGGCGCTGCAGGCGAGGATGCCCAGCACCGCGATGACTTGCTCGGGGCCCTTGGGCAGTTGCAGCGCCACGACATCGCCGCGCTGGATACCTTGGTCTTCCAGGTACGCTGCAACTTGCAGGGCCCGCTCGGCCAGCTCGCCATAGCTGATGACGGGAGGGTGGCCCTGCAGCAGCGCGGGCAAGGTGGGCGTCAGGCGTGCCTGGGCAAAAAAAGCCTCATGCAGGCGCTTGACGGGCAGGGCAGCAGGCTGGCCTTGCACGGTTTGGCGCAGGGCCAGTTGCTCGGCGGGGATCAGCGCAGACGGCGCCTGATGCCAGGCGTCCGGGTCAAAACACAGGCGTTGCAACAGGTCGGTATAGGCCTTGAACATGCCATCCAGCACACCGTCGGCGAACAGCCCTTCACGTGCATCGAGGTTGACCAGGATGCCGCCGTCCAGCTCGGTGACTTGCGCATCGAGCCACACCTGCGGGCCTTGGGAAATGATCCACGCCGGCTGGCCGAAACTGGCCTGTACACCCTCGGCGAACAGCTCACCTAGGCCCAGTGCGCTGGTGTATACAACGGGAGCCAGCACTTGTTCACCGCGTTGGCGGGACAGTTCGCGCAACACTTCCAGGCCGGAAAACGCACTGTGCGCGACATCGCTGTGGAAGCGGCGTTGCAGGGCGGTGGCGCGTGCGGCAAAGGTGCCGGCGACCCGGCCGTCCCAGGCCAGCAGGATCGACGAGGTGAAATCCCCCACCAGGCGATCGACATCGGCGTGCAGCGGTGTGCGATTGAACAGCGGCAGGTTGAGCAGCAACTCAGGGGTATCGCACCACGCGCCGAGGGCTTCACTGAACACCGCCGCCAACGCCATGGCCGGCGTGAGCCCATGCTCCCGCGCATGGCGTTCGAATGCCTGGCGTTCTGACGGCGGCAGCCAATGGTGACGACGGCGGACCTGGCGGTCATCGCCCTGGGGCTTGATCGGCAGGCTCGGAGCACCGGGCAATTGGTCGAGGCGCTGCAACCAATAGTCGCGCGCCTGTTGGTGGCGATCCCGCTGCTCGACGCTGGCCTGTTCCTGGCGTTGGTCGGCCAGGTAGCGGGCAAAGGTATAGTCCAGCGCGGGTAGGGGCTGCTGGCGGTACAACTGCACCAAGTCGCCGAGCAGGGTGCGCAGGCTCAGGGCGTCGGCGGCGAGCATGTCCAGGTTCAGGTGCAGGCGGGTGCCGTCGGGCAACAACGACAGCTGGATATCCAGCACCTGGCCTTGTTCTACGGCCAACTTTCGATGGGACAGCTCGGCGCGCAAGGCTGCCAGCCGTTGTTGCACCTGTTCGGCGCTGTCCTGGCGCAGGTCATGCACCGTGAGCCCCGGCCACGGGCTGTGCGCGAGGACCTGCTGGCGGCCGTCATCGAGAAACTGCGCCCGCAACATCGGGTGCCGCGCGAGCAGGGCACGCACGGCAGCTTCCAGTCGTAGCGGGTCAACGTCGTGGCCATCGAACTCGTTATAGAAGTGTGCGGCCACGCCACCCAGCGCTTGGCCAGGGGCGCGACCGATCCAGTAAGCGTGCTGCATCGGCGCCAGTTCGAACGGCAAGCCGTCATCGGTAGCGGTGCTGACCGGCGCGGCGGCCGTGGGTGCCGTATCAAGCAGGGCCAACCAGGCACACAGGCGCGGGTCCGCCACCAGGTCGGCGAAACGCGTGGCGAGACCTTGGCGCCGCCATTGGCCGGCAAGACGGATCAGGGTGACGGAATCCAGCCCCCATTCGATCAGGCTGGCCTCCAGGGGCACCTGGTCGGCGGGCAGTCCAAGGGCGTCGGACAGGGATTGGCGCAGCAGTGTTGCGGTTGAGGTGCTGGGAGTGGCCATGGCTCAACGTCTTCTCATCGCTAGGGCCCGGGCCGGGGTTGGCCCAGGCGCTGGGGGCAGGCAAATGCATGGGGCAAGATGCTAGTCATTCTCATTTTGGTAACTACCCGGATCGAATCGTTTTTGCCCCGTATCCGTTTGGTCGGTGCGGATTGCACGGGCGCAACTGCGGGGGATGACGCCAATACGCCGCGCGATGCGGTTGGAAAATGACTTGAATCGGGTAGAGCCCGGCCCACGGCCTTGACTACCGTCGCTCGCCGCCCTTTTTGCAGGGCTTCTTCATGGAGTTGCGGATGTCAGTCGATTCGGGTTTACAAGTGCGCGGCCTGCGCAAGCGCTACAACAACGGCGTTGAAGCGCTGCGCGGCGTTGACCTGAGTGTTGGCCCCGGCATGTATGGCTTGCTCGGCCCCAACGGCGCCGGCAAGAGCAGCCTGATGCGCACCCTGGCGACCTTGCAGCAGCCGGACGCCGGCAGCATTCACCTGGACGGCGTGGACGTTCTGCGCGGCCCCGACCATCTGCGTCGCCGCCTGGGTTACCTGCCGCAGCAACTGGGTGCATACCCCGGCGTGAGTGCGCGGGATTTGCTCGATCGGTTTGCCTGGCTCAAGGGCCGTACCGACAACCGCCAGCGCCGCGAGGAAATCGAGGCCCTGCTGGAAAAGGTCAACTTGCAGCAGGCGGCCCACCGTGCGTTGGCGACCTATTCGGGCGGCATGTTGCGCCGGTTCGGTATCGCCATGGCGCTGGTGGGCTCGCCGCGCTTACTGATCGTCGATGAGCCCACGGCGGGCCTCGACCCGGCCGAACGCAACCGTTTTCATCGGGTGCTGGCGGATGTCGCCGCCGAATCCATCGTGCTGCTCTCGACCCATATCGTCGAAGACGTCGAGAACCTGTGCAGCCGCCTGGCGGTGTTGGCCGGCGGGCAGATTATTGTCGAAGGTCGCCCGGCCGACTTGCTCGCTGCCGAACAGGGCCGCTTGTGGAAAGCGCCGTTCAGCCGTGGCGAAACGTTGCCCGCGGCTTTGCATGTGGCGGCCAGCCCCGAAGGCAGTCGCGTGATCGTGCACGGTGAGCGTCCAGCAGACCCGCGTTTCAGCCCCCACGCGCCGCGCCTGGAAGACATCTATTACCTGGCGCTGGCCCAGGCCGGCGAGGCGGTGGACGCATGAATACCTTCGCCTTGCTGTTGCGTGAAGCCTGGGTGGAAGTCCGCGCCGGGCTGCGCAGTGGCATTCCCTTGTTGGTGTTTCTTGGCCTCACCGGCTACCTGCTGATGTCCCTGACGAATGCCGATTACGTGCAGAAAATGGGCGCCAGCGACATCGCACGCAATGCGCCGAGCCTGATTTACCTGATGTCGTGCGGTTGCATGTTCTTCCTGTTTTTTGCCTGGGCCTGGGTGTTTGCGCAGCCGGCCCTGCGCGACCGCAAGGCGCAGTTGGAAGAGGTGCTGCTGGCCTTGCCACTGTCACTGCCGGCGCTGCTGTGGGGGCGTTTTATCGGCGCGGCGCTGGTGGGTGGATTGCTCGCGAGTGCGTTGATTGTCGGCTTCCTGGTCAGCCCGGTATTGGGCTGGCTCGGCTGGGTACCCGCGGCCAGTATCGGTGCGCCGGTGTGGTCGGCGTTGGCCTTTGCCTGGGTCGCCTTGCTGTTGCCGGTGAGTACGGGGATCGGTGCGTTGTATTACCTGCTGGCGTTGCGCAGCCGTGGCCTAGCTGCGCCCTTTGCCCTGGCGACGGTATTGATGCTGCTGTGGATGTTTGCGGTGGTCGTACTCAAGGGCGGGCATATCAACCCGCTGTTGGCGGCCAGCCTGGACCCGTCGCTATTTACCTTTGCCCAGGCCCAGGTCGAAACCTGGAGCGCCGCGCAGAAGTCGCAGTCGCTGCTGGCGCTGACGCCGGGGTTCTGGCTCAACCGCGCGTTGTGGTGTGTGTTGCCGCTGCTGGTGCTGGCCGTGGTGTTGGCGCGCACCACGCGCCAGGGCCTGATGGGCCGGCGCAGCGGTGCGGTGCTGGCGGAACCGCCGATGCTGCGCAGCCGTGACGTGCAATTGCCGGGTCCGTTGACGGCCAGTCGTTGGACGCACGCCTTGTGGCATGAAGCGCGCTGGCAGGTACGCCAGTTGTTTGCACGGCGGATCTGGTGGGTGGCGCTCGGCTTGCTGCTGGTGATGGGCGTGCTCAGTGGTTTTGTCCACGGCGTGTGGCATGCGCGCGGGCCGATGGTGCCACGGGCGGATCTGACCCTGCCGCTGTTGTCGAGCGCGTTGTTCCTGGTGATCGCCTTTATTATCGCGGCGCTGGTGGGCTTGGTGTGTCGGCGTGATGACGTCGAAGGCCTCGGGGCGATGTTGCAGGCGACCCCCGCACCGACCTGGCTGCGATTGTTCGGACGCACGGCTTGTGTGCTGTTGGCGACCCTGACCTTGGCGCTGGTGCCAGGCATTGCCAGCCTGCTGATCAGTGCCATCGCTGCGCCCGACAGCCTGGCGCCGGGCTTTGTACTGATCTACCAAGTGCTGGTGTTCGCGCCGCCGCTGTTGGAGCTGGCCGCGCTGACGGTGTTGGTGCACGCGTTGATTCGCCGTTCGGGGCTCGCGTACGCCACGTCGATGCTGCTGACGTTTTTCCTGGTGCTCAACCATGAATTGGGGCTGGTCAGTTACCCCGCCTATGCGATGGGGATACCGGCGCATGTAGCGTTGTCGCAACTCGCCGGCTGGGCGCCCTGGTTACCCTATCTCGGCACCCTGGCAGGCTGGAAACTCGCGGGTTGCGCGGTGATGGTCGGCGTGGCGGCACTGGTGTTGCCTCGCGGTCCCGAACGCCGCCGTTTCGCTGACGTGCGCCAGCCGTTGCCGCTCGCCGTATTGGCCCTGGGCGCCTTGGGTCTGCTGGGCAGTGGCGTGGCTTTGCACCATCACCTGGTGGAGCAGGGCGACTACCAATCGGTGGCCGAGGAGCGTGTTGAACGCGGCGCCTGGGAACAGCGCTGGCTGCCCGGCGCAACGGCCTGGCAGGTGGCGGGCGGGCGCGTGCAACTGCGCGTGGATTCTGCTGCGCGTCAGGTTGAGGGCCAGTGGACGCTTGACGCCGTGCTGGCCAGCCAATTGGATGCTGAGCTGCCGCCAGGCTTGCAGGTGACGGCGGTGAGCGTGATGGGGCAACCGGTCACGTTCGAACAGGCGACCGAGCACCTGCGGGTGCCTCTGGCACCGTGTGCGACGAACGCCTGCACTGTGGAGTTGAACTGGACGGTCAGCGCCAACGGCTGGCCGTCAGAAGGCGAAGCGTTCTGGTTGGGGCCGCAGGGTGTGTGGCTGCAAGCGCGCCGCGTTATGCCGCGCCTGGGGCTGGACAGCGAGCGGCTGCTGCGTGCGCCGGTGCAACGCAGCGAGGTCGGTTTGGCAGCCGACGTGCCCACCTTGGCGGCAGGTTCCGCCGTCGCCGTGGAGGCCATCGCGCCGGCGGGCGACTGGCAATGGCAGGTCGAGATTGATGGACAGGACTTCAACGGTCACAGCGCGGCGCCCTTGGATTTTGCCTACAGCTTGCAGGCAAAGGCGGATGCCAGCCGCCAGCAAACGGCTGTTGAAGTGCGCGAAGACCTGGACCTGATGAGCGCCTGTGTGGCGCGACGCCTGGGCAGTCGCCCGGTGGTGGAGGGCGTGAACCAGTGGCCGACCGGCATGGGCGACAGCCGCTTGAGCCACGGTCAGCTGTTGCTCGCCCAATCGCCGGATTGGGACGTGGCCGCGACCGGCGTCGGGCGTTCGGCACGCCGTGCGCATATTGCCGAGTTGCTTGCCCGCCGGGTGTTGATTGACGCCAGCGACCTGCGGCAGGTGCCGGGTTACCTGTGGTTGAGCCAGGGCGTGGCGGGCGCGACCGGCTTGCTGTGTGTGGCGGATGTAGACGGTCCTGAGGCGCGCGCGGCACTGGTGAAACTCATGGCCGATGACCTGACCCGCGCGCTGGGCAATGACGGCGAACCCGTCGGCACCCTGGCTGATGCCCGCGAGCATGGCTGGGCCGCCAACTATGCAGCGCTGGCGAGCCTGGCATGGACCGCCGAACAAAGCCCCGAACAACTGACGGCAATGACCGCCGCCATCCGAAACGGCCAGGGATGGCCGGCTGCGATCCAGCCCTTGTTGGGCGCGCCTGATCCTGACGCGATTGCCGCTGCGCTTGAGCGCTGGGGCCCAGCGCAATGAATTTGAACCATCCCTGCCTTTTGGAGCGTTGTCATGTCATCTGCACTGTTTATCCAACCGCTGCGCCGTCCCCTCGGCTGGCGGGCCAACGTCCTGACCCAGGCCATGGCGCTGGGCTTGTCCAGCCAGATGTGTACGGCCTATGCCGCTGACTATCAACCGGAGGCCCCCACGGAGGCCATCGAACTGGCACCGCTGACGGTCAGCGCGCGCCTGAGTCAGGAGAGTGCCAAGGACATCCCCTTTGGCCTATCGGTAATCGATGGGAAAACCCTCGAGACCCGGCGCCTGCGCACCCTGGAAGATGCGCTGCGCACCACGCCGGGGGTGGATGTGAACTCCTGGGGCGGTGCCAATGACGCCAATGTGCGTATCCGAGGTGTCGGCTCACTGAACCAGATGAGCATGGATGACGGCTCGGTGGTGTTGAATGTGGACGGCGTGCCGATGTCAGTGCGCAATGCCGCGCTGGCGACGCTCGACGTGCAGCAGGTGGAGGTGCTCAAGGGCCCGCAGGGCACCTTGCTGGGGCGCAACAGCGAGGCAGGCGCAATCAACGTCACCACCCGCAAACCGACGCGCGAGCTGGAGGGGTATGTGCGTGGCGAAGTCGGCAACCAAGGCCAGTTCATGACGGAAGGCGCCGTGGGCGGGCCGTTGACTGACTCGCTGGCCGGGCGTATCGCGGTGCGTCGCAGCGGCTTTGATAACTGGGTCGATGACCAACAGGACGGCGACCCGCTGACCAAACCCCGGGACCTGGCCCTGCGCGGCAGCCTGCTGTGGGACAACGACCAGGGCACCACCGGCCTTTTGACCGCGGAGCGCCAGCGCGCCGAGCACTATGCGGGCCTGGAGCTGTTGCGTCCGTTTGGCAATCGCCCGAGCCTGGACTACACGCCTGGTACCTTCGATGGCAACCAGAAGACCAACGAGCGTTACTCCTTCGAACTCAACCACGATCTGGCGCAGTCGCGCATCACCTCGATCAGCGCCTACACCAGCACCGACTTCAATGCCGTCAAAGGCTACGATCGCAACATCACGCGGGCGTTGTATGGTTCCCCGTTCGAATACCTGATCGAAGACTCGGCCCATGAGCGCGTGTGGAGTCAGGACCTGCGTCTGGGATCACTGGCGGATGCCGATGTGTTTTGGGTGACGGGGCTCAACTTGTCGCGCTCCGAGCGCAGTTTCGATTCCAACAACTTCACCAATGGCGCGCAGCAGATGCGCGATTTCAGCACCAACAGTTATGCGGCCTATGGCGAGGTGACGTACCCGATTGCCGAAGACTGGAAGCTCACCACTGGCCTGCGCCACACCTGGGACCGCAAGACCTATGGTGCCGATTATTCCAGTGGTGGCGCACAGGTCAGCGACAGCCGGCGTTTGCAGGACAACTACAGCACCGGGCGCGTGGCGCTGAGCTACGCGCTGACGCCGCAGACCAATGTGTATGCGGTGCTGTCACGGGGCTACAAATCGGCGGGGTTCAACGACTACGCCACGTCGATCAAGGACAGCGAGCCCTACAAGGCCGCCAAGGTGAATTCCGCCGAGCTGGGTTTCAAGCATGAAAGCCCCGGGGGCGAGTTGAGCCTGGAAGGCGCGTTGTTCATCACACGTGTACAGGACGACCACCTGCTGGGCTACGACTTCAACACCCTGGCGGTCAGCGCGGTGAATGCCGACACCCGCAGCAAGGGCGCCGAGCTGTCGACCACCTGGCACGTCACCGATGAACTGACCTTGGGCAGTGCCGTGAGCTACACCAATGCGGTGGTGACGTCGGATGCGCCGGGCGTGTCCGGCGGTGACGTGGCAGCGGGCAGCCGCGTGCCGGATGTGCCGCTGTGGAGCGGCAACTTCAGCGTCGCCTGGCAAAAAAACCTGGGGGCCTTGCTCGGGTTGCCGGCGCCACGCCTGAACACCTTGCTCAATTACCGCGTACAGAAAAATCGCCCGGCCGACCCGCAGAACCACTACGACCTCAAGGGCTACGCCAAGCTGGATCTGCACCTGGGCCTGGAGAGTGGCGGTTCGGAGATCTACCTGTGGGGCGACAACCTGCTGGATGCACGCTACGACCTGTACGGCTCGTACTCCACCGACCAGGTGTTGACTGGCATGCCGGGGCGCGGGCGTTCGGCAGGCGTGGGGTATAGCTACCAGTTCTGACCGACCTGTAGGCGCGAGCTTGCTCGCGAAGATTGCCCAGGCTCCGCTAGTAATCAGGCTGCCCGCGTTAACGTTGACGTTTTTCGCGAGCAAGCTCGCTCCTACAGGAGGAGACCGTCACCCACTGTAGGAGCGAGCTTGCTCGCGAAGAGCGCCCAGGCACCGAGATATCTCAGGTTGTCCGGCTAGCAAGCTCGCGCCTACAGCCAGATCGCATCCCACAATGGGTACTGACCGATGTGCTCGACCAGGCCAGCGCGCAAAGGATTGGCGATGATGTAGCGGGCCATGGCCTTCATGTCGTCCTCTCGACGCAATGCCCGATCAAAGTAGCCCTTCTGCCAAAGCGCTCCATGGAAGCCCTTCACTGCATTGATCGTTCGTGCACTTCGCGATTTGGTTATTCGCATCAGCCTCGGCAAATCACCGTTGTGCAACTCGACCAGCCAGTGAAAATGATCCGGCATGATGACCCAGGCCAGTGAAGTTGCCTCGCCGTCTACTTGGGCTCGCCTGAATTCGCTGACCAGTAGCCGACCGATGCGCCAATCCTGAAAGATTCGTTGTCGTTGGTGGGTAACAGCGGTAAGCAGGTAAATACGGCCATTTTCGGAGTAGCGACCTAAGCGCAGGCGATGTGCGTTTTGCTGGGTGGACATTCCTTCGTCCTCTTCTGTGGATGGAAGAGAAACGGTAGGAGCCATCCGCGTCTATTGCCGTTTAAACAGTAGTACCAGATATGTCCCAACCCTGTAGGAGCGAGCTTGCTCGCGAAGAGCGGCAACGCTGACGCACGCGTCCAGAACAAATGCGGTGCCTGAGCGTTCTTCGCGAGCAAGCTCGCTCCTACAGTGAGGGGTGGGGTCAGAACTGGTAGGTGTAGCCCACGCCCAAGGTACGGCGGCGTGCCGGCGCACCGTAGGCCACCGGGTCACTGTAGAAACCGTAGGTGTCGTAGGTCTGGTTCAGCAGGTTGTCGGCGAATGCATAGACTTCGCCGAACTTGCTTTCCAGGCCCGCGCGCAGGTCGAGTTTCTCGTAGTTGTCCAGGTTGAAATGGTTTTGCGGGTCCGCTGCGCGCTCGCCCACCCAGTGATAGTTCAGGCTGGTGTTGAGGGTGGTTTCGCCGAGGCTGGCGAAGGTGCCCAGCGGGTGTTTCCAACTGGCGTTGAAGTTGCCACTCCAGCGCGGAACATCCGGGGTGCGGTTGCCGGCAGCGACGTCACCGGCCTGGATGCCTTGCGCGCCGCTGGTGATCCTGGCATCGAGGTAGGTGGCGCTGGCGGCCAGGGTCAGGCCGTAATCGAAGCGCCAACTGCCTTCCAATTCGGCACCACGGGTGCGGGTGTCGGCGTTGAAGGCATTGGTGGCGAAGGTTGCTGCGTCGTAGCCGAGCAGGTGATCGTCGTGTACGCGGGTGAAGAACAGCGCACCGTTGAGGTTGCCGCGACGGTCTTCGGTTTCACTCTTGAAGCCCAGTTCCGCGGCTTTGCTGACGGCGGCCTTGTAGGGCTCGCTGTCGGTGACCTGCGAGGCATAGTCATTGAAACCACCGGATTTATAACCCCGCGCGAGTTGCACGTAGACGTTGGTTTGCGGCGTGAGGGCGTAGCTCAGGGCGACGCGGCCGGTGCCGTAGTCGTCGGTGAGCTTGCGTGAATCCTGCACCGCACTGCTGCCGGAGAAGTATTGGCCGTCGTAGGTCTTGCGGTCCCAGGAGTGGCGATAGCCGGTGGTGAGTTTCAGGCGCTCGGTGAGGGGGAAGGTGACTTCACCGTAGCCGGCGTAGGTGGTGGTGGTGAAGTCACGGTATTTGGCGCCGGAGGTGCCGTAGGTGTTGCGCGGCGTGTCGTAGCTGCGCTCGTTGCGGCTGGCGGCGAGGCCCGCCACCCAGAACACCTCGGAGTCGGGCAGCGAGCTCAGGTGCAGGTCCTGGCTCCAGCTGCGCTCGAAGGATTTGTCCACCACCCAGAATTCGCTGGGGGTGCCGTACAGGGCGCCCATGAGTTTGCTGTCGTAGGCGATCAGGCCTTCGAAGTCGGCGGTGCCGGTGGCGGTGGTGGAGGTCAGGCGGCTGTTGGCGAAGTCGTGATCGACCTTGAGCGTATAGCGCTCGGTGGTCTTGTAGTTGTCGTCGAACAGGCCTGGGGTCAGGTCCAGGCTGGGGTCGCTGCCGTAAGGGCGCAACACCAGCGAGTTGGTGGCGCGCTCGGTTTTCTGGCGTTCGGCGCTGACCAACACATGGGTGTCATCGTTGAGGTCCCAGAGCAGGCTGCCTCGGTAGGCTTCGTTACGCGGCTTGGTGATGGGGTGGTTAGTCTGGTCGTTGTCGATCCAGCTGTCATAGCCGGCACGACGCACAGCCAGGCGACCGCTGAGGCTGTCGCTGATCGGCCCGCCGATGGCGCCTTCGGTGAGGAATTGGCCTTCCTGGCCGACTTCGCCACGCACATAACCCTCAAGTTCGCGGGTAGGTTGGCGCGTCGTGATATTCACCGCGCCCGCCTGGCCAATTGCACCGGACAACGTGCCCTGAGGCCCCTTGAGCACTTCGATACGATCGACGTCGAGGGTGCCGAAACCGAGGCTGCGCGACGACACGGGCACACCGTCGATATTGAACGCCACCGAGCTGTCATCCATCGACATCTGGTACAGCGAGCCGACGCCACGGATCAGTACATTGAAGTCATTCGGCCCCCCGGACGAATTGACGCTGACCCCGGACGTGTTGCGCAGTGCGCTTTCCAGCGTGTCGAGGCGCTGGGTGCGCAGTTGCTCGCCGCTGATCACGCTGAGGCTGATGGGCACTTCCTTCGGGTCTTCCTGCTCCATGCGCGCAGTCACCGTCGAGGCTGGCAGTTGCACAGGCTCGCTGGTGGCGGCGGCGAGCGCCGAATTGGCCAGTGTCAAACTCATGGCTATTGTTATAGTATTACGTTTGTAGCAAGATTGGCGGGTAGCCGTCGTGTTGCATCGTGCAGACATGATGGGACCTTGACTGAGGATTCTGATCGGCGCGCGTTGCGGGGTGGCAGCGGCGATTTGGCGGAGCCTGTGCAGCGCGCCAGATGCTAATAATTATCAATTGCGCACTTCCACCCCGATGTGATCTGATTCGAGCCGTATCCGGTCAGCCAGGAGATTTACGATGTCAGCCGTTCAAGGAGGCGCAGGGGAGCCGATGCCGGTCTCGCGAATCATTACGGGAGGATATGGATGCGACCTCGGGCCAGGGGCGCACTGTCGCGTCACCCGCGTGTCGCTGCAGGACGGGCTGGACATCGTGCGGTGGCAAAGCACCTTCGATCAGCCAATAGAATTACCCTTGCAGGACGACAGCGATTGCATCCATTTCAGCTTCACCAACCTGCTCAAGGGCAAGGCCTCGTGCAGCTTTCAAGAGGGGCGTCGGCAACGGCGCTATGCGATTGACGAGGGCGCGGGCAGCATCAGCTTTGGTCGTTGCCGCCACGGTCTTTACCACCAGCACGGCGAGATCGATAACATCACCGTGATGATTCGTCCTGAAGTGCTTGAGCAATGGGAACTGAAACTCGACCCACTGCTTAACAAGGCACTGGCGTGTGACCATTGCTTTCTCGATGGTCACCGCAGTGGCGAAATGAGCGCGACTGCGCACCTGCTAGGCGCCGCCATGGACCAAGGTGCTGGCCTGGCACCGGCCCAGCCGCGCAGCAACCTGTGGCTTTACGGGCAGAGCGTTACGCTGGTGAGCTTGTTCCTGGAAGTACGCCAGGACGCCGAATGCACCTGCCGCGTCAGCAACACCGACCGCCAACGGCTGGTGCGTGCCCGTGAGCGTCTGCTTGAAGACCTGGGCAAGGCGCCGAGCCTGTCTGAGTTGGCGCGTGAGTCCGGGTTGAGCCAACCCAAACTGACACGCGGGTTTCGGCAACTGTTCTTCAACAGTGTCTACGGCGTATTCCAGCAAGCACGCATGATCCAGGCACGCAGTCGCTTGATGAGCGGCGATGACTCCGTGATGCGCATCGCCTCGGACCTGGGCTACGCCAATGCCAGTCATTTTGCGACGGCGTTTCGTAAGCAGTTCGGAATCAACCCGTCGACGCTCAAGCACGGCGGGAGGAGCAAATCACTGGGTATTAATGCGTCGTAAACGAAGGTGTGCCTAAGCGCTCTGATTTCGTTGGACGCACAGGTGGGTGCGGCATGGAGCTGAGGTCAAGCATTTACTAGAGGCTGTCGGGGTCGCCGAAAAACATCTGGATTCTCGACCGCAACCACCGTTCTCCCGGATCATTATCCTGCGATCCACGCCATGCCATATGCAGCTCAAAGCTGCGCACCGGCAACGGCGGATCCTCCGCACGCAAGCCACCCGCCGAGGTCAGCGCCTCGGCCGCATAGTCCGGCACGGTCGCCAGAATATCCGTGCCTGCCAGCAAGGTACCCAAGCCGTTGAACTGCGGCACGGCCAGTACCACGTGGCGTTTGCGGTCGAGTTTTTCCAGTTCTTCGTCAATAAACCCGCTCAAGTCACCGGCAAACGACACCAGCGCATGGGGGCGGGCGCAGAAGTCGTCGAGGCTCAGGGAGCCCGGTACGCTGTCGGCGCGCAGCAGTTTTGGCAGGCTGCGGCGCAATACTTTGCGTTTGGCGTTGGCGGGCAGGTCGGCGGTGTAACTGACGCCGATGGAAATTTCGCCGGAAGCCAGCAGGCCCGGCATCAGGATGTAGTTGACGCGACGCACCACTAGCACAATCCCAGGGGCTTCGGCACGCAGGCGTTTGAGCAGTTGGGGCAGCAGCGCGAATTCAACATCATCGGACAGGCCGATGCGGAACACGGCGGTGCTGGTGGCCGGGTCAAACTCGGCGGCGCGGCTGACGGCGGTGGAAATGGAGTCCAGGGCCGGGGAGAGCAGGGCGAAGATTTCCACCGCCCGGGCCGATGGCTCCATGCTGCGGCCGGTGCGCACGAACAGCGGATCATCAAACAGCCCGCGCAGGCGTGACAACGCTGCGCTGATGGCCGGCTGGCCGAGGAACAATTTCTCGGCGGCACGGGTCACGCTGCGCTCATGCATCAAGGTTTCGAATACGATCAAGAGGTTAAGGTCGACACGACGCAGGTCGTTACGGTTCATCTTGTGTCCTGGAAGAGTCAGCAAACTTGACGAGAGCGGCCATATGTAAACAATGACCGGCATGAATCTTACGGGGAAAGGCTGGTACTCTGCACAGGATAATTGAGTTTTCCTACGATAGCTGAGGTCTATTCCTCACATGCGGAATCAATGACAGGCATGTCGACTATTAATGGCGACCGGTGGTCTTACCCGGAAAGCCCAGATAGAGTTCATGGCATTAGAGGTTACTTTGACGAGGTTTGCGATGTCCCGCACGATCCGTTTTCACAAGTTTGGTCCGGCCGAGGTGCTCAAATGCGAAGAGCATGCAGCCGCGCAGCCCGCACCGGGCGAAGTGCAGGTGCGTGTCGAAGCGATTGGCATCAGCTGGTATGACATTCTGTGGCGCCAGAACCTGGCGTCTTCCCATGCACGCCTGCCGTCTGGCCTTGGCCATGAGATGGCCGGTGTCGTGGTCGCCGTAGGCGATGGCGTGGATGATTTGACCGTGGGCGATAAAGTGGCCAGTTTTCCGGCCGAGAGCCCCAATGATTACCCGGTGTATGGCGAACAGATCGTCCTGCCCCGTTCGGCCCTGACCCGGTACCCGGATGTCTTGAGCCCTATCGAGGCGAGCGTGCACTACACGCCGCTGTTGATTGCCTACTTTGCCTACGTCGACTTGGCACGGGTCAAGCCGGGGCAGTTTGCCTTGGTGACTGACGCCAGCCACTGCGCCGGCCCATCCTTTGTGCAACTGGGCAAAGCCCTGGGTGTGCGGGTGATTGCCGCGACCAAAGACAGTGATGAGCGTGAATACCTGCTGTCCCTTGGTGCCGAGAAAGTCATCGTCACTGAAGAACAGGACCTGCTGATGCAAATCAACAAGTTCACCGACAACCGCGGCGTCGACGTGGTGTTCGACGGTTTGGGCGGCCCGCAGATGTCGTTGCTCGGCGATGTGCTGGCGCCCCGTGGCAGCCTGGTGTTGTATGGCTTGCAGGGCGGTAACCAGACGCCATTCCCGGCGTGTGCGGCGTTCCAGAAGAACATTCAGTTCTTCGTGCATTGTATCGGTAACTTCACCGGCAAGCCTGAACTGGGCATTATCCAGGACCAGGTCGCCTTGCAGCGGGCCTTGCGAGATATCAACCAACTGACCGCCGACCGCGTGTTGGTGCCGCTGAAAACCACGGTGTTTCCGTTCAATCAGTTCGTGGAAGCGCATCGCTACATGGACGAATGCCCGTGCCGCGAGCGCGTTGCGTTGCAGGTTGAGGCTGTTTAGGGTGTAGGAATATTCTCAAATGAGTATTCCTCGCTCCTACCTTGTGGGGCATATGCGCCATTTGAAAGGGCTGAAACTGTAGTGTTCCTCCACGATAAGGCTGGTGTTTTAACGCCTGAATCCTGACTTTCCCCCCCACGCCGCGCTGGATTCCAGCGCGGCGTTTTCGTGTGCGCGTGATTCAGGGAGTGTCCGCAAGTCATCTGCACTGGTTTTCGGCAGGGTTCTGTATCTATTAATCATTATTCCAGCACTGATAATTGCGCCTTCACTTTCATCTCAAGGACTGAGCAATGATTGAATATCCGACACCACTATTGCGAGTAGTTGAAACTAATCTCGTGGTAAACGTCGGGCGCCAGGGAAATACATGCGCCCATGAAAAGACGCAATGCAACAAGTTGGAAAGTTGGTCGCAGTTATTTGTAAGACGCTTCCTAGAATAGTTGGTTAGATGCGTGCAAGGGTTTGTCGGAAAGATCCTAGGATCACGATTATGTTCGCCCGGCCCCAGCAAATACGGCGCTTGCGTGTGTTTGCACGGCGTGCCCCCAATCCGATGGCACTGATGTCATTTTATTGCGTGGTGCTAGTGTCTAGTCATAACCGCACAGGCTGCGCGCGAATTTCTTACACGTGTAATAGGTCGAGCAAATACTGTCAGCAGTTGCTTGAAACTGAATATCCAAACTCAGGTAATAGAATGATGAGCACTATTCACGAACAGGCTATGACTTATGTTTATCAGCAAGTTCTACAGCGCTTGATCGGGCACTTCGCTCGCGAAGAGCGCACGGCACTCCAGTTGTTGGTCCAGCGAATCGTTGTGGCGGCAGGTGGCATGGAGCAAGTGGGGGGCTACAAAGTGCTGGTAGTCCATGGCGGTGGCAAAGTGAGTAGCTACACGCTGGCCTTGTTGCGGGCCGCGCAATTGACCATCGCTGGTCGATCCCCCCGCACCTTTCAACTGCGTGTCGCGACATTACGCCATGCGGGAATGACCGAGGGCATGCTCGACGGCATCAACCAGGGCTACGGTCGCCTGTTTCTGCACGATGACCCAAGGGTTGACCTGCTGATGGTGGAAAACCAGGAAGTGTTGCCCTTCAACCACTTGCGACCTGTTTCCAGCGTTGGGCGAGAAATCAGCCAGCGCAACATGTTGATGGTGGGCCATTTGAGTTCAGGCGACTGCCGCGCCACCCTGTGCAGTGATACGTACCTGGCGCTGGGGGATTTCTACCAGCGCATCACGACCTGGAATGGTGGGGTGCACGCACTGGTGAGCGGTGACTCCCCGCGCAAGCAAAGTCAGTTCCTTGCCTGGCTCAAGAACACGGCGTTGGGCGCCGGTACCGCGATACCGCAAGGCTGGCCGTCGTCACTCACCGGTTTGTTCGCGCGCATGGATGAGTGGAGCGACGGGTATTACCGTGATGTGTATGGGGAGCATTATGTTGCAAGTGACAACCCCAGCAGAAACGGTCATCGCCACTTGGCTTACATTGGCGTTGCCGATTTGCTGGACGATGTCGACCTTTCATCCTCGGCCATGCTCAACGAATTCATGGCCTTCGCACCCGACCCGCAGGAATTTCACTTCAGTCATCCCGCGTATTCCAACCCTCGGCTTATGGCACATCTACGTGGGCTGCAAGCCCAGTGCTTGCGGGACCTGGATTACGAGGAGGGAGTACAGCGCTTTATCCAGCAGGTCCCACACTGCATGCCCGATGAACTGCTTGCGCAGGTGGGGGGCCGCGAAGGTCGCATCCAGTCAGGCGCCTACGCCCAGCAGTTCTTTGGCTTGGACGAGACTCAATTGATTTGCCTGCTGTTTTCGCCGTTTATCCATCACGGTGAACGCCTGGAAGGCTATTTGCGCCAATGCCACCCAGGCATGCTGGTGGCCTTGCCCGAATTGCACAAGGTCCTGCAAGGCAAGCCGTCCGCCGACATGCTGCAACAGTGGGTCACTGACACCAGCGGCTTGCCGATGACTTTGTTGCAACACCTCTATCGCAAACGTCCGCTGGGCTATGCAGGCGGCAAATTGCGCAATGTCGGTACTACGGCCCATGACAGCGCGCAGGCCTGTCAATTGTCCGGACGATGACGCTGCGCGGCGAGCGGCAGGCAGATTTCGCGTATCAGGCGGTCTATCGCTACATGATCAGCCTGATCAACGAAGTCAGTACTGACGCACGGGTAAAACTGCCCTCCCTGCGACAATTGGCGGGGCGCTTGAATGTGTCGATTTCAACCGTCCAGTATGCCTACTCGCTGCTTGAAAAAGAGGGCCGGGTCTATTCGGTGGCCAAATCGGGTTATTACGCCTGGCCGCTCTCGGCAAATCCGCTGGCAGGTGCCAGCGGTGACCTATTGGATCGGCTCTACGCAGCGGCACGGCGCCCAGGCATGGTGGTGCTCAGCGGCGATGAGCCTGCGCTGCTGGCTTCGCTGGATGGCACGCTGTTGCGCTTGGAGCGAGAACTGGTCCGCCAGTATCCGCAATATCTTCAACCCTAGTCCCAGCCTTGCGGGGTCTGGGAGCTGCGTGCAGCGCTGGCGGCGCGTTATACGTCGTCGCCGACCCGCTGCTGGCATGCCGATGACGTCTATATCGGCGCCGACCTGCGCGGTGTATTGGACATCCTCATCGAAGTGTTGGGCCTGAGGGGGGCTGCGGTGATTGTGGAGTCGCCGTGTGATTGGCTGGTCCTGCGCCTGCTTCAGGATGCCGGGGTGCGTATTATCGAGTTGCCCTGGACGCCAGAAGGGCGACTCGATCTGGTGTGCCTTGATCAATTGTTATGCGCCGAGTCGGTGCATCTGGTGTTGCTGTCATCCAGGGTCAGTGTGCCAGCCGGAGTTTCCATGCCGCCCCAGGATCGAGTGGCCATCGCGCACATGCTGGATCAGTACGGTTGCTGGTTGCTGGAGAACGACACCTTTGGCGAACTGGGTTTCCACGAGCCACAGGTCGCGCTGCGCGAGTTGGTGAACCCTGAGCGATTGATGGTGTTTTCCTCGTTCGAGAAAGTACTGGGCTCGGAAGCGCCCTATGGTTACCTGCTGTCTCGGCGTATGAACAGCGAACTGCAGCGCCATTTCCTGCTGCGCTCCTTTCGCTTGTCGCCGATTCGCCAGCGTGCCATTGCCCGTCTTTATCACAGCGGGCGAATCGACCAGCACCTGCGTGGGCTGCGCCTGCAGCTACGTCAGCAGGCAGACGAAATGTGCGTGCGCCTGGAACAGCATCTGGGGGACCAAATGGCCTATCGTGCACCCGCTGCGGGCGCGGCGTTCTGGTTGAACGCCACACGACCCGTGGATATGCGCCAGGTCTTCGAGCGTCTGCTCTCCCAGCAAGTGGTGATTGCCCCTGGCGAACTGTTCAGTATCAGTGGCCTGCATCAGCAGCATTTGCGCCTGAGCCATACCTTTCAGGGGCAGCCGAACCTGGATATTGTCCTGGCGGCTCTCAGCGAAGCGTTGCGTAAGGCACAGATAGGATGATCGCGTGAAGTTTCTCTTACTGTTGTAGGATCGATAACGTCGCGCAGCAGTCCAACTCTCAGTAAACTGCCATTTTATTCCAAATCCTTCTTTCCGAGGTTTATGCATGACAATCAGTCCTTTTGCGGGCAAGCCGGCGCCAGCCCAACTGCTGGTGGATATCCCGCGACTGGTCACGGCCTACTACACGGGCCAGCCTGATGCAGCAATCTCCACCCAGCGCGTGGCATTCGGTACTTCCGGGCACCGTGGTAGCTCGTTTGAACTGAGCTTCAACGAATGGCACGTACTCGCCATCAGCCAGGCCATCTGCCTGTATCGCGAAGCCCAGGGCATCAACGGCCCGCTGTTCGTCGGCCTGGACACCCACGCACTGTCGACACCTGCTGGTGCCAGCGCCCTGGAAGTGCTGGCTGCCAATGGTGTGCATGTGATGCTGGCCGAAGGCGATGAATACACGCCGACGCCTGCGATTTCCCACGCCATCATCTGCTACAACCGTGGCCGCACCAGCGGCCTGGCGGACGGTATCGTCATCACGCCGTCGCACAACCCGCCGCAGAGTGGCGGCTACAAGTACAACCCGCCGAATGGTGGCCCAGCCGATACCCACGTGACCAAGTGGATCGAAGCCAAGGCCAATGAGCTGCTGGCCAACAAACTCGCCGGGGTCAAGCGCATCACCCACGCCCAGGCGCTCAAGGCCGATACCACGCATCGCCATGACTACCTCAACAGCTACGTGGCTGACCTGGTCAATGTGATCGACATGGACGCCATCCGCAGCGCCGACCTGCGCCTGGGCGTGGACCCGCTGGGCGGAGCAGGGGTGCGCTACTGGTCGGCGATTGCCGAGCATTACCGCCTGAACCTGGACGTGGTGAATACCGAAGTCGATTCCACCTTCCGCTTCATGAGCGTCGACTGGGACGGCCAGATTCGCATGGACCCGTCCTCCAGCTACGCCATGCAGGGCCTGATTGGTCTCAAGGAACGCTTCGATGTGGCGTTCGCCTGCGATCCAGATCACGACCGCCACGGCATCGTCACGCCGTCCGGTGGCTTGCTTGCGCCTAACAACTACCTGGCGGTGTCCATCGACTACCTGTTCCAGAACCGTCCTGAGTGGCGCGCAGACGCCGCCGTCGGCAAAACCGTGGTCAGCAGCGGCTTGATCGATCGCGTCGCTGCGCGCATTGGCCGTCGTCTGTATGAAGTGCCGGTTGGCTTCAAATGGTTTGCTGATGGTCTGTTCGAAGGATCGTTGGGCTTTGGTGGCGAAGAAAGCGCCGGTGCTTCGTTCCTGCGCAAGGACGGCACTGTCTGGAGCACTGACAAGGATGGCCTGATCCCGGCGTTGTTGGCCGCGGAAATGACCTCGCGCAAAGGCCAGGATCCGAGCCAGATCTACCGTGGCCTGACCGACGCATTGGGCGAGCCGTTTGCAATTCGTGTGGATGCCAAGGCTACTCCGGCGCAGAAAGCCCTGCTGGGCAAGCTGTCGCCAGACCAGGTAACGTCTACCGAATTGGCCGGTGAAAGCATCCAACAGATCCTCAGCCATGCGCCAGGCAATGACCAGGCGATCGGCGGGTTGAAGGTGATGACTGAAAACGGCTGGTTTGCCGCACGGCCATCCGGTACTGAGGATATCTACAAGATCTACGCCGAGAGCTTTATTGGTGAGGATCACCTCAAGCAACTCGTGGAAGAGGCGCAGGTGCTGGTAGACGGTGCTATCAGCCAATAAGTAGCCCTTGCAGGAGCTGGCAAGCCAGCTCCTGCATACATTCAGGCGAGGTCGACCAACACAATTTCGCTGTCTTCAATTGCCGTTACCTGCAACACCTGTTCATCTTCAACCGCGACACCATCTCGAGCTTGTGCACGCAAGCCATTGATTTCAATCACCCCGGTCGCCGGCACCAAGTAAGCTCGACGCCCGCTGTCCAACCGGTATTCAGCGCTTTCCCCAGCCTTCAGGTTCGCCGCCACCAGGCGTGCATCCGCACGAATGCGCAAGCTCTCGCCGTCCCCGGCCTTACCACTCGCCAGTGTCACAAAACCCTCCCGGTCACCCTTGGGAAACGGCTTGGCGCCCCAGGAAGGTGGCAAACCGGCTTCGTTCGGAATAATCCAGATCTGGAAGATTTTGGTCGGCGTGTCCTCAAGGTTGTACTCGCTGTGGGCAATCCCGGTGCCTGCGCTCATCACTTGCACATCACCGGCTTCGGTACGGCCTTTATTGCCAAGGTTGTCGGCATGGCTGATCGCGCCTTCGCGCACATAGGTGATGATCTCCATGTCGCGGTGTGGGTGCTGCGGGAATCCGGTGCCCGGCGCGATAATATCGTCGTTCCACACCCGCAGGTTGCCCCAGTGCATGCGCTTGGGGTCGTGGTACTCGGCAAACGAAAAGTGGTGATGAGCGTCAAGCCAGCCGTGGTGGGCGCCGCCCAGGGAAGTGAAAGGTCGAAGTTCAAGCATGATCGTCTCCTGTGAATGGCCCTATGATCCTGCAGCTCATGATCGATAAAAAGCGTAAAAACTGCCTGATTCCTATCAGTCGATTAGATTGGTTAGTGGCGCTTTGACTTTCAGTTCATTGCCTAACTGCATGACGGCAAAGCAATTGGCTGGAACTGAGCGTCGATTCCGGCGACCATGGCGCACTTGTTTGAACCCAGCTCATCGCAGGAGTCCGCGTGTCGCAACAAAAGCCTGATCTTCCTCCCGAACTGCGCCCTTTGGCAGACATGCCGCTATTCAAACGCCTGGCTGCGCGCCTGTTTGGCCACGGCTTGACCCGTTTGCGCGCCCAGCACCGGTTTTCCTGGCTGCACGGGCAGGCGGACGGTTTTCGCAGCGGGCATGAGGCGGGTGTGGAGTACGGCTATCGCGAAGGGAAAGCCGATGGCATCGAAGAAGGTCGCCAGGTGCTGTTGATTCGTGACTTCCGCCCGGATGAGCACCGTGCACCGGGTGTGGATGACAGCCTGTTCGATGATTGGCGCCTGCCGCTCACCGCCGAGCTGAAGAAACGCATGAAGGCCGACGTTGCGCGATTGCTGCCGGCTCATGCCCAGCCGAGCGCGGCGCAATGGAAGATGATTTTCAGCGAGACGCCCTCGACCTCCGTGATCGCCGGGGCCGGTGCGGGTAAATCCACGTCGCTGGTGCTGCGCATTTTGCTGCTCACCCATTACCTGGGCTTTGAGCTGAGTTCGATGACGGTGGTGACCTTCACCCGCGAATCGCGCAAGGACTTCATCAACAAGCTCATGGAGATTCTCAACCTTTGGGGCCAACCCCTTGGTATGAAAGAAGCGCAAGCCGTGGTGCGGACCTTTCACTCGCGCATTCTGCCCATGGTACGCAGCCTGCCGGGCTTTGAGCGCCTGCAAGCCTTCGAGAACCTGAATTCGGGTTTTGAAGACGCTGACAGCAACCCCTTTGACCTGCGTATCAACGACGCCCAGCGCCAGCAGATGAATGCCTGCTATCACCGGTTGCAGGGGCAGCACCCGCGTTTCCGTGAGCTGATTGCGCCACTGGCGCGCCACGGGCTGCAGCTCAAGGAGCTGGAGCGCGATCATCCGGACGTGCAAAAACGCGTGGCTGTGACCGAACTGGCGGCCAAACGCGACGAAGAACTCTGCGATGTGATCGAGGACCTGTGGTTTCGCGCAGGCGCGTGGCCAATCAAGGGCATTGAACCCAACCGCCAGACCGTGGAAATCAACGGTGCGCAATTTCACTGCCATGGCTACATTCCCGAGCTGGATGCCTGGGTGGTCCTGGGCTTCGACTCACGGGAAAACGCGCAGACCAGCCGGCCAAACTCGAAGCTGTCGGTGCGCGCAGAATGGGCGGTAAAGCGTACGTTATTTCAAGCTTTCTGTCGTAAGCCTATGATATGGCTAGATAGCTACGAATCATCAAAGCGCCTGCTAAGCAGCCTGGCCGGCGATGCCACCGCCGGCCCCTGCTTTGATTACAAGGTCAAAGGCGAGTTGGCTTCAGCGCCGCTGCTGGACAGTTTTGTGATGGCCGCCGGATTCATCGAAAACCTCGGCCTGGACGTACCCACCGCCGTTGGGCAGATGAGCTTTGCCAAAGATGACCCGGACCGCTTCTTCTTCGAAGCCCTGAGTATTTTCTGGAAAGCCCTGGAAGATCACTTGCTGGACCAATCGCCACCGATCATGACCTATAACCGGATGTTCTCGCTGTTTGGCGAAAACACCCCGGAAAATTTGAAGCTGCTGAGCGATCCGCTACTGCGTCCCCTGTCGCACTTGATGATCGACGAGTTCCAGGACGTTTCGCCGCAGATCGTCTCGTGGATCCGTGCCAGCCTGCGCGAGATCCGCAGCCGTGGCCCAGCCATGCATGTAGGGCGCGGCGCGCAGCGCTCATCCTTGCTGTGTGTGGGGGATGATTGGCAGTCGATCTATGGCTGGCGCGGCAGTTCGCCCAAGTACTTCATGGAGTTCGACAAGGAGTTCCCATCGCCGTCGACCACCCGCGTGATGCTGGGCGAGAACTACCGCAGCCACCAGCACATCATCGATGCGGCCGAGCACATCGTGCGCGCCGCACCGGCGATTCCTGGCAAGAAGGCCAAGGCCAGTGGCGCGCCCAAGACATTGGTGCCGGTCAAGGTGTTGGAGCGCGACGATGCGGCATTGGGGCGGCAGTTGTCGGAGCACTATCAGAAGGGTGAATCGATCTTGATGCTTTATCGAAAAAGTAGCGATAAGCTATTGATTCAAGAGCATATTCAATCTGTAGTTAATGTGGATTCTAGCTTGCAACCGCAGGCGCGCAGGTTGAAGCAGTTGACCTATCACAGTGCCAAGGGGCTTCAGGCAGACGCGGTTTTTCTGCTTGGGGATTGCCAGCATGTCACCAGCTCGCCGTACAAAAATCAGGTCTACCGCATGGCGGGCCTGGGCAAGGCTGGCGACAGCGAGCCCTATGACAATGCGCAACGGGACGAAGTGCTGCGCCTGGCGTACGTGGGCATAACCCGCGCCGTGAGCCATTGCTACTGGTACGTGGAAAAGCCTGAAGGCCAGGCCGTGAACGTGCCGAGGGCCTCGGAGCGGGTGGATGGCAAGAAGGCGTTTTTCGATGATCAGCGCGTTTAGGCGCTGATCACTCAGGCCCGCAATGACACCGGCGGCACAAACGACTCCAGCTCATCCTCCACGGCCTCAATGATGCGCTCCACATCGGCGGCATTCATCACGGTGGCGCAGGGGATGCCGGCGATGGCGATCAGCGTCTCGCCGCTGGCGCGGTCGAACAATCGGGCGATCATACTGCCAGGCGCATCCATGCTGCCCTCAAAACCCATCGGATGAAAATGCCAGCGCATCAGCTGGCAGGCGTTGGGGAACGTCACTTTGTTCATGTTGCCCACCTTGTTCATTGAGCGCTTCCTTTAGCTCGCGGCAGGGGGCCAAGACCTTCACTGGTCGTGGCATCTAAGAACTTAAAAATAGCATCCGTTCGCACACGCAAGGTGACTTTTTTGGCCCCGTTCGGCGGTTGTTTTTCATAAGTTTGATGTGGGTCATGTCCTACCTGGAATTGGGCGAAAGGCCATTAGTCAGAACTGCCAATTCGCCATTGAAGGCCCCGGCAAAATTCGGCAATCTCCAGGGTTTACCCGCCGCAGAGCCTTCCATGCCCGACATCGCCCAAGACGATGAGCCCCAGCAGTCCCACGCCACACGCGAATTGGTGCTGCGTCACCACCTATGTTGGCGTCATCGGGATCTGGAGGGCGTCATGTCCTACTACCATCCGGACATCCAGTACCACGACTTTTTCCAGAACCGTGTCGTCGGTTACGCCGAGCTGCGTGATTACCTGCAAGCCAGCATGCCGCGCGAGGCCGATGAAGCCATCGAGCACAGCGACCGCATCCGCGCCGATGGTGATACGGCCTTCATCCAGTACCGCATCACCTTGCGTGGCGGCCACGGCCTGGTGTCATTCCGCACCAGCGAAGCCATCACGGTGCGCGATGGGTTGATCTGGCGTGTCAATGAATACGCCTCCCTGGTGCACGAGCAACCTATCCAGGCCGCGCGGCCTTCGGTCAGCCGCTTGGGCTTGTCGCCCCAGCAATTGGGGCATATGGCCAATGACCTGCAGCAGTATTTCGAACGCAAGCAACCTTATCTGGACCCGGAACTGGACCTGCAGCGCGTCTCCAAGGAGTGCGGCTACAGTCGTAATCAGATTTCCTACCTGCTGAACCAAGTGCTGGGGCAAAGCTTCTATCGCTACGTCAACCAGGCCAGGCTCCAGCACCTGCTGGCCGCACTGGACAAGGCAGCACCGCCGATAAAGGTCGACGACCTGGCCTTTGCCGCCGGTTTCAACTCACTGTCAGCGTTCTACAGCGCATTCCGTCAGCACACGGGCCAGTCACCCAAGGCCTACGTCAAACAAATTTCCCTGCGTGCACGCGCGCAAGACAGCTCCTGACACCGCGCTCTAGGATCCACCCTATCGAAACGAGGTAGGGGAACCCGGCATGCCGGCATGGCGCAACATCAGCTTATGGATGGACCAGTTGGATGACCCGCTGCTCGCGCGGCCATCGCTGGAGCAGGACCTGGACGTCAACGTGGCCATCATCGGCGCCGGTTATACCGGGTTGTGGACCGCGTATTACCTGAAACGCCAGGCGCCCGAACTGAACATCGCGATCATCGAGGCGCAAACCGCCGGCTTTGGCGCCTCCGGCCGCAATGGGGGTTGGCTGATGGGCAACCTGCTGGGCGAGGACCGCTTGTTGGCAGGCCTGAACCCCGAACAGCGCCGCGCCTCGTTTGACCTGCTGCATGCCATCCCTGATGAAGTCGCCCAAGTGCTGGCGCGTGAAGGCATCGACTGCGACTACCGCAAGGGCGGCGCGTTGTACTGCGCCGCGCGCTACCCCGAGCAGGAAGGCAGCCTGCGCAGTTACCTCGACAAACTCTACGCCCAGGGCCTGACCGAAGCCGACTATCGCTGGCTCAGCCCGCAGCAACTGGCTGAACAGATTCGTATCGCCAAGCCTTATGGCGGTATCTATGCACCCCACGTGGCGACCATTAACCCTGCCAAGTTGGTGCGTGGCCTGGCGCGGGTGGTTGAGAGCATGGGCGTGACGATCTACGAAAACAGCCCCGTGACCCATTGGCAATCCGGCGGCCTACGCACGGCGAAGGCCGGTGTTCGTGCCGCTTGGGTGGTGCCGGCAGTGGAGGGCTACGCCAACACCTTACCGCCCCTGGGCCGTTATCAACTGCCGGTGCAAAGCCTGATCGTCGCCACCGAGCCGTTGCCGGCCAGCACCTGGGATGAAATCGGCCTGAGCCACGGCCAAGCCTTTGGCGAAAGCAGTCGCCAGGTGACCTACGGCCAGCGTTCGGCGGACAACCGCCTGGTGTTCGGCGCCCGTGGCGGCTACCAGTTTGCCGGAAAGCTACGCCACAACTTCGATCTGACTGACAGCGAAGTGGAGCTACGTCGCTACCTGTTCGGTGAGCTTTTCCCACAGCTCAAGCACGTGAAGATTACCCATTCCTGGGGCGGCAACCTGGGCATGTCGCGCAATTTCCGACCGCACATGCTGTGCGACCACAAGACCGGCATCGCACTGTCCGGCGGATATGGCGGGGAGGGCGTCGGCGCCACCAACCTGGGTGGCCGCACCCTGGCCGACCTGATCCTCGGCCGCGACACGCCGCTGACCCATCAACCCTGGGTAATCCGCGAACGCGGCCTGGACGCCCTCAAGCCCTGGGAGCCCGAACCCTGCCGCTGGCTGGGCTACAACGCGATCATTCGCAGTTTTGTCCATGAAGACCAAGTGTTGGCCAACCCCAATACCGCCCCTTGGCGCCGCAAGCTGGCGACCGGCGTGGCCGGGTTCATGGAAGGTTTCATGCACTAAGTCGTTTCACTCACACGGGAAAACCCCATGAGCATCACGCAATTCAAAGACACGCTGAACGCCCACCTGCCGGACTCGTCGCCCGTCGCCGTGCCGTTGGGCGAGCCCATTGCCGTGGCCTCGACCCTGAGCGTCGAGCGCAACGATGGCGTCGAAACCGGCATCTGGGAATGCACCCCAGGTGTCTGGCGTCGACAGATCAAATCCCAGGAGTTTTGCCACTTTATCCAGGGCCGCTGCACCTTCACCCCTGACAGCGGTGAAATCGTCCACATACAAGCCGGTGACGCACTGATGTTGCCGGCCAACAGCACCGGCATCTGGGACATCCAGGAAACCGTGCGCAAGACCTACGTATTGATCCTGTAACGCTTTGATCCTTGATCGCCTGCCATAAAAACAGCCCTAAAACCGCCAGGAAATCGAACCATGAAAGCCATTGCCCTGTTGCCCTTGATGTTGGTGGCCTCTATCAGCCAGGCCGCTGAGACGGTGAAAATCTACAACTGGTCGGACTACATTGCGCCGGACACCACCAAGAACTTCCAAAAAGAAACCGGCATTGGTTTCACCTACGACGTGTACGACAGCAACGAAACCCTCGACGGTAAGTTGATGACCGGTAAATCCGGCTACGACGTGGTGTTTCCGTCCAACCATTTCATGGCCCGGCAGATCCAGGGCGGCGCGTTGAAGAAGCTCGACAAGAGCCAGTTGCCCAACTGGAAGAACCTGAACCCGGTGCTGCTCAAGGCCCTGGAAAACAACGATCCGGGCAATGCCCATGGTTTCCCGTACCTGTGGGGCAGCACCGGCATCGGCTACAACATCGACAAGGTCAAGGCGGTGCTGGGCGACAATGCGCCGGTCGATTCCTGGGACCTGATCTTCAAGCCGGAGAACATGGCCAAGCTGCAAAAATGCGGCGTGGCCATTCTGGACAACGGCCCGGAACTGCTGCCAGCGGCACTCAACTACCTGGGCCTGCCGCACCACAGCAAGAAGCCTGAGGACTACAAGAAGGCTGAAGACTTGCTGATGAAAGTGCGCCCTTACGTCGCGTACTTCCACTCCTCGAAATACACCGCCGACCTGGCCAACGGCGATATCTGCGTGGCGGTGGGCTTCTCCGGCGACATCCTGCAGGCGGAAAGCCGTGCCAAGGAAGCCAACAACGGCGTGAACATCGGCTACAACATTCCCAAGGAAGGCGCCGCGATCTGGTTCGACATGGTCGCCATGCCTGCGGACGCCCCGGATGAAAAAGCCGGGTATGCCTTCATGAACTACCTGTTGCGCCCGGAAGTGATGGCCAGCATCACCAACTATGTGCATTACGCCAACGGCAACCAAGCCGCCGACAGCCTGGTGGAGCCCGCAATCAAGGCAGATACCAAGGTGTATCCGAGCCCGGAAATGATGGGCAAGTTGTTTGCGCTGGAGGCGATGCCATTGAATATCGACCGGGTGCGTACGCGGGTGTGGAACACCATCCGCACCGGTAAATAAACGTTACGCATCACTCATGTGGGAGCGGGCTTGCTCGCTCCCACATTTAAACCGAGTGCAACCTCGGGCTCAGGGGTGTTCCAAATCATGCCCCAACGACTGGATAAACAACGAAAACAACTCTGGCTGTGACGATATATCCAGCTTGGCGTACAAATGCCGACGGTGCACCTTCACCGTGTCCGGCGAGATATTCAGCCGCTCGGCCATAGCCTTGGACGAGAACCCGCGCAACACCAACCGGGCGATTTCCAGCTCGCGGTCCGACAGCACACCACAACCGAACTGGCTCAACGCGTCCCTGATCTGACTGTCCATCGCCGGCGCACGCTGGGTGCTTTGCTGCCAGTGCTGCTGCATCAGCGGCAATACCCAGGCGGCCACGGTGGTCATCAGCCCGGTCTCATCAAAACTGAAACGCCGCTGCATGCCCAACGACAGCGACAACGTCCCCGCGCCCGGCAATTGCAGGATGAACTGCACCTCGTCTTCCAGCACGTTGTCATGGAAGTAATTGAGGAAGTATTCACTCTGGCGAAAATGATCCGGTGCCACTTCCTCCAGGCGGTACACGCCGCTGGCATAGCCCTCGCGACAGGCCTGGAAAAACGGGTCGAGCAAATACAAGCCATTGAGGTACACCAGCATCGACGCCGGTTTGCTGCTGGGCTGCGCGTCGTATTCTTCCAAGGCCTGGGGCGGGCCATCCACCGGGTAGAAGATCGCCAAGGCGTTATCGAACGGCAGGCACTGGTGCAGCAACAACACCAACTGTTTCCAGAAATGCTCGGTGCCGATGTGTGCGACGGTGCGGCCCAGGCCGGCGTGCATGCCGACTTCGCGAAACAGGCTCATGTGGCAGGCTCCCACCCGCAAAAGATCGGCCAAGGGTTCGGCTTTTGCCCGGTGGCGTCAAGGGGAGTACGCCAATAGGGGAATTGGCTGACATGAACGCCCTGTTTATGGTTGCCATTATTCAGCGGGAAATATATCCCGCGATATTCAGACGTTTCGTTTCTGCCTCACACCAAGAACAACGACAGAGGATAACGATATGAGCACTTCCCCCACGCTCGACGGCGTGCTGAAACCCACCTTGAGTGTCTTTGATGTGGTCGCCATCACCGTGTCGGCGGTGACGCCGGCCAGTTCCGTGTTTGTGATTGCGCCCTTTGCCATCCAGCAGGCCGGCAGCGGCGTGTTCCTGGCGTTTGTGATGGCAGGCTTGCTCGCGCTGATGTTTGCCTTTTGCTACGCCGAACTGGGCCGCGCCCACAACAGCGCCGGGGGCGAGTATGTGTACGCCAAGCGCGTGTTTGGCGGCATGGCCGGCTATGCGACATTCCTGACGGTGCTGGTGATGTTGCTGTTTATCCCGCCGGTGCTGGCCACAGGCGCCGCGACTTATCTGAATAACGCCTTGGGCACGAAGTTCGACTCCCAGACCGTCGCGCTGGTAATCGTGGTGTGCAGCTACGCCTTGGGCATCCTCAATATCAAGCTCAATGCCTGGATCACCGGTACGTGCCTGCTGCTTGAAGTGGCTGCGCTGCTGGTGATCGTGGTGATCGGCTTCGGCAACCCGGTGCAACCGGCCAGTGTGTTGTTCCAGCCGCAGATCGTCGAAAACGGCGTGCTGCACCTGGCGCCGTGGGCGCTGGTGATCGGCGCGGTGGGTATCGGTCTGTTTTCCTACAATGGTTACGGCCCGGCAGTGTTGCTGGCCGAGGACATGAAATGCGGCGGCAAAGGCGTACACAAGGCGGTGCTGTGGTCCCTCGGCCTGGTGGTGATCATCGAGCTGGTGCCGATCACTGCGCTGTTGATCGGTGCGCCATCGCTGAGTGAGATGATCAGCAGCCCGGACCCTATCGGCTACCTGTTGACCAGCCATGGCAATGAAACCTTGTCGCGGCTGGTCAGCGCCGGGATCTTCCTGTCGGTGTTCAATGCGATTGTCGCGATCGTGATCCAGATCGGCCGCGTGGTGTTCAGCAGCGGGCGCGACGCGCTGTGGACGCCGAGCATCAACAAACTGTTCACGCGTATTCATCCACGCTGGGATTCGCCCTGGTTGGCTACGCTGTTCCTGGCGATTCCTTCGGCGCTGTTGAGTTTCAGCTCCAACCTGGCCGACCTGACCTCGTTCAGCGTGTTGCTGATCATGCTGGTGTACCTGGTGGTGGCGTTGAGCGCGTTGATGAGCCGGGTGCTGCTGCGTGATCGCGAGCATCCCTATCGCATGCCGCTGTGGCCGCTGCCGGCGTTGGTCGCGGTACTCGGGGCGGGTTATCTGTTGGTCACCCTGGTGGCGGCGGCTTCGATCCGCGACATCATGATCATCATCGGTTTGCTGGCGCTGTCGGTGATTCTGTATTGCATCAGTGGCCGGTTGAGTCCGGTCTTCCAGAAATTGTAAGGAGTGGTTATGCGCGCACGTCAATTGGGCATCACGTTGGGGCTCGGCACGCCCGGTGAATGGAACGCCATTACCGATGTGCCAGGTGTCCGGGTCGGGCACAGCACGATCAAGACGCTGGTCGACGGCAAGCACGTGCGCACTGGCGTCAGCGTGATCCAGCCGCGCGCCGGCGAAGCCCGCCAGCAACCGTGCTTCGCCGGCTACCACGTGCTCAATGGCAATGGTGATGCCACCGGCCTTGAATGGATCAACGAAGCGGGGCTGTTGACCACGCCGTTGGCCATCACCAACACCCACAGCATCGGCATTGTGCGCGACAGCCTGATCGCCCTGGAACGCGAGCGCCTGGCAGACCCGGCGGTGTACTGGTGCATGCCGGTGGTGATGGAAACCTATGACGGCCTGCTCAACGACATCTGGGGCCAGCACGTCGGCCCCGAGCATGTGCGCGAAGCCGTGGACAACGCCGAAACCGGCCCGGTGCAGGAAGGCGCGGTCGGCGGCGGCACCGGCATGATCTGCCATGAATTCAAAGGCGGCATCGGCACGGCCTCGCGGCGCCTGCCGGCGGAACAGGGCGGCTGGACTGTCGGCGTGCTGGTGCAGGCCAACCATGGCAAGCGCCAGGAGTTGCGGGTGGATGGCTACCCGGTGGGGCGCCAGTTGATGGAGATTGCGTCGCCCTTTGCCGAGCAAGGCACGCCGGGCATGGGCTCGATCGTGGTGATCCTGGCCACCGACGCGCCGCTGTTGCCGCACCAATGCCAGCGCCTGGCGCAGCGCGCGTCCATCGGCATCGCCCGCACTGGCGGCGGCACCGAGGATTCCAGCGGTGACCTGTTCCTGGCCTTTGCCACCGGTAACCAGGATCTACCGCCAGCGGATTATGGACGCAAGGGCCTGCCGTTCAGCAGCGCCTTGCAGATGGTCAACAACGACCATATTTCGCCGCTGTTCAGCGCGGCGGCGGAGGCGGTGGAAGAGGCGATCATCAATGCGGTCCTGGCCGGGGAGGACATGCTCACCGATCAAGGTGTGCAGGTGCCCGGATTAGACGGTGAAACGCTGTTGGCGGTATTGCACAAGACGGGGTGGAGTGTGTCCCGGTAATAGGGGGCACCTTAAGTTATTAATACAAGTAGTGGCTGTTTAATGTTGCTAATGACACCCTGCCAATATATTGGATCCATTAATTAGCGACGCTGCTCTACTTGAGCGGCGTTAGTGCTATTTAATATTTAAATATGAGCCAGCTGTTTTTTGTCGGACAAAACCACTGCCACCCAATAAACACGGCACAGGACTTAACTAAGTTGTTGTTCGAGTGGTTTAGAGTGCTGGAAAAGATGTAGACGAAAGATTTCAAGTTGTGTCAGTTTTCTTACGCCTTCAAAAGAGGCGAGTGATAGGACGATCTCGCCCGCGAGGTTCCTATCGAACAAAGACTGATGCACTTGCAAACAAGGAAGTACGTTTATGTCAAAAGTAAAAGACAAGGCTATCGTGTCGGCGGCGCAAGCCAGCACCGCTTACTCGCAAATCGATAGCTTCAGCCACCTTTATGACCGTGGCGGCAACCTCACGGTCAACGGTAAACCTTCGTTCTCAGTGGATCAGGCAGCTGACCACCTGTTGCGCGAGAACGCGGCCTATCGTGACCTGGATGGCAACGGCAAGATTGATCTGACCTACACCTTCCTCACCTCGGCGTCCTCGGCAACCATGAACAAACATGGCATCACCGGGTTCAGCCAGTTCAACACCCAGCAGAAAGCACAGGCCGTATTGGCCATGCAGTCCTGGGCGGATGTGGCCAATGTGACCTTCACCGAGAAAGCCTCGGGCGGTGACTTCCACATGACGTTTGGCAACTACAGCGGTGGCCAGGACGGCGCGGCCGCGTTTGCCTACCTGCCGGGCACCAACGACAAGTACCACGAAAGCGGCCTGGACGGCACCTCCTGGTACCTGACCAACAGCAGCTACACGCCGAACAAAACGCCGGACCTGAACAACTACGGCCGCCAGACCCTGACCCACGAAATCGGCCATACCCTGGGCCTGGACCACCCTGGCGACTACAACGCCGGGACCGGTAACCCTTCCTACAAAGACGCGGACTATGGACAGGACACGCGTGGCTACAGCGTCATGAGTTACTGGAGCGAGAGCAACACCAACCAGAACTTCAGCAAAGGCGGCGTCGAAGCCTACGCGTCCGGCCCGCTGATCGATGACATCGCAGCGATCCAGAAACTCTACGGCGCCAACTACAACACCCGCGCCGGTGACACCACCTACGGCTTCAACTCCAACACCGGGCGTGATTTCCTCAGCGCCACCTCGAATGCCGACAAGCTGGTGTTCTCGGTGTGGGACGGCGGTGGTAACGACACCTTGGACTTCTCCGGTTTCACCCAGAACCAGAAGATCAACCTCAATGAAGCGTCGTTCTCCGACGTTGGCGGCCTGGTGGGCAACGTGTCCATCGCCAAGGGCGTGACCATCGAGAACGCCTTCGGCGGCGCCGGCAATGACTTGATCATCGGCAACAACGCGGCCAACGTGATCAAGGGTGGGGCCGGCAACGACATCATCTACGGCGGCGGCGGTGCGGACCAACTATGGGGCGGCGCGGGCAACGACACCTTTGTGTTCGGTGCCAGTTCCGATTCCAAGCCAGGCGCTGCGGACAAGATCTTTGACTTTATCTCGGGTTCGGACAAGATCGATTTGTCGGGTATTACCAAGGGCGCAGGCCTGACCTTCGTCAATGCCTTCACCGGACATGCCGGCGATGCTGTACTGACCTATGCCGCAGGCACCAACCTGGGCACCTTGGCAGTGGACTTCTCCGGGCACGGCGTGGCGGACTTCCTCGTCACCACCGTCGGCCAGGCAGCTGTCAGCGACATCGTGGCGTAATGCACGGGCGCGGCGCTTCGGCGCCGCGCTTTAGCGATGGAGCGTGAAGATGCAGCGTTTTTTCAAAGTGATCACCGGCGTGTTGCAGGTGATGTTCGTATCGGCAGGAGCCCACGTGATGGCGAGCAGTCTTGTATTACCCACCAGCGCCCAGTTGGCTGGCCACTGGCAATTGCACCAGCAGGATCAGGTGTGCGCACTGGACTTGCTGGAACAGGCGAATGCCTTGGGCGGCGACGTCGCCTGCGCGGCGCAATGGCTCGGTGAAAAACCACTGACCTGGACGCCGACACCGGATGGCATCTGGCTGATGAATGCCGAAGGCAGCGGGATAACCCACCTCAACCGAGAGCAAGAGGGCGAATATAAAGGTCGCACGCCTACCGGCCTGGAAGTTGTATTGCAACGCACACCTTAGTTGTCGCTATAAGTTTATAACTGAATTTATTAGTTGACCGCTCCGTTGTTTGGGGCTGGGGAAACTATTGCGCGAAATTTGTTTCAGGGAAGATCAGAAGCCATGGCGAAGTCCCATGCCGTCGCGCCGTTATTCAAGGCGTTGGGTGAGTACAAAAGTATCTTGATCAGTGTGGGTTGTTTCACCGCATTGATTAACCTGCTGATGCTGGTGCCATCGATTTACATGCTGCAAGTGTATGACCGCGTGCTGTCCTCCCAGAATGAAACCACCCTGGTGATGTTGACGCTGATGGTCGTCGGCTTCTTTGCGTTTATTGGCACGCTTGAGGTGATCCGCAGCTTTATCGTGATCCGTATCGGCAGCCAGCTGGAGCGGCGTTTCAACCTGCGCGTGTACAAAGCCGCCTTCGAACGCAACTTGAAAAGCGGGCAGGGGCATGCAGGGCAATCCCTGGGCGATTTGACCCACATCCGCCAATTCATCACCGGGCCGGCGCTGTTCGCGTTTTTCGACGCGCCGTGGTTTCCCATCTACCTGTTTGTGATTTTCCTGTTCAACGTGTGGCTCGGCCTATTGGCCACCGCGGGCGCGGTGCTGTTGATCGGCCTCGCCTGCCTGAACGAATACCTGACCAAAAAACCGTTGGGCGAGGCCAGTGGTTATTCCCAACAATCCACGCAACTGGCCACCAGCCACTTGAACAATGCCGAGACCATCCAGGCCATGGGCATGCTCGGTGCGCTGCGCCAGCGCTGGTTTGCGGTGCATTCGCAGTTTCTCGGTTTACAAAACAAGGCGAGTGACACCGGCTCGGTGGTGACGTCTTTGAGCAAATCCCTGCGCCTGTGCCTGCAATCGCTGGTGCTGGGCCTGGGGGCGTTGCTGGTGATCAAGGGCGATATGACCGCCGGGATGATGATCGCCGGTTCCATCCTGATGGGCCGGGTGCTCAGCCCCATCGACCAGTTGATTGCGGTGTGGAAGCAATGGAGTTCGGCCAAGCTGGCCTACCAGCGGCTGGATGATTTATTGCGTGAGTTTGCGCCAGAAGTCGAGCAGATGAAGCTGCCGGCGCCCAAGGGCCAGGTCAGCTTCGAACAGGTCAGTGCAGGCCCGCCGGGGCGTCGGGTGGCGACCTTGCATCAAGTCAGCTTCAACCTCGGCGCGGGTGAAGTGCTCGGCGTTCTGGGTGCATCAGGCTCAGGCAAATCCACGCTGGCCCGTGTGCTGGTGGGCGTGTGGCCGACGCTGGCCGGGACGGTGCGCCTGGATGGCGCGGATATTCACCGCTGGGACCGCGATGACCTCGGCCCCCACATCGGCTATCTGCCCCAGGACATCGAACTGTTCAGCGGCAGCATCGCCGACAACATCGCGCGTTTTCGCCAGGCTGATCCCGAACTTGTAGTACATGCCGCGCAGCAGGCTGGCGTGCATGAGCTGATCCTGCGCTTGCCCCAAGGCTACGACACGCTGTTGGGTGACAACGGCGGCGGCCTGTCCGGCGGCCAGAAACAACGGGTGGCGTTGGCCCGCGCCCTGTACGGCGGGCCGCGCCTGATCGTGCTGGATGAGCCCAATTCCAACCTCGACACCGTCGGCGAAGCCGCGCTGGCCAGTGCCATCGTGCAGATGAAAGCCCAGGGCAGCAGTGTGGTGCTGGTCACCCATCGCTCGTCGGCGCTGGCCCAGGCCGACAAATTGCTGGTGCTCAGCGAAGGGCATTTGCAGGCATTCGGCCCGAGCCAGGAAGTGCTGCGGGCGTTGTCCGGCCAGCAGGAGCCGCCCAAGGAGAAACCGGGCGTGAGTTTCAGTCGTCAGTACCAGGCCGGAAGGAATCCAGGCGCATGAGCAGCCTCACTGTTGAACCTCGCTTCAAAGAACACGACGCCAATTTCTTCGCCCGCATGGGCTGGCTGCTGACGGTGGTCGGCGCGGGTGGCTTCTTCCTGTGGGCCAGCCTGGCGCCCTTGGACCAGGGCATTCCGGTGCAGGGCACGGTGGTGGTGTCGGGCAAGCGCAAGGCGGTGCAAACCCTGAGCCCCGGCGTGGTCAGCCGGATTCTGGTGAAGGAGGGCGAGCTTGTGAAACAAGGGCAGCCGTTGTTCCGCCTCGACCAGACCCAGCACCAGGCCGACGTGCAATCCTTGCAAGCCCAGTACCGCATGGCTTGGGCCAGCGTGGCGCGCTGGCAGAGCGAGCGCGACAACCAGGCCAGCATCCGCTTTCCGGCTGAACTGAGTGCCAATCCCGACCCGGCCCTGGCGCTGGTGCTGGAAGGCCAGCGCCAATTGTTCAGCAGCCGCCGCGAGGCCTTTGCCCGCGAACAGGCCGGGATCCGCGCGAACATCGATGGCGCCACCGCGCAATTGGGTGGCATGCGCCGCGCCCGCAGCGACCTGACCGCCCAGGCCCAGTCCCTGCGTGATCAACTGAGCAACTTGCAACCCTTGGCGGACAACGGCTACATCCCGCGCAACCGGCTGATGGACTACCAACGGCAGTTGTCCCAGGTGCAACAGGACCTGGCGCAGAATACCGGCGAAAGCGGCCGGGTCGAGCAGGGCATTCTTGAATCGCGGCTGAAACTGCAACAGCACAGCGAGGAATACCAGAAGGAAGTGCGCAGCCAGTTGGCCGACGCGCAATTGCGCAGCCTGACCCTTGAACAGCAACTCACCTCCGCCGGGTTCGACCTGCAACACAGTGAAATCAACGCCCCGGCGGATGGCATTGCGGTCAATCTCAGCGTGCACACCGAAGGCGCCGTGGTCCGTGCCGGTGAAACCCTGCTGGAGATCGTGCCCCAGGACACGCGCTTGGAAGTGGAAGGGCGTTTGCCGGTGCATTTGGTCGACAAGGTCGGCACGCACTTGCCGGTCGATATTCTGTTCACCGCCTTCAACCAAAGCCGCACACCGCGTGTGCCGGGGGAGGTCAGCCTGATTTCCGCCGACCAGATGCTCGATGAAAAAACCGGCGCTGCCTACTACGTGCTGCGCACCACGGTCAGCGAAGCGGCGTTCGAAAAACTTCACGGGTTGGTGATCAAACCCGGCATGCCCGCCGAGATGTTCGTGCGCACCGGCGAGCGCTCGTTGCTCAATTACCTGTTCAAGCCGCTGCTCGACCGCGCCGGCTCTGCGTTGACCGAGGAATAGACATGAAGCACATGTTTATCGCCTTGCTGTTGACCAGCGCCAGTGCCCAGGCCGCCATGGGCCCGTTTGATGTGTACGAACAGGCTTTGCGCAACGACCCGGTGTTCCTCGGAGTGATCAAGGAGCGCGACGCCGGCCTGGAAAACCGCGCCATCGGCCGCGCCGGGCTGTTGCCCAAGCTCTCGTACAACTACAACAAGGGCCGCAACAATTCACAGGCCACCTTGCCGGACGGGCGCGGCGGCAATTACCACGATGACCGCAACTACAACAGCTACGGCTCCACCTTCAGCCTGCAACAACCGCTGTTCGACTACGAGGCCTACGCCAACTACCGCAAAGGCGTGGCCCAGGCGCTGTTTGCCGACGAAAGCTTTCGCGACAAGAGCCAGGCGTTGCTGGTGCGCGTGCTGACCTATTACACCCAGGCCTTGTTTGCCCAGGACCAGATCGACATCGCCCGCGCGAAGAAGAAGGCGTTCGAGCAGCAGTTCCAGCAGAACCAGCATTTGTTCCAGCAAGGCGAGGGCACTCGCACCGACATCCTGGAAGCTGAATCACGCTATGAACTGGCCACCGCCGAAGAGATCCAGGCCTTGGATGAACAGGACGCGTCCCTGCGGGAGCTGGGCGCACTGATTGGCGTGCAAAGCGTCAACATCCACGACCTGGCCCCGCTGAATCAGGGCTTTGCCGCCTTCACCCTGACGCCGGCCAACTACGACACTTGGCATGAACTGGCGATCAGCAATAACCCTACGCTCGCCTCCCAGCGCCAGGCGTTGGAAGTGGCGCGTTATGAAGTGGAACGCAACCGCGCCGGGCACCTGCCCAAGGTCACGGCCTATGCCAGCTCGCGCCAGCAGGAGTCCGACAGCGGCAACACCTACAACCAGCGCTATGACACCAACACCATCGGCGTCGAAGTCAGCCTGCCGCTGTATGCCGGTGGCGGTATCTCCGCGTCCACGCGCCAGGCCAGCCGCGCCATGGAGCAGGCCGAGTACGAACTGGAGGGCAAGACCCGCGAAACCCTGATCGAACTGCGTCGGCAGTTCAGTGCCTGCCTGTCGGGGGTGAGCAAGTTGCGTGCGTATCAGAAGGCGCTGGTGTCGGCCGAAGCGCTGGTGGTGTCGACCCAGCAAAGCATCCTGGGGGGCGAGCGGGTCAACCTCGATGCACTCAACGCCGAGCAGCAGTTCTACAGCACTCGCAGAGACCTGGCCCAGGCGCGGTACGACTACCTGATGGCCTGGACCAAATTGCATTACTACGCCGGCAACCTGCGCGATACCGACCTGGCCAAGGTCGATGAGGCGTTTGGGCGTTGATTTTGGGTGTTCACAACAATAAGAGAGGCACTGACATGGGTATCTTTGACTATAAAAACCTCGGCACCGAGGGTTCCAAGGCGTTGTTCGCCGACGCGATGGCGATCACGCTGTATTCCTATCACAACCTGGACAACGGCTTTGCCGTGGGTTACCAGCACAATGGCCTGGGGCTGGGCTTGCCGGCCACATTGGTCGGCGCGTTGCTCGGCAGCACGGATTCCCAGGGCGTGATCCCTGGCATCCCCTGGAACCCGGATTCGGAAAAAGCCGCGCTGGAGGCGGTGCAAAAGGCCGGTTGGACACCGATCAGCGCCAGCACCCTGGGCTACGGCGGCAAGGTCGATGCGCGGGGTACGTTCTTCGGCGAAAAGGCCGGTTACACCACGGCCCAGGTCGAGGTGTTGGGTAAGTACGATGACGCCGGCAAGCTACTGGAGATCGGTATTGGCTTTCGCGGCACCTCAGGGCCTCGGGAAACCTTGATCAGCGATTCCATCGGCGACCTGGTCAGTGACCTGCTGGCCGCACTGGGCCCCAAGGATTACGCGAAGAATTATGCCGGGGAGGCCTTTGGCGGTTTGCTCAAGAACGTTGCTGACTATGCCAGCGCCCACGGCTTGAGCGGCAAGGATGTAGTCGTCAGCGGCCACAGCCTGGGCGGGCTGGCCGTCAACAGCATGGCCGACCTGAGCAACAGCAAATGGGCCGGCTTCTACAAGGATGCCAACTACGTGGCCTATGCGTCACCGACCCAAAGTGCCGGCGACAAGGTGCTGAATATTGGCTATGAAAACGACCCGGTGTTCCGTGCGCTGGAGGGCTCGTCCTTCAACCTGTCGTCCCTAGGCGTGCATGACAAGCCCCATGAGTCGACCACCGACAATATCGTCAGCTTCAACGACCACTACGCCTCGACGTTGTGGAATGTGCTGCCATTTTCCATTGTCAACTTGCCGACCTGGATCTCGCACCTGCCCACGGGTTATGGCGATGGCCTGACGCGGGTGCTGGAGTCAGGTTTCTACGAGCAGATGACCCGTGATTCCACGGTGATTGTCGCCAACCTGTCCGACCCAGCGCGGGCCAATACGTGGGTGCAGGATCTCAACCGCAATGCCGAGCCGCATAAAGGCAATACCTTCATCATTGGCAGCGACGGCAATGACCTGATCCAGGGCGGCAAGGGCGCGGACTTTATCGAGGGCGGCAAGGGCAATGACACGATCCGCGATAACAGCGGGCACAACACCTTTCTGTTCAGCGGGCATTTCGGCCAGGACCGGGTGATTGGCTATCAATCGACGGACACGCTGGTGTTCAAGGATGTGCAGGGCAGTGTGGATTACCGTGAGCACGGTGGGGATACGGTGATCAGTGTGGGCGGGGATTCGGTGACACTGGTTGGGGTGAGCGGATGGTCGGGGGAGGGTGTTGTCATCGTCTGACAGACACATGTGGGGGCCAGGCCCCCACATGATTGCTCAATCAGTCTTCCTTGCGCACGGTGGCCACATCGTCGGCCTTGACCCGTACACGCTTGCCGGCGATATCAGTGAATTCGTAGAAACCGTCGGCGGTCTTGGTTTTCGGGGTGTCCTTGGTCAAATACTGTGTGCCGTTTTGCAGCGTCACTACGGTCTGCGTCGCGCAACCGGCCAATACCAGAAAAGTGAGTGCAACCAGTGGCAGACCCAAATTCTTCATGTTCATAACCCTTACCTTTAACCTTGAAAAGTCCCACGCCAGAGGCGCGGGCAACAAATGTTACGCCATCGGCTCACCCATCTGATCACTTTTATGTGAAAAGTTGCAGGCGCCATTTATCTATTAGCCATTGCAACCTGGCCTTGGCGACGGCACTCTGTATGCATAACCAGTATTTGATCGCTGCACGCCATGGCCAACCCCCTCGAAGACCCGCTCTATTACCTGCATAACTTCCGCCAGGTCCTGCATTGGCTGGGGCAACGCTATGCGGACCTGCTGGATGCGGACGAACAGCATTTCATTCAGCAATTTGACAGGTTGCCGCAGGCGTCCCAGGCGCTTTTGGTGCGCATGGTGATGCGCAAGGGTGTGCATTTTCGGGCAGGCAAGCTCAATTACCTGGAGATCGGCTGCACCCATGCCGCGGCGGCACCATTGCTTGAATTGGGCTGGGTCGACAATCAGTCCCCACTGGCCTTTGAAGCGCTGTTCGGCTTGCTGCAAAAAGGCGAGATACTCGGCGCGTTCAAGCCCTGGATCGACCAGCCCAAGTGCAAGAAGTCCGATTGGTTGGAAGGGCTGGCGGCGCAATTCACCGACAGCCGCAGTTTTGCCAACTGGTGTCCGGACCTTGCGGACACCCTGTACAGCCTCACCGTCATGGAGTTGTGCGATCGCCTGCGCCTGATGTTCTTCGGCAACCTGCATCAGGACTGGTCGGAATTCGTGCTGGCCGACCTGGGCATCTACACCTACGAAAAAGTCGAGTTCTGCGCAGAATCCCGTGGGCTGCGCAGCCGTGAAGATGTGCACGGCTTTCTGTTCCTGCACCAGTGCCAGCAGGCCTTTGAAGCCGGTGAAGCGTTGGAGGAGGTACTTGCCAGGGTCGCAACCCTGAGTAGCGACAACCCCTGGCTGGAAAAACGTCGGGCTAAGTTGTTGTTCCAGGTCGGTCAATATTGCGAGCGCATTGCCGAGTTGGCGTTGGCGGAACAGATTTACCGCGCCTGTACCTATCCTGGTGCCCGCTCACGACTGATTCGCGTGCTGGAGCGCCAGGAGGACTACGGCCAAGCGATGGCCCTGGCAACTGCCGCCCAACAGGCCCCGGAAAGCGCCGCCGAGCAGCAACATTTATTGCGTGTCGTGCCACGCCTGCGCCGCAAACTGGGTGAACCTGCGTTGCCCAAAACGAAGCCACGTCCGCTCACCCGACTGGACCTGGCCCTTGCACTGCCCGAGCCGCTGATGTCGGTGGAATACTGCGTGCAGGCCCACCTCAGCGAGCCCGATGGGCCAGTGCACTACGTTGAAAACGGGCTGATCAATTCACTGTTTGGCCTGTTGTGCTGGGACGTGATCTTTACGCCGCTGCCGGGCTCATTTTTCCACCCGTTCCAACGCGGTCCAGCGGACCTGCACAGCGAAGACTTCCACCAGCGTCGTGCACCGCTGTTCGCCGCGTGTTTCGAGCAATTGCAGGACGAACGCTACAAAGCCACCATTCGCCAGCGTTACCTCGACAAGTGGGGGATCCAGTCACCTTTCGTGTTCTGGAACCTGCTCAGCGAAGAGCTGCTGGAACAGGCCCTGGCCTGCCTGCCCGCCGAACACCTGCGCTACTGGTTTGAACGGCTGCTGCTGGACATCCGCGCCAACCGCGCCGGCATGCCCGACCTGATCCAGTTCTGGCCAGCGCAAAAAACCTACCGCATGATCGAGGTCAAGGGACCTGGCGATCGCCTGCAGGACAACCAGTTGCGCTGGCTGGAATTCTGCGGCGAATACCAGATGCCGGTGACGGTCTGTTATGTGCGTTGGGCAGAGTCCGCTTGAGCTACAACGTTGCCGTGCGTGCGCTGTGTGAGTTCACGGCCAAGGTCGGTGACCTGGACCTGCGTTTTACGCCGTCGCCCAGCGCCCAGGAAGGCATTGTCGGCCACCGCACCGTCGCCTCGCGGCGCAGCGCGCACTACCAGAATGAAGTGGCGCTTGAGGGCGAGTACCAGCAGCTCAAGGTGCGGGGCAGGGCAGATGGCTACGACCCGGACGCGAACCGCCTGGAAGAAGTGAAGACCTATCGCGGCGACCTCGACGCCCAGCCGGCCAACCATCGGCAGCTACACTGGGCCCAAGTCAAAGTGTATGGCTGGCTGATGTGCCAGAAGCTCAACCTCTCGGAAATCGACCTGGCGCTGGTCTACTTCGACATCGTCGGCGAAGGCGAGACAGTGCTCAACCAACACTTTCAAGCCGCCGAGCTGGAACCCTTCTTCAACCAGCAATGTGCGCTGTTCCTCGGTTGGGCCGAGCAGGAAATGACACACCGCGAAGCGCGCAACAGCGCCGTGCAAACCCTGGCGTTTCCCCATGCTGGTTTCCGTCCTGGCCAGCGTTCGCTTGCCGAATCGGTGTTCAAGGCGGTCAGCACCGGCCGTTGCCTGATGGCCCAGGCACCGACCGGTATCGGCAAGACCATCGGTACGATTTTCCCCTTGATCAAGGCCCTGACGCCCCAGCAACTGGACAAGCTGTTCTTCCTCACCGCCAAGACGCCCGGCCGCAAACTGGCCCTGGATGCCGCCCAAGTGCTGCATGCCAGCAGCCCGGAGCTGCCACTGCGTGTGCTGGAGCTGGTGGCGCGGGACAAAGCCTGCGAACACCTGGACAAGGCCTGTCATGGCGACTCCTGCCCTTTGGCCAAGGGTTTCTACGACCGTTTGCCCGCCGCACGCATCGCCGCCGCCAAGGTGCGCCTGCTCGATCAGCGCAACCTGCGCGAGGTGGCCCTGGCCCATGACGTCTGCCCCTATTACCTGAGCCAGGAAATGGCGCGCTGGGCCGACCTGGTGGTCGCCGACTACAACTATTACTTCGATTTTGGCGCCATGTTGTTCGGCCTGGCCCAGCTCAACCAGTGGCGCGCAGCCGTGCTGGTGGACGAGGCGCACAACCTGGTCGAGCGGGCCCGCTCGATGTACAGCGCCAGCCTCGACCAGTACCACCTCAAGACCCTGCGCGACACAGCCCCGGAGCCCTTGAAGAAACCCTTGCAACGCCTCAACCGTGAGTGGAACGCGCTGCATAAAGACCAACTTGCGCCGTACCAGGCCTACAGCGCCCGCCCCGAGAAACTGCTGCAGGCCCTGAGCCTGTGCGCGAGCGCCATGGGCGAATACTTCAACGATCACCCCGAATCCCTCAGCGGCGACCTGCAAAATTTCTACTTCGAGGTGCTGCAATTCGGCAAGGTCGCCGAGCTGTTCAACGAACACTTCATTTTCGACATCAGCAAGCGCCAGCTCGGCGGCAAACGCAGCAGCTCGACCCTGTGCCTGCGCAACGTGGTGCCTGCCGAGTTCATCCGCCCACGGTTGACGGCGGCCCGTAGCAGCGTGTTGTTTTCCGCGACCCTGAGCCCCCGTCATTACTACGCGGATTTGCTGGGCCTGCCGACGGACACGGCGTGGATCGATGTGGAGTCGCCGTTCAAGGCCGAGCAGTTGCAGGTGCATATCGTCGATGCAATCTCCACGCGCTTCGTGCACCGCGAGGCCTCGCTGGAGCCGATCGTTGCGTTGATCGCTAGCCAGTACCGGCAACAGCCGGGCAACTATCTGGCGTTTTTCTCGAGTTTTGATTATCTGCAGCAGGTGGCGCAGTTGCTGGCCGAGCGACATCCGGAGATCGCGCTGTGGCAACAGTCACGCGGCATGGCCGAGGGCGAGCGCCAAGCCTTTCTGGACCAATTCACCGAGCACAGCCAGGGCATCGGGTTTGCCGTGCTGGGCGGCGCGTTCGGCGAGGGCATCGACTTGCCCGGAACCCGTTTGATCGGCGCATTCATTGCCACCCTTGGCCTGCCCCAGTTGAACCCGGTCAACGAACAGATGAAGTTGCGCATGGGCGCGATCTTCGGCGCGGGCTACGACTACACCTACCTGTACCCCGGCATCCAGAAAGTTGTGCAGGCGGCGGGTCGGGTGATCCGCAGCCAGCAGGACCAGGGCGTGGTGATGCTGATCGATGATCGATTTGGTGAGGCTCGGGTACGTCAGTTGTTGCCGCGTTGGTGGGCGGTGGCTTGAGTCATTCCTGCCATCAATGATGCTGGTGGCTTCAGCCGCCATGGTCCACGCTGGGGAAAACCTTCAAATAGGTCATGCCCATGCGCCAGCACCTCATCAGCGTCAACGGTATTGAGTTAAGCGTTCATATTGCGGGCCCAGAACAGGGGACGCCGATCTGGTTGCTTCACGGTTTCCCTGAGTGCTGGCACTCCTGGCGCGAACAGATTCCCGCACTGGCAGCGGCGGGTTATCGCGTATTTGCCCCGCAAATGCGTGGTTATGTCCAGACAAGTTCGCCCAGTGAAATTGCCGACTATGACCTGTTGACCCTATGCGGCGATATCCAGCAAGCCATGGACCATTTTGGGCATACGCAGGTGGTGATGGCCGGCCATGACTGGGGCGCTGTGGTGGCGTGGCACCTGGCGTTGCTTGAGCCTGAGCGTGTCACACACTTGATCACGATGTCAGTCCCGTTCGCTGGGCGCGCACGGCGGCCGGTGATCGAAATCATGCGCGAGCTGTACGCCGACCGCTTCAACTACATCCTGTATTTCCAGGCGCAGGGCGTTGCCGAGCAGGAGTTGAATGCTGATATCGAACGGACTTTGCGCCTGTTCATGCAGGACCAGGATGTGTTTCTACAGCGCAAGCCAGCCAGCGCCACCTTGCTCGAAGGCGTGTCGGCGCCCGGTGCATTGCCGCATTGGTGTTCCCAGGCGGACTTGGACGTGTATGTGAACACTTTTGCCGAGCACGGTTTTCGTGGCCCGCTGAACTGGTATCGCAACTTTGAACGCAACTGGCAACGCACTGAGTGCCTGGCGGGGCAGCAGGTCCTGCAACCCACGTTGTTCCTGATCGGCGACCGCGACCCGGTCGGGGTCTTCGAGGCCCACACGCTCAAGCGCATGCCGGATTCAGTGCCGCAGCTTGAGCAGCACGTGCTGGCCAACTGTGGTCACTGGATCCAGAACGAACAAGCCCAACAGGTCAACGCGCTGATGCTCGGGTTTCTAGGGAAAACGTAAAGGTCGCGCCTCGACCCGGTTGATCCACCAGGCGGATGCTGCGCCCATGCAATTGCAGGATGCGGTGCACGATGCGCAGGCCCAGGCCACCGTCGCGACGGGCACCGCCAATGGTAAACGCGCGCAGGAACAAGCCTTCGCGCAGCTCGGCGTCGATGCCTGGGCCGCTGTCGCTGACGGTGATGGCGACAGCATTGGGTTCCGGCGACAACGTCACCTCAATTTCGCCGTTCACCGGGGTGTGGCGCAGGGCGTTATCCAGCAGGTTGGTCAGCACTCGCTCGATCAGGCCCAGGTCCGCCAGCACCGTGGGCACTTGCGGCGGCAAGGTCGCGGTGAGCGTAATACCGCGTGCTTCGGCGGTCAGTTCAAATTTCTGGAAGATGTCCTGCACCAAATCAGGTAATGAAAACCCTTCGATCACCGGCTGGACAAAACCGTGTTCCAGACGCACCAGTTCCAGCAATGACTGTGCCAGTCCACCCACTTTGCGGCTCTGGTCCAGGGCAATGCCGAGGTAACGGCGGCGTTCTTCGGGGCTGAGGCTGGCATCCTTGAGCGACAGGGTTTCCAGGTAACCATGCAGCGAGGCCAACGGCGTACGCAGGTCGTGGGAGATATTCGCGACCATTTCGCGACGTTCCTGGTCCTGATGGGTGATGGCGCGCCATTGTTCGCCCAGGCGGTTTTCCATCTGCACGAAGGCATGGTCGAGCACAGCGATTTCATCGCCGCTGGTGAGTTCCGGCGCAGCGGTTTCAGCCGCTTTCGGTGCGCCATTGATGTCGAACTGGCCGACTTTGTCGGTCAACTGGCGCAGCGGCCGGGTGATCCAGGCGAACGCAATCAGGCCGGCCAACAAGCAGAGCAGGGCGACCAGGCCGATGGACCACAGTGCGATCTTCAACGCCATGCCGGTGGCATCCTTGGCGTCATACACGTCGTGGGCTTCACCCAGCAGCACCACATACAGGAAACCGGTCTGCTGACCGCCCGCCATGAGGGGGGCCGCGCTGAACACTTTACGCCCGTCAAGGCTGCGCGGGTCATCGCCGAGGATCGGCAGCATGAACCCGGCGAGGAAGCGCCGGATGGGCGCCAGGTCAACCCGATCACGCAGCAAGTGACCACTGGGCGCGGCGTTGCCGACCACGCGGCCGTCGATGTCGAGCAAGTACACCTCGACGCTCGGGTTGACCAGCATCAACTGGCTGAACAGGTTGCGCACCGCGTCGGGCTTGAGGCCATCGGCGTCCATCAGTTGTGTGTCGCGGGCAATGTGCGCCGCCAGGTCGCGGGACAGGCCTTGCACCACCTCCAGCTCATGCATGCGGTTGGAGCGCACCTGCAACCAGGCCGAGGTGCCGCTGCAGACCAGCAGCAATACGGCGAACACCACCGACAGGCGCTGGGTCAGGGTCAGTTTCATGGTGGGCTCTCGGCAAACTTGTAGCCGCGACCCCACACTGTGAGGATGCGCGCCGGGTTGGCCGGGTCGTCTTCGACCTTGGCGCGCAGGCGGTTGATATGGGTGTTCACCGTGTGTTCATAACCCTCATGGCTGTAGCCCCACACCGCATTGAGCAGGTCCATGCGTGAGAACACCTTGCCAGGCTGGCGGGCAAAGAAGTACAGCAGGTCGAATTCCCGTGGGGTGAGGTCCAGGCGCTGGCCTTGCAGGGTGGCGTCGCGGGTCAGCGGGTTGATGAACAGTTGGCCCAGATCGAGGCTGCCGGCGTCCATCTTCAGGTTACGCGCCATGGCGTCGACCCGGCGTAACAGCGCCTTTACGCGAGCAACCAGTTCCGGCATGGAAAAGGGTTTAGCGAGGTAGTCATCTGCGCCCAGCTCCAGGCCGAGGATGCGGTGCAATTCGCTGGAGCGTGCGCTGGTGATGATGATAGGTGTGTAGCGCGTCATGGCACGGGCGCGGCGGCAGATCTCTAGGCCGTCGACGCCGGGCAGCATCAGGTCGAGGATCAGCGCATCCCAGCCGCCTTGCTCCAGCAGGCGCAGGCCTTCGGTGCCGTCGGCGCTGTGCACCACCTGGAATTGTTCATCACGCAGGTGCAGGCAGATCAGGTCGGCGATATGGGCATCGTCCTCAACCACCAGGACACGTTTTGGCTGATCCATGTAAGAGAAACCTTCGCTTGTAGTCCGCGCATTGTGCGGGTTTTGCAACAGTGTAGTTATCACGAATTGTTTAACTCTGCGTGAGGATTCCGCGACCGGCCAGGGCTCAGGATGGTTTCAATGTTTATGGAGGAATGCCCCATGTACTCACGCCGACAATTACTCCTCGCCAGTGGCGGACTGGGTGTCGCCGTCCTGGCCGGCGGGCTGCTCAAACAGCTCGACCTGGTCACCGAAGCCGAAGCCGCCGAACCCTTCGAAGTCACTCACACCGACGCGCAATGGCGCAGCCTGCTCACTGCCGAGCAGTACGAAATTCTGCGCGAGGAGGGCACCGAGCGTCCTTACACCAGCGCGCTGAACGACGAACACCGTGCGGGCACCTTCGCCTGCGCCGGTTGTGCCTTGCCGCTGTTTTCCTCAGCCACCAAATTCAACAGCCACACCGGTTGGCCGAGTTTCTGGCAGCCCCTGGACAACGCCGTGGCCAGTCGCAGGGACACGTCCTACGGCGTGGTGCGCAAGGAAATCCACTGCCGTCGCTGTGGCGGTCACCAAGGGCACGTGTTCGATGACGGCCCGCAACCCACCGGCCTGCGCTACTGCATGAACGGCGCCGCCATGACGTTCACGGCGGCTTAAGCCGATGTCTTTCTCTTATAAGGTTCCCTGCCATGTGGCTTCTGGTTCTCGCGTACCTGGGCGGCGTGCTGACAATCGTCAGCCCGTGCATCCTGCCTGTTCTGCCTTTTGTCTTCGCTCGCACCGGGCAGCCGTTTTTGCGCAGTGGCTTGCCGCTGTTAGCGGGGATGGCGGTGACATTCGCCCTGGTGGCAACGCTCGCGGCGGTGGGCGGCGGCTGGGTGGTGCAAGTCAATCAGTACGGTCGCTGGCTCGCGTTGCTGTGCGTTGCGCTGTTCGGCTTAACGCTACTGTTGCCGCAGCTGTCGGAACGTCTGATGCGTCCGTTAGTGGCCGCCGGCAGTCGCCTGTCGGAAGCCGCCGGGGCCGATGCCAGGCCGCGTCCGGGCGCATCGTTCCTGATCGGCGTGGCAACCGGGTTGCTGTGGGCGCCGTGCGCCGGGCCGATCCTGGGGCTGGTGCTCACCGGCGCCGCACTGCAGGGTGCCAGCATCGGCACTACCTTGCTCTTGCTGGCTTACGCCGCCGGGGCTGCTACCTCCCTCGCGCTGGCCTTGTTGGTCGGCGGTAAAGTCTTTGGCTTCATGAAAAAGTCCCTGGGTGCCGGTGAATGGCTGCGCCGAGGCCTGGGTGCGCTGATGCTGGCCGGGGTGGCCGCCATTGCGCTGGGCCTGGACACTGGTGTGCTGTCGCGGTTATCGACTGCCTCCACCGGCGGCCTGGAGCAACGCCTGGTGGACACCCTCAGCGCCAAGCCGGAACAAAAGGGCGGGGCGATGATGGCGGGGGGCGCAATGATGGCCGCCGCCAACCACAGCGACACACTGCCCATCGAAGGTGCGCTGCCGCCCCTGGACGGCGCCGTGCAATGGCTCAACAGCCCGCCACTGAGCGCCGAAGCGCTCAAGGGCAAGGTGGTGCTGGTGGATTTCTGGACCTACTCCTGCATCAACTGCCTGCGCACCTTGCCCTACGTGAAAGCCTGGGCCGAAAAATACCGCGACCAGGGCCTGGTGGTGATTGGCGTACACGCGCCGGAATTCGCCTTTGAACGCGACGTGAACAACGTGACCAAGGCCATGAAAGACCTGGGCATTACGTACCCGGTGGCCATCGACAACAACTACAAGGTCTGGCGCGCGTTCAACAACCAGTACTGGCCGGCCCATTACTTTGCCGATGCCAAGGGGCAGATCCGCTATCACCACTTTGGCGAGGGCGACTATGCCGAGTCGGAGCGGGTGATCCAGCAATTGCTGCGTGAAGCCGGAGCCCAGCACGTCGCAGGCGGCTTGATCGAAGCCGACGCCAAGGGCGTGCAGCAAGCGCCGGACATGAACGAAGTGCAATCGCCGGAAACCTACCTGGGCGCCCAGCGTGCCGAGAACTTCGTCAAATCCGGCCCCCTGGCCCTGAACAACTGGACCCTGGAAGGCCAATGGAACGTCGGCGGCCAGCAGGTCACCCTCGACCAGGCCGGCGGGCGCATCGCCTACCGCTTCCATGCCCGTGACCTGCATCTGGTGCTCGGTCCTGGCGCCGATGGAAAACCGGTGCGCTTCAAAGTCACGATCGATGGCCAGGCCCCAGCCGACGCCCATGGCACCGACGTGGCCCCGGATGGCAGCGGCACCGTCACCGAACAACGCTTGTACCAGCTTGTGCGTCAGCCGGGCGCCGTGCAGGACCGCACCTTCACCATCGAATTCCTTGACCCCAACGTGTCGGCGTATGCCTTTACCTTTGGTTAACCCGGAGTGCTTGCCATGAATGTATTCAAATACCTGTCCGCACTGGCCTTCGCCGCCTTCGTCGGCCAAAGCTCAGCCTTCTCCTTCAGCGCCGCCGACGATGCCGTTGTCATCGCGCCGCCGGCCCTCGACCTGCCTGCAACCTCAGGCAACCTGCAAACCGCCGTGTTCGCCGGTGGCTGTTTCTGGGGTGTGCAGGGGGTATTCCAACATGTGCAAGGCGTGAAAAACGCCGTCTCAGGCTACGACGGTGGGGCGGCGAGTACCGCGCAATATGAAGCGGTCAGCGAGGGCGATACCGGCCACGCCGAGTCCGTGTCCGTCACCTACGACCCAAGCACAGTCAGCTACGGCAAACTGCTGCAGATCTACTTCTCGGTCGCCCACAACCCCACCGAACTCAACCGCCAGGGCCCAGACACCGGCACCCAATACCGATCTGCAATCTTCGCGCAGAATGCCGAGCAGCAAAAAGTCGCCCAGGCCTACATCGCCCAGTTGGATGCCGCTAAATCCTTCGACAAACCCATCGTCACCCAGATCGAAATGGGCAAGGCGTTCTACCCGGCGGAGTCCTACCATCAGGACTTCCTCACCGAGAACCCGTCCTACCCCTACATCGTGATCAACGACCTGCCGAAAGTGGCGCAACTGAAAAAGCTGTTTCCGACGCAATACAGCGCCGAGCCGGTGCTGGTGAAAAACCAGTAATCAGCCTTTGGCCTTGGCCAGGTAAGGTGCCAGGCGCCGGCCCATTTCCTCACCCAGGGCTTGCAGCCCGCTCAACGGGCGGACCATCACTTCAAACTCAATGATCTGCCCGTGTTCGTTGAAGCGGATCAGGTCGATGCCCTTGAGCTGCTTGTCGCCCACGCGTGCGCTGAATTCCAGCACCACACTCAGGCCATCGCCGGTAGCGAGTTCACGGTGATAAGTAAAGTCTTCAAAGACGTTGATCACCGTATTGAGGATCATCGACACCACCGGCGCGCCAGGGTAGGGCGTATGAGCCATAGGTGAGCGGAAGACGGCGTCGGGCGCCAACAGTTCGGGCAGGGCCTTGAGGTCACGATTGGCCAACATGGCATGCCAGCGTTGCAGGGTGTGTGCCGCTGCAGTGTTGAGCGTGAGTTCGGACATGTTCTGTACCTGTTCTTATGGTGGGAAGGTATTTCACCTGCCCAACATAAGAGCGGTATCCAAACAGGGTCAATCACCCTAACTTACAGATAAGTGACCTAAGCGCACTTAGACCATCTCCAGGTACGAGCTGTGAATCGCCCGCGCCAACTCGCGCACGGTGTCGATAAAGTCCGTGAGACGGGCGTGCAATCCCTCCTCAAGAATCTCATCGATCCCGGTATACCTCAGCCGCGCCTCGAACTCCGCTGCCAAACGCTGCGCCGTGCGCCCATAACTGCCGGGCAGGTCCGCCAGGATATGGCTCAGTTCTTCGATGCAGGCATGCAACGAACGCGGCACATCACTGCGCAACAGCAGCAACTCGGACACGGAGCGGGCATTCAATGCATTCGGGTACAGCTCGGTATACGCCTCGAACGACGACAACGCGCGGAGCAGGGCGCTCCACTGGTAATAACCGCGTGCCGACAAGTCGCTGACTTCTTCCGACTCCTCGCCAAACATCTCGTACCGCGCATCCAGCAGGCGCAGGGTGTTGTCGGCGCGCTCGACAAAGGTGCCCAGGCGGATAAACCGATAGGCGTCATTGCGCATGATCGTCCCGGACGTCGCCCCCCGGAACAGGTGCGAGCGCTGCTTGACCCAATCACAGAAGTGACTGATGCCATGCCGCGCCAGGCCGCCGGCGGCGATGCTGCGCATTTCCAGCCAGGTGGCGTTGAGGTTTTCCCACATGTCGGCGGTGATGCGCCCGCGTACCGCGTGGGCATTGCCGCGTGCGGCGCGCAGGCAGTTGTAGATGCTCGCCGGGTTTTCTTCGTCGAGGGCGAAAAAGTGCAGCATGCGCTCGGCGTCCAGCTGTTTATGGCGCTCCAGGTAACTGTCCAGGGTGCCGCTGCTGAGCAACGACATGGCCAGCTCATCGAGGCCGTCACTGCGCCCGGCCTGGGGCATCAATGACAGGGAATAACTGACTTCGAGCATGCGCGCCAGGTTCTCGGCGCGCTCCAGGTAACGGGACATCCAGTACAGATCTGCGGCGGTTCTACTCAACATACTCAGCCCTCCACCACCCAGGTGTCCTTGGTTCCGCCGCCTTGCGACGAGTTGACGATCAACGAGCCTTCCTTCAGCGCCACGCGGGTGAGGCCACCGGGCACCAAGCGGGTTTCCTTGCCCGAGAGTACAAACGGCCGCAGGTCGATATGCCGTGGGGCGATGCCGTTTTCGACAAAGGTCGGGCAGGTGGAGAGGCTCAACGTCGGCTGGGCAATGTAGGCGTGGGGCCTGGCCTTGATGCGTCGGCGGAAATCCTCAATCTCGGCGGCGCTGGAGGCCGGGCCGACCAGCATGCCGTAACCGCCGGAGCCCTGGGTTTCCTTGACCACCAATTCCGGCAGGTTGGCCAGCACGTGGGACAGTTCATCCGGCTTACGGCACTGGAAAGTCGGTACGTTCTGTAACACCGGTTCTTCGTCCAGGTAGAAACGGATCATTTCCGGCACATAGGGGTAGATCGATTTGTCGTCGGCCACGCCGGTGCCGATGGCATTGGCCAGCACCACATTGCCTGCGCAATAGGCGGCGACCAGACCGGGCACGCCGAGCATCGACTCAGGGTTGAAGGCCTTGGGGTCGAGAAAAGCGTCGTCGATACGCCGGTAGATCACATCCACTGGCTTGGGGCCGTCGGTGGTGCGCATGAACACCTTGAGGTCCTGCACGAATAGGTCCGCACCCTCAACCAACTCAACGCCCATTTCACGGGCCAGAAACGCATGCTCGAAGAACGCGCTGTTGAAGCGACCGGGCGTCAGCACCACCACGTTGGGGTTGTCCAGGCGGCTTGAGCTTTTCAGGGTCTTGAGCAGCAGGTTGGGGTAGTGGTCCACCGGTGCGATGCGCTGCTTGGCGAACACCTCGGGGAACAGGCGCATCATCATCTTGCGGTCTTCGAGCATATAGCTCACACCGCTGGGGGTGCGCAGGTTGTCTTCCAGCACGTAGTAGGTGCCGTCGCCATCGCGCACCAGGTCCACGCCGGAAATGTGCGAATAGATGTCGCGGTGCAGGTCCAGCCCGACCATGGCCTTCTGGTAACCCTCGTTGCCCAGCACCTGGTCTGCCGGAATGATCCCGGCCTTGATGATGCGCTGGTCGTGGTAGATGTCGGCGAGGAACATGTTCAGCGCGTTGACGCGCTGGATACAGCCGCGTTCGATCACGCTCCACTCACTGGCGGGGATGCTGCGCGGGATGATGTCGAAGGGGATCAGGCGCTCGGTGTCTTGCTCGTCGCCATACAAGGTGAAGGTGATTCCGGCGCGGTGGAACAGCAAATCGGCTTCACGGCGACGCTGGGCCAGCAGTTCCGGCGGCGTATTCGCCAGCCAGCGGGAAAAATCCTGGTAATGCGCACGGCACACGCCGTTTGCGTCATTCATTTCATCAAAGAAAGATCGAGCCATTCCAGTACCTTGTCAGTGCCGAGGGGAACAGGTGGCACTGCCGTTTCAAAAAACGCATTTTTTATGAGCCCGTGGCGGTGGGTGCCAATGGGCCTGGTCCTTACTTTCTTATGGGGGTCGGCTCTGGGTCGGGGGGTAACCAATGCTCCTGTATCCGGGCAGATGAATGGATAAAGCAATGCTTGTGCCGGAAACCCTATTCAAGCTGTCCAGCTGACAGGCTTTTGTAGTGAGCGGGCTTGCCTCGCGCTGGGCTGCGCAGCGGCCCCACCAAAAGCGGGAGCGCTACGCACTCCAGCGCGGGGCAAGCCCGCTCACTACAGTGCACCCCATGCTCCGACTTGGTGCACGAACAAACTTGAACTTCATCCGCCCGCGATTCTTCTAACAGCACACGAACCTGCATGGAGCACCGACGTGCCCAGAATCATTTCACCAGAGACACCGGAATCGAGCCTGCCCGATCACAGCGAACACAACGCCAAGATCTTCGGTTCGCCCAAGGACCGCCTGGACTTCTACCGGCGTGAAATCCAATACGAAACCACCATTCTCGCCAACCGTACGGACGCCTATCTCACCGCGCAGTCCTTCCTGGTGATCGCCTTCGTCTCCGGCATGGGCAACCTCAACCCCGAGTGGGGCAAGCTGTTCACCGTGGTGGTGCCGATTTTCCTCGCGGCGCTGGGCATCCTCAGTTCCCTCAACGCCTGGCCAGGGATACGCGCGGCGTATGACATCATCGACCACTGGCACTTCAAGCAAAGCGAGTTGTTGCGCAGCGAGCCGGTAATGGGCATGGCGTACGACGAGTCACCGCTGTTTTCCGAAATGGAGTCGTCCCACAAGGGCTATCGCAAGTCGCTGCTGTTCTCCATGCGCGCGCCGTGGCTGTTCATGGTGTTCTGGGTATTGCTCGCCGCTTATGCGTTTTACATTCAGGTCGACAACCCAGGGTCGTAAGCCGATGGAACTTCACCGCCCTGGGCATGACCTTAACTCTACCCAGGCGATATTTTCCGAGAGGTAACCATGAGCACAGACAAACAACCCGCCACCGGTGCGGATGCGCCCAAAGACCCGGTTCCGGCCAAAGACCCCAAGGCCAAGGAAAACGACTACAGTCCAGACTTCAAGCCCAAGCCTGAGCCCAAGCCTGAAACCGATGCCGATATCGACACCCAAGGCGGTTAGAGGAGACGGTCATGTCCAAAGAACTCGACGATGAACTCAACGACCCAGGTAACGAAGACCCGGGTTCACTGATGGACGATGCAGAAGTGCCGCTCAACGATCTGGATGACGCGGCGGATGTGGGCAATACCGAAAACCAGGACTGAGCGTCACTCGATCATCTGTGAGCCAATGGTTTTCATCCGGATCATATCCATCAACTGCCGCAACCCCGGCTGTGACTGGCGCCGGCTGGGGTAATACATGCACAGCGGCTCGCCCATGCAGGCCCAGTCAGGCATCACCTCCACCAGGCGCCCCTCTTTCAGCTCCTGCTCCACACGATTGGACAGGCAGTAGGCAATCCCCACCCCTTGCAGCGCGGCATTGACGATAGTCTCGGTATCGGCCGCGCTGAAGTGGCCGGGCACGTCGATGCGTTGTTGCCGTGTGCCGTTGCCCAATTCCCACTTGTAGGTGGTCTTGTCGCCCAGGTACATGCGGATGCAGGCATGCTCCAGCAAGTCCTTGGGGGCCTGGGGCGTGCCCCGTCGGGCGAGATAGGTGGGGGAGGCGACCATGATCCAGCGCAGCTCAGCCGTCAGCGGTACAGCGACCATGTCCTGGGGCACGGTGGCACCGTAGCGGATACCCGCGTCGTAACCTTCAGCGATGATGTCGATCATCTGGTCCTGCACGATCAGGTCCAGGCGCAGTTGCGGGTAAGCCGCGCAAAAGTCCCCAAGAATCGGCGCCAGCAGCAAGACCGCCGCGTCCCGTGGCACATTCAGGCGCAGGCGGCCGATCGGTGCCTCGCGGTACAACTCCAGGGTGTCGAGGCCGTCCTTGATGGTGGCAAACCCCTGGAGGAGTTTTTCCGCCAACAGGGAGCCCGCATCGGTGGGTTCCACGGCGCGGCTGGTGCGATAGAGCAGCTTGACGCCCAGGCGGGTTTCCAGGTTGCGCATGGTGTGGCTCAACGCCGAGGTGGTCACCCCCAGTTCATGGGCGGCGTGGCGGAAGCTGCGGCGGCGGATGATCGCCATGAACACGTTGAGATCAGCCAATTCGGAGCGGTTGAAAGCAGCCATTTCAAGTCTCTTGAGCGGGAATTCGGCTGTATGCGGCGTTGAGCCCGATTCAACCGTAGATGATTTAGAGTAATTGTTTTTCTAAGCATTATTGCGCGCCATGGGATTTTTTTATGCACGTTGAGACCATCAGAATTGCCGGCATCGACCAAACGGTCTCGCGGATTGCCCTCGGCACCTGGTCCATGGGCGGGCACCTGTGGGGTGGGGCGGATAATGAACAAGCCATCCGCACGCTGCGCCATGCCCTGGCCATCGGTATCAACTTGATCGACACCGCGCCCGTGTACGGTTTTGGCCTGTCCGAAGAGCTGATCGGCAAAGCCCTGCGCGGCGTGCGCCACAGCGCGGTGATCGCGACCAAGACCGGGCTGCAATGGGACACCGGCACACCCCGGCGCAACGCCACGGCCCAGCGCATCCGCAAGGAAGTCGAAGATTCCCTGGTGCGCCTGCAAACCGACTACATCGACCTGTACCAGATCCACTGGCCCGACCCGCTGGTGGCCCAGGAAGAAACCGCTGATGAACTGGAACGCCTGCGCCGTGAAGGCAAGATCCTCGCGGTCGGCGTGAGCAACTATTCTTCCGCGCAAATGGACGATTTCAGCCAGTACACCGCACTGGCCACGGTGCAGCCGCCCTATAACCTGTTCGAACGGGCCATCGACAGCGACATCCTGCCCTACGCCAAGCAGCATTCGCTGGTGGTGTTGGCCTACGGCCCGCTGTGCCGAGGTTTACTGAGCGGCAGCATGCACTCGGCCACCCGCTTTGTTGGCGATGACGTACGCAAGCTCGACCCCAAGTTCAAGGCGCCGCGTTTCGAACAATACCTGGCCGCCGTGGCCGCGCTGGATATGTATGCCCGCGAGTGCCACGGCAAATCGGTGCTGGCCCTGGCCCTGCGCTGGGTGCTTGATCAAGGCCCGACCATCGCCCTGTGGGGCGCCCGGCGACCTGAGCAGTTGAAAGGCTACGAAGAAGCCTTCGGCTGGCACCTGACGCCCGAAGACCTGACGCATATCGACCGTATTCTGGCCAGCACGATAAAAGATCCGATCGGCCCGGAATTTTTGGCCCCGCCCAAGCGTTAACCCTGCGACAGGGATGTCGCCAGCAACACACACAACATCCCTGTACGTCGAGGTTTTTGCATGAAGCGCGGTTCCGTAGTCACGATCGCTGGTGGTTTGCTCTGTGGGTTGGTGCTCGTGGGGGCCTGGAAGTGGCGGGGAAACCCGGATGCCTTGTGGCAGACCGTCAGCCAGCAATGTGTGCCCCACCAGCAACAGCAGCTCAAGCCCGACCCCTGCCTGGCGGTGGACCTGGCCCGCGGCTACGTCCTGTACAAAGACCGCAACGGCCCGCTGCACAACCTGCTGATGCCGGCAGACAAGGTCACCGGTATTGAAGACCCGGCCCTTGGCCGCGAGCTGCTGCCGCATTACTTCACCCAGGCCTGGCAACATCGGCGGGTGTTGTCCGAGGGCTTGAAAAAACCCATTGCCGATCAGTTCGTCTCGGTGGCGATCAACTCTCGCTACGGCCGCTCCCAGAACCAGTTGCACGTGCATATCGCCTGCCTGCGCCCGGACGTCTATAGCACGCTCAACCAGCAAGTGCTGGATGAGCAATGGCGCACGCTACCGGTGCAGTTGATGGGGCACACCTACAGCGCCCGGCTGCTGTCGGCGGCCGATGCCGAGCTGCGCGACCCACTGGCAGTGTTGCGTGATTATGTGGACGCCCAGGGCGACTCGATGAGCCAGTACAGCCTGCTGATGGCAGCGCGTGCCGATGGCAATTTCGTGCTGCTGAGCACCCATGTCACGTTGAGCGAGCTGAACCTCGGCTCGGCCGGCGAATTGCAGGACTATCGCTGTGACCTGATGAGCCAGCTGTAAACCGACAAAAATCACCACAACGACCTCTTTGGAGCATAAACGACACCGCCGCAAACTTACCCATTGAACGACTGTTCAGTTTGAACTATGTTGACCGCATCCACCCGTTTGTCACGTAACGGGTTCGCGCTGTTTCTTCTTGAACGAGAGGCTCTGGCATGCGGTTTTCCCCCTTCGTCGAACGAATTGCAGGGCAGGGCGTAGCCGCCTGGGACATCCACCACGCCGCATTCCAGGCGGCCAGCCAGGGCGATGACATCATCATCCTCAGCGTTGGCGATCCGGATTTCGCCACGCCCTCCTTCATTACCGACGCCGCCGTGAGCGCCTTGCGCGAAGGTGACACCCACTACACCGAAATTCCCGGTCGCCCGGCATTGCGCGAGGCCATTGCGGCACGCTACAGCCAGACCCTGGGCCGTCCGCTGAACGCCGACAACGTGATCACGGTGGCCGGTGCACAGAACGCGTTATTCGTGACCTCCCTGTGTCTGTTGCAAGCGGGTGATGAAGTGCTGGTGCTCGACCCGATGTACGTCACCTACGAGGCCACGCTCAAGGCCAGCGGTGCGACGCTGGTGCGTGTGCCCTGTTCGCCGGAATCCGGCTTTCGCCTCGATGCCCAGTTGCTCGGCGCAGCCATCACACCGCGTACGCGGGCGATTTTCTTCTCCAACCCGAACAACCCGACCGGCGTGGTGCTCAACCCGCACGAACTGCAAGCCATTGCCGACCTGGCCATCGCCCACGACCTGTGGGTGGTGGTGGATGAGGTCTATGAAAGCCTGGTGTTCGACGGTGAGTACCACAGCCTTGCAGCGCTGCCGGGCATGGCCGAGCGCTGCGTAGTGATTGGCAGCCTGTCCAAGTCCCATGCCATGACCGGCTGGCGCATTGGCTGGATCATCGCCACGCCGCAGATGGTCGCCCACGCCGAGACCCTGGTGCTCAGCATGCTCTACGGGCTGCCGGGCTTTGTGATGGAAGCCGCCACCGCCGCCGTACTGGCCCATGACGAGGTGACCCAGGGCATGCGCGAGATTTATCGGCGCCGACGCGACCTGGTGGTGAGGGGGCTGAGTGCGTGCCCAGGCATCCAGGTGCAGGCGCCGCAAGCCGGGATGTTTGTGCTGGTGGATGTACGCGGCACCGGCCTGGGCTCCCTCGACTTTGCCTGGCGCCTGTTTCGGGAAGCCGGGGTTTCGGTGCTCGACGCCGCCGCCTTTGGCGAGTCGGCCCAGGGTTTCGTGCGCTTGTCGTTCACCCTGGGTGAAGAGCGCCTGAGCGAAGCCTGCCAACGCATCGTGCAATTTGTCGCCAAGCTGGCCGGTGAGCCGCGTGTTGCGGCGGCGCCCAGGATCGAAGGGGTGCCGCCGGCCGCAGTCAAAAAGATGATCGAGGTCATCGACCTGCACAAACGCTTCGGCAATATCGAAGTACTCAAGGGCATTTCCCTCACGGCCCACGAAGGCGACGTGATCTCGCTGATCGGCGCCAGCGGCTCGGGTAAAAGCACCTTGCTGCGCTGCATCAACATGCTCGAAGTGCCGGACCAGGGCAGCATCCATGTGGATGGCGAAAGCATCAAGCTCAACTACGGTCGGCCCGGCGCGCCCCTGGTCGCAGATGCCAAACAGCTGGTACGCATTCGCTCGACCCTGGGCATGGTGTTCCAGAACTTCAACCTGTGGCCACACCGCACGGTCCTGGAAAACCTTATCGAAGCCCCCACCCAGGTCCTGCGCGAAAGCCGTGCCGAGGCCATCGAACGCGCCGAAGCCTTGCTCGACCGCGTCGGCCTGGCCGCCAAGCGCAACGAATACCCGGCGTTCCTCTCCGGCGGCCAACAGCAACGGGTGGCGATTGCCCGTGCGCTGGCCATGCGTCCCAAAGTCATGCTGTTCGACGAACCCACCTCGGCCCTCGACCCGGAGCTGGTGGGCGAAGTGCTGCGGGTGATCCGCTCCCTGGCCGAGGAAGGCCGCACCATGATCCTGGTCACCCATGAAATGGCGTTCGCCCGGGATGTGTCGTCGAAAGTGGCGTTTCTGCACCAAGGCATGATCGAAGAAACCGGCTCGCCGGATGCGGTGTTTATCGACCCACGCAGTGAACGTTGCCGACAGTTCGTCAACGCGCATCAAACTCGCTAACTCCATAAAAAGACGGGGCAAAATCATGAAATCCAAGCGTATGGCAACGTGGTTGAGCAGTGCTGTGTTGACGTTGGCTGCAGGCTTCACCCAGGCGGCGGAAAAGCCCATCGTGTTTGCGGTCGCCGCGGAACCCTATCCGCCCTTCACCGTTAAAGGCGGCAACGGCCAGTGGTCCGGCTTTGAAGTGGACTTGATCCACAAACTCTGCGAAGGCATGAAAGCCGAGTGCCAGATCAAGGAAGTGGCGTGGGACGGCATTATTCCCTCGTTGCTGGCGAAGAAGATCGACGTGATTTTCTCGTCGATGTCGGTGACCGATGAGCGTGAAAAACAGATCGCTTTCAGCCGCGCCTACTACGATTCCCTGTTGGGTGTTGCCGGCCCTAAAGGCAGCGAAGTCGAGATCTCCCCGGCGGGCCTCAAGGGCAAGTTGATCGGCGTGCAGATCTCCACGGTCAGCGCCAACTACCTGAAGAAGTATTACGAAAACATCGCGGACCTGAAGTACTACGACACCCAGGAATCGGCCAACGCCGACCTGATCGCCGGGCGTATCGACTACATGATGGCCGATGACACCGCCATCGCCATGATGGTCAAGACGCCTGAAGCCAGCGGCCTGGCGCATATTGCCAGCGTGCCCTATGACCCGATCATCGGCCGAGGTGTCGGCGCCGGCCTGCGCAAGGAAGACACGGCGCTCAAGGCGCGGCTGGATAAGGCCATCGGCGAATTGCTGGTGAGCAAGGACTACGACGACCTGTCGCAGCACTATTTCGGGCTGTCGGTCAGCCCGTGCAAGCGCGGTGACACCCCGGCGTTTGTCAGCAAGACCTGTGACAGCCCCTATCAACAAGTCGCCCAGAAGACCGAATAATGCTCGACCTCTTAAGCTTCGGCGAACAAGGGTGGGGCAATGCGTTGCTCAAAGGGTTATGGATGACCCTGCAAATCTCCGCCGGCTCGTTTGCGGTGGGTGTGTTGATCGGCCTGGTGGTGGCCTGCGCCAAGCTCAGTGCGCCACGCCCGATTGCGCTGCTGATGCGCGGCTACACCACGGTGTTTCGTGCGGTGCCGGAACTGCTGCTGATCCTGCTGCTGTATTACGCCGGCTCCATGGGCCTCAACGCGCTGATGCTGGGGATGGGCTTCGAGCAGATGAACATCAGCGGCCCGCTGGTGGCGATCCTGGTGTTGGGCCTGGTGCAGGGCGCCTACGCGTCGGAGATCTTCCGCGCGGCGATCCTGGCGATTCCCCACGGCCAGATCGAAGCGGCGCGGGCGTTTGGCTTGAGCGGGTTTGGCCTGTTCCGCCGGGTGACCTTGCCGATCATGGCGCCGTTCGCCCTGGCCGGCATGTCCAACCTGTGGATTAACCTGATCAAGGACAGTGCCTTGATCAGCGTGGTCGGCACCAACGAATTGCTGTACACCGCCAAGCAGGCCGCAGGCTCGACCCGCCAGTACCTGCTGTTCTACCTCACGGCCGCCGCCTTGTATTACCTGGTGACGCTGGCTTCCAACTACCTGTCCGGGCGCCTGGAGCGACGAATCCGTCGCTGGATGCCGGTTGTCGAGTGAACGGGCCATGCCTGAATGGATAAGTTATTACGCCGGCCTGATCGCCAAGGGCTTGCAGACCACCTTGTCGCTGCTGGTGATCTCGGCGGTGTTGGGTTTTGCCCTGGCGGTGCTGGTGGCGTTGGCGCGCTTGTCGCGGCGCAAATGGCTGGCCCGTGGCGCGCTGGCCTACACCAGTGTGTTGCGCGGCACGCCGCTGCTGATCCAGATCTACATTTTCTATTATGGGCTGGGCAGTCTGTTTGCCCAGTTCCCGATGATTCGCGGCAGCTTTCTGTGGCCGTACTTGCGTGACGGCTACTGGTACATCGTGTTTGCCCTGGTGTTGTCGGTGGGTGCCTACGTCGGCGAAGTGATCCGCGGTGGCCTGCTGGCGGTGCCCAAGGGCGAAATGGAAGCCGCCTCGGCATTCGGCATGACGCCGCGGCAGGCCTTATTGCGCGTGCGTTTGCCACGGGCGATGCGCCTGTTGTTGCCGACCTTGGCCGGGGAGACCGTGATGTTGCTCAAATCCACCGCCCTGGCCTCGACCATTGCCGTGGTCGACCTGTTGGGCGCGGCCAACGTGGTCCGCGCGCAGACCTTGCAGATCTATCAGCCGCTGCTGCTGGTGGCGGCGGTCTACCTGTGCCTGACCTTTCTCATCGAAGGCGTCTACGCCATCGCCGAACGGCGCGGTACGCCGCTGCGCAGGTCGGCCGGATGAAACAGGACCGCTCGTTGCAAGGGATTGCCCTGTGTTCGCTGGCGTATTTGTTCCTGGCGTTGCAGGACGCGGTGGTCAAGTGGCTGGTGGCCGATTACTCGGTGTTCACCATCCTGTTCTGGCGCAGCCTGGTGGTGGTGGTCGCATGTTTGATCGCCGGGCGCATGGGCCTGGTGCGCAGTGCCTGGACGTCGGTGAGCCGGCGCTTGCTGATCATTCGCGGCTTGTTGTCGTTGCTCGCATGGTTGCTGTACTACACGGCGGCCAAGGACCTGAGCCTGGCGGAAATGACCACGCTGTATTTCTCTGCGCCGATCATGGTCACGCTGCTGGCCGCACTGATTCTCAAGGAGCGCGCCAGCCGTGGTCAATGGATCGCGTTGATCATCGGCTTTGTCGGGGTGGTCATCGCCTGCCGTCCTACGCATATGCTCGACCCGTGGCCCATCGCCCTGACCTTGGGCGCGGCGCTGTGCTGGGCGTTTACCTATATCCAGTTGCGCCAGGTCGACCCGAGCAGCTCGGTGCTGGAGCAAATGCTGATCACCAACGTCGTGTTTGTGCTGTGCATGGGCGTGACCTTGCCCTGGACTCACACACCGGCGCCCACGCCGGCCTGGCTGGGCATGTTGGCGGCGGGCTTGGTCGGCGGTATCGGGCAATTCCTGCTGTTTGCCAGCTTCCGCCGCGCCACCGCGACATTACTCGCGCCGTTTGAATACACCGGGCTGATCTGGGCGTTCATCCTGTCGAGCCTGGTGTGGGGCACATTGATGGATGGCTCGCTGATCATCGGCGCGGTGTTGATCGCCATCAGCGGCACCCTGGCCATGCTCAGCGCACGGCATCCGGTGTCACAGGACGTGGTCGGCGCCGAATGCACCCTGACGCAACCCCTGTACCCAGCAGCGGCAGATGTGCAGCCCGTTGGCGGGACTGAAGGTGCCGGGGTTGAGGCACCCCTCGAGCCAGAGTCCGTCGAGCATCGCCGATAAGCCGATGGCGGCCAGGTGGCTGTCGTGGATCAGCAGGTTTTCACTGCGGGCCAGATCGTCCAGCAGTTGTTGGATCAATGCCAGGTAGGCGTGGTAGCTGTTTTCGTGGGACTGGTTCACGTGGGGCGAATGGCGGATCAGGCTCCAGAACACCACCCACACGCCCAGCAGGTCGGGGTCCATGACCCGGGGCGAGAACGAGGCGCTGAGGAATGCATCCAGGCGCGCGGCAGGGCCTTCGGCCTGTTCCACGTGCGCCCAGAGGGCACTGGTCAGTTCGTTGGCCAGCTTGTGGTAGGTCTCGGCAATCAGCGCATCGATGCTGCCGAAATGGTGGTTGAGCAACCCCACCGACACCCCGGCCTCGGAAGCGATACGGCGCACGGAAATCCCCGCATGCCCATCGCGCGCCAGGCAGGTGAGGGTGGCAGCAATCAGCAGGTCCCGGCGTTCGTCGGGATCGGCACGGCGCAGTTTGGGCAGCTCGGGGTTCATGGGCAGGCCTTGGATGGAACAGCACAGCGCTCAGGTTAGTTGAACATGTGTTCAATCTCTACCGATTAATTGATCAGAGGAGGGCAAGGCATGGCGAAAGACCTTTCGTGGCAGGTGACGGGCGATTCCGGCAATGTGCTGCACATCGGCGCCTGGCGCTTCGACGGCGACGGGCGCGGGCCGAAGGTGCACCTGCAGGCCGGTGTGCACGCCGACGAAATCGCCGGGATGCTGGTGCTGCATAAACTCCTGCCGCGCTTGCAGGCGTGCGCCGAGCAGGGCCGACTTAAAGGCACGGTCACCGTGGTGCCCCAAGCCAATCCCTTTGGTATCGGCCAGTTTCGCCAGGGCCGCTTGCTCGGGCGCTTTCACGAAGCCACCGGGCAGAACTTCAACCGTGCTTTCGATTGTTCGCTGGCCATGGCGCGCCCGGCGAGCAACCTGGCGCAATGGCAGAAACGCCTGGTGCAACTGGCGGCCGATGCCGACTTGATTCTGGACCTGCACACCGACGACGAGGCGTTGCCCTACCTCTACATCCACCGCAGCTTCTGGCCCGAACAAGGCCTGGCACTGGCGGCAGCGTTGCAGGTGGACCTGGTGATTGTCTGGGATGAAGGCGGTGATGGCTCCTTTGAAGAAACCCTCATCAACCACGCTTCGCCGCAAATGGCCGCCACTATTGAACTGCGCGGGCAGGCAGACGTCAGCGACGCCTTGGCGCAACAGGACGCGGATGGGCTGTGGGCCTGGCTGTGCATCAACGGTGTGATCGACGAGGTGGCCGACATTGCTGAATGGCAAGGCGAGGTGGTCGACATGGGCTGTATGGAAACCGTCCTTGCCCCTTGCGCCGGCGTACTGGTGTTCGAAAAGGGCCTGGGCGACGACCTGGAAGAAGGCCAGCGTTTCGCGCGCATTATCGGCCGGCCCGGTGACCCGGCTTCCGAAGTGACCCTGCACGCCGCCCAGGCCGGACGCATGGTCACCGGCCACCGTGAGCGCCTGGTGGCACAGGGCTCGGTAGTCGCCAAGTTCACCGGCACACGCTTATCCGACAGCTACAGCGGCGGCGTGCTGGACCCGTAGCGGCGTCTGCAACTGCAGCCACTCGCGCGGGCTGGTGCCGATCTTGCGCCGGAACGCACGGGCCAGCGCCGAGGGGCTTTCGTAACCGACTTCGTCGGCGATCAGGGCGATGGGGCGACCTTCACGCAGGCGTTTCTGCGCCAGGCTCACGCGCCAGCTCAGCACATAGTCGGCTGGCGTCTGGCCGACCACTTTATGGAAGTGCGCGGCGAAACTGGCACGGGACATGTTCGACTCAACCGCCATTTCCTGCACGGTCCACGGGCGTTCGGGGTTGTTGTGCAACAGGGTCATGGCCCGCGCCAGGCGCAGGTCAGCCAGGCCCGACATCATGCCGGTGGTCATGCTGTGATAGGCCATCATGTGGCGCAGGAACTGAATCACCATCAGCTCGAACAGCCGGTTCATCACCGCCTCGCGTCCGCAGTGTTCGGCGAAGGCTTCATCGAACAGCCAGTCCAGCGTGCCGGCGATCATCGGGATCTGCTTGAGCGGCATCACGATGGTGTCGGTCAGCGCCACGGACAACGGGTTATCGATCCCCCCATCAAAACGCAGCGAAGCCGCTACCACCTGGGCGCCATCGGCTTTGGCCGCCACCAGCCGATGGGGCAGGGGACGCGGCACCAGCACCAAACTGGGTTCGGGAATGCGCAGGGTGCCGTCGGGCATTTCCAGGCTGGCCTGGCCGTCCTTGAGCAGGTAGACCCGGCCGCGCTGCTGCAGATCGCGGGTATCGAGGGCTCCGTGCAGCGGCCCACTGTGAAAGGTATCGGCACCGATGCCGAAGTGCACCAGCAGTGTGGACAAACGATCCATGACTCACCTGATTTCAATTAACGATCTGTTTAGACGATCTGCGCCATATCGTCGACTATTAGCCTCCATTTGTAAAACACGCTTCGGCATCATGGCCTCACGTTCAACGCCTTGAGCGCCCCCCCCCAACGGAGCAAACGTTCATGAAAACCTTCAAGTTCTCCCGCGTCGCCGCCGCCCTGATCACCGGCGCACTCGCCCTCGGTGTCGCCACTGCCAGTGTTGCCGCCCCACAGAAAGCCACCGTCGTGCTGGTGCACGGCGCGTTCGCCGACGCCTCCAGCTGGAACGGCGTGATCGCCGGGCTCAAGGCTGAAGGCTACCCGGTGGTCGCCGTGGCCAACCCGCTGCGCAGCGTGAAGACCGACTCGGACTACGTGGCCGATATCGTCGAACACACCCAAGGCCCGGTGATTCTGGTCGGCCATTCCTACGGTGGCTCGGTGATCTCCAACGCCGTGCATGGCAGCAGCAAGGTCAAGGCGCTGGTCTACGTCTCCGCCTTCGCCCCGGAAAAAGGCGAGACCGCGTTTGAGCTGTCCGGCCGTTACCCTGGCGGCACCCTCGGCCCGACCCTGGACAAACCCGTGATTTCCAAGGACGGCGTGACCGACCTGTACATCCAGCAAGACAAGTTCAACAGCCAGTTCGCCGCCGACGTGGCGCCCAAGGAAGCCCAGTTGATGGCAGCCGGGCAACGCCCGATCACCGAAGCTGCGCTGAAGGAACCCTCGGGTGACCCGGCCTGGAAAACCATGCCGTCCTACTTCATATACGGTTCAGCGGACAAAAATATTCCCGAGGCCGCGCTTAAATTCATGGCTGACCGTGCGGGCTCCAAGGAAACCGTGGACGTCAAGGGGGCTTCGCACGTGGTACACGTGGTAATGGTGTCGAACCCGGCGCGGGTGGTGGCGATCATCAATGATGCGGCCAAGGCCAACGCGCAGTAACCAAAAGAGTGGGGGCCCAGGCCCCCATTTTGTTATTGATCGAACAGTGAACCGCGCTGCTTCAACCGCCGCATCGCACTGTCCAGATGCGCCCTCGCGCTCGCCGGGTCGCCTTCACGCATCTGCTCATACGCCACCTGCGCCACTGCCGGGTCAATCGGCTTGAGCGGCTGCCCGCTGGCCATGGCTTTCAACTGCACCTCGGCCGCCCGCTCCAGGTAGTACAGATCATCCCAGGCTTCGGCGATGTTCGGCGCAGCCACCATCACTCCATGATTCTTCAGGAACAGAATGTCGGCATCGCCCAACGCTGCAGCGATACGCTGACCTTCACCGTTATCCAACGCCAGGCCGTTGTAATCCTCATCCACCGCCGTGCGCCCATAGAACTTCAACGCCGTCTGCCCCAGCCACAACAAGGGCGGGCCTTGCAGCAGGCACAGTGCCGTCGCATTCGGCATATGGGTATGAAACGCCGCCTTGATGCGCGGCTGCTGTTGATGCAGCTGGGCGTGGATGTAGAACGCCGTGGCTTCCGGCGTGCCGTCGCCGTCGATCACGTTGCCGAGAAAGTCACACACCAGCAGACGGGACGCAGTGATTTCCTCGAAGGCGTAGCCGAACGGATTGACGAAAAACACATCGTCATGCCCCGGCACCATCGCCGAGAAGTGATTGCAGATGCCTTCTTCCAAGCCATGCAGCGCCGCCAATTGCAGGCAAGCCGCGAGTTCTACGCGGGCGTCGATGGCGGCCAGGCTATCGAGATTCCAGCGCCCGGCGCGCGGGCCAAGGGAGGAGGGCGTGAAGGTATGGGCCATGGTTCACCACCCCAAGGACTTGAACAGTTCGGGAACGCCGTCGAGGGTTGGCAGGATCGCGTCGGGCGTGTAGTCGGCCAGCAATTGGCGACCGGTGCCACGGTCGATCCATACGCAACGAAAACCGATATCTCGCGCGGCGGCGTGATCCAGGTGCGGGCTGGCACAGATGTGCACCACTTCATCCAGGCTCACGCCCAGTTGTTCATGGGCATAGTCGAACAGGCGGCGGTTGGGCTTGTAGGCACCGGCTTGCTGGGCGGTGATCACCCGGTCGATGTAGCCACCCAGTTGCGCCACATTGCCGGCGATCACGTCATCATCGGTGTTGGAAACGATGCACAGTTTGTAGCCCAGGGCCTTCAACTGTTTGAGCGTATCCACCACTTCGGGAAACGGTGGCATTGCGCTGATGCTATCCGTTAGCGTCGCACCATCGTGGTCATTGGCAGGCAAGCCCAGCTCCTTGAGCGCGAGTTGCAGGCTCAGCCCGGCCAGGGTGCGAAAGCTGCGGTGCGGTGGGGTTTGCTCCAGGGCGTGTTCGTGGTGGTCGTAGACGCTGAGCAGCGTTTCGCGGTCGATCTGGTGTTCGCCTTTCTGATCCAGGATCCGGTCGATGGCGACACGCAGGCCTTCATCCCATTGGATCAGGGTGCCGTAGCAATCAAAGGTCAGCCACAACGGGCGAGGGGAGTGTTCGAGTGGCATGGAGCACCTGTAAAAAGAGTGGGTGGTCGATGCAGCATAGGAAACCTCGCCCTTAGTAGGAAATTAAATTAACCTCTACATCACAGTTGAATTGTCGATAAGAAGGTTGCCGCCATGTTTGATCTGGAACTCTTGCACACGCTGGTCTGCGTGGTCGACGAAGGCAGCTTCACCCGTGCCGCCGAGCGCGTTCACCGCACCCAGTCCACGGTCAGCCAGCAGATTCGCAAGCTGGAAGAAAGCGTCGGCCAGGTGTTGCTGGTGCGCGACCGTTCGGGCCAGCAAGTCAGTGCCACCGAACACGGCGAACTGCTGACCCATTACGCGCGCCGCCTGTTGAACCTGTCCCGCGAAGCCCGCGATGCCTTGGACACTGAGGCCAGCGTAGTGCCGGTGCGCCTGGGCGTGCCCGAGGATTTCGACGCGACGCGCATGGCGTCGATGCTTTCGGGTTTCGTACGTGCCCGCCCCGAGGCGCGGCTGGAGACGGTCAGCGGCATGAGCACCGACCTGCGCCGACAATTGGAAAGCGGCGAAATCGACATCGCCCTGGTCAAGCGCGAAGCCGGCAGCGGCGAGTGCCACGCCAGCTGGCCGGAGCCCTTGGTGTGGGTATGTGGCCAGGGCCAGGATATGCAACTCGACACCTTGCCCCTGGCGCTGTTTCCCCAAGGCTGCATCTACCGCCAGCGCGCCATTCGCACCTTGGACAAGGCCCGGCGCAGTTGGCGAGTGGCGTTTGGCAGCCACAGCCTTACCGGGATCCAGGCGGCGGTCACGTCAGGGTTGGGCATCAGCATCCTGCCGAAAAGTGCCGTACTGCCCAGCCACCGCATCTGCAGCGAGCTTCCTCCTGTGCCGCCGTCGGAACTGGCGTTGGTCAGCGGCGCCGAGCGCCTGAGCGCGACTCACCGTGGATTGATCGAGTGCCTGCGCGAGGAGATTTCACGGAGTCTCTGAACGCTCCAGCAGCAGCCGCTCCAGGGTGGCCACCGGCAATGGCCGGCTGAACAGGTAGCCTTGGATCTGATCGCAGCCGGCGTCCTTCAGGAACGCTAATTGCGCCTGGGTTTCCACGCCTTCGGCGACGACCCGCAGGTTTAGACTGTGGGCCAGCTCAATGATGGTGCGGGTGATCGCGGCGTCCTGGGGGTTGCTGGTGACTTCGCGGATAAATGCGATGTCGATCTTCAGCGTGTCGATGGGAAAACGCCGCAGGTACGCCAGGCTTGAATAGCCGGTGCCAAAATCGTCGATGGAGATTTTCACGCCCATGGCATGCAAGGGTTGCAGGCTGGCGATGGTGTGCTGGGTGTTTTCCATCAGCGAGCCTTCGGTCAGCTCCACTTCCAGCCAGTGCGGCTCGACGCCGGTTTGCGCGAGGATACGTGCGATATCGGCAATCAGGTCGCCTTCTATGAGTTGATGGCCGGAAACGTTGACCGACACCTCCACGGCGCCAATGGCACTGCGTTGCCAGGCGGCAATCTGCTGGCAAACGGCCTCGATCACCCATCGTCCCACCGCTACGATCAGGCCAAGGCTCTCCAATACCGGTACGAACACCGCGGGGGACACCGCGCCATGCCCCGGCCGGTCCCAGCGCAGCAGGGCCTCAAGCGCGCAAAGCTGGTCCGTCGCAAGCTCGACTTTAGGCTGGTAGTGCACGATGAATTCATTGCGTTCCACGGCCTGGCGCAGGGCGGTTTCCAGATCCCGACGGTCGACGTCGGGTTGCAGGGCTTGGCGTAGGTTATCCGCCCGCTCGCCGTGCGCGGTGAGCCGCAGCAGGTTGCGCACGCGCAGGGACAGTTCGATACGCTCGATCGGTTTGCTGAGGAACTCTTCGGCACCGCTTTCCAAACCACTGACGCGCGCACCAGGATCACTGAGGGCCGACAGCATGATGATGGGAATACCCGCCGTGACGTCGTCACTTTTCAATTGGCTGGCCACTTCATACCCATCCATCCCCGGCATCATGATGTCCAGCAGGATCAGGTCGGGCGGCTGTTGCGCCACCACCTGCAGCGCCTCTTCGCCGCTGCTCGCGCTGACGGTCTGGTAGCCTTCGTGGTGCAACAGCGTTTCCAGGAGCTTGCGCACCTGAGGTTCATCATCAACGATCAGCAGCGTGGCCATGGGTGCATTCTCATCTGAGAGGGTCGTTGTGGGTTTGCAGCAGCGTATCGATCACCTGATACAGCTCCTTGTAACGCAGGGGTTTGATCACATAGGCGTCGCAGCCGGCCAGCCGGGTCTTTTCACGGTCTTCCTTCATCGCCATGGCGGTCAGGGCGATCACCGGAATGTGCGCCGTCAGCGGGTCCTGCTTGAGCAGAGCCGTGGCGGCCAGGCCGTCCATGCCAGGCAGTTGGATATCCATCAGTATCAAGGCCGGTTGCTGTTCGCGGGCCTGGGTCAGGCCGGTCTCGGCATCGGGCGCCCACACGGTTGTATGGCCGGCGTTCACCAGCAACAGGCGCGCCAGGCGCATATTGGCTTCATTGTCTTCAACGATCAGGACGTGGGCCATGGAGCCTCCGCCGCGCGGTGCAGTGGCAACCACGCCACAAACCGCGCGCCACAGCCTTCGCGACTGGCCACCGCAACACTGCCACCGTGCAAGTCGGCCAGTTGCTTGACCATCGCCAACCCCAGGCCCGTGCCTTCGAATTTGCGCGCCAGGCTGCTGTCGATCTGGCTGAAGGCCTTGAACAGCTTGCCCATATCGTCCTCGGCAATGCCGATACCGGTGTCGCTGACGCTCAACTCTAGGAATTGCTGCTGAGGGCTCGCGGGCAAGGCAAAGCGATACACCGGCCAATCGCCGGGAATTCGCCCGACCTGTTCGCGGGTGACCTGGCGCACCGTCAGCGTTACCGAACTGCCGTGTTCGCTGAACTTCACCGCGTTGGCCAGCAGGTTGTAGACGATCTGCTTGGTCTTGCGCAGGTCCAGTTCCAGGTGGCCGAGGTCGTCGGGGCATTCCAGCTTCAATTGGATGCGTTGCAGCGCGGCCTTTTCTCGCACGATCAACAGGCTGTTGGCCAGAAGGCCCGCCAGCTCAACGCTTTCCAGTTCCAACTCCATCATTCCGGCCTCGACCTTGGACAGGTCGAGAATGTCGTTGATCAACGACAGCAAGTGCTGGCCGCTGGTGAAGATGTCCCCGATGTACTCGCGCTGGGTCTCACTCATGTCGCCGACCAGGCCGTCTTTGAGCGCCTCGGAAAAGCCAATCACCGCATTCAACGGCGTGCGCAGTTCGTGGGACATGGTGGCGAGGAACTCGGACTTCATGTGGCTGGCGTGCTCCAGCTCCAGGTTCTTTTCTTCCAGGGCGCGCTCGAAGCCTTTGCGCTCGGCTTCTTCCTGCTTGCGCGCGGTGTTGTCGGTGCCGATCAGCAGGTAGCCGATGATGGTGTCATGCCGGTTGCGCAGGGCGGTCACCGAGACCATTGCCGACAGGCGACTGCCGTCCTGGCGGATGTAGGTCAGCTCGTAGATGTCTTCGATGCCGCGGGAAGCCTTGAACACCAGGGCTTCGAAACCCGGCGTAATCGGTGTGTCCAACTCAAGGCTCAAGGCAGCGGCACGGGTGATCAGCTCGACGGGGTCGGAAATATCGGCGGGGGTGATGCGGTTGACTACGTCGGCGGCGGCATAACCGAGCATGCGTTCGGCACCGACGTTGAAGATCTGGATCACGCCTTTTTCATCGGTGGCGATGCTGGAGAAGTAGGCGCTGTTGAAGATGGCGTCTTGCAGCGCGCCGGTCTTGAGCAGGGTTTTCTGCCGTTTGAACTCGACGATTTTTTCGGCACGCGATTGCGGCTGTTCGGGTAACGGTGTGTCCATCGCTTGGGCGTTCCGTGACGTTCAGGCCCGCCACCGTCAACCGACAATGGCGCAGAGCATGCTCACAGAAGATCGCTTGGGGGCGATGAGGAGGAGATGAGGTCCTTGGACAATAGCAGACAAACGGTAAAACCGATGCTTTGCGTGCCTATTCAATAAATTGGCTTGATGAAACGTTTCTTCACGCACAAAAACCGATAGGCAAGCGCTTGCGTAAAGAAATGTTTCTACATTAGAGTCGGGCCACTGACGACAAAAATAATAAAACCAGGAGCTCATTCATGAGCCTTGAACCCTTGCTTGAAATGCAGGGCATCAGCAAAACCTTCAACGGTTTGCGCGTGCTCAAGAATGTCGGCCTGAAGGTCTACCCCGGCGAAATCCACGCCTTGATGGGGGAGAACGGCGCCGGCAAGTCCACGCTGATGAAAATCCTCTCCGGCGCCTATCAAGCCGATCCCGGCGGTGAAATCCGCATTGCCGGCGAACCCATTACCTGTTTCGACCCCGCCACCGCGAAAACCCTCGGCATTGCCGTTATCTATCAAGAACTGAGCCTGTGCCCCAACCTGAGCGTGGCCGAGAACATCTACCTGGGCCGCGAACTGCGGCGTGGCTGGACCATCGACCGCAAGGGCATGGAGGCGGGGTGCATCGAGGTGCTGCAACGTCTCGGCGCCGAGTTCAAACCCGCCACACGGGTCAGCAGCCTGTCGATTGCCGAGCGCCAGTTGGTGGAGATCGCCCGCGCCCTGCATGCCCACGCCAAGATCCTGGTGATGGACGAGCCGACCACGCCGTTGTCATCCCGCGAGACCGACCGGTTGTTCGCGCTGATCAAGCAACTGCGCAGCCAGGGTCTGGCGATCATCTATATCAGCCACCGCATGGCCGAGATCTACGAGCTGTCGGACCGCGTTTCGGTACTGCGGGACGGCCAATACATCGGCGAGTTGACCCGCGACGCGCTGTCGGCCGAAGTGCTGGTAAAAATGATGGTGGGCCGCGACCTGTCAGGCTTCTACAAAAAGGAACACGCCGCCTACAACCCCGGCAACCTGGTGATGCGCGTGCGCGACATGGCCGACGGCAAGCGCGTGCGCCATTGCAGCTTCGACCTGCATGCCGGTGAAGTGCTGGGCATTGCCGGGCTGGTCGGGGCAGGGCGCACCGAGCTGGCGCGGCTGATCTTTGCCGCCGACCCACGCACCTCGGGCACCTTGGAAGTGGTCGGCAAGACCGTCACCCCACTGCGCACGCCGGCGGACGCGATCCGTGCCGGCGTGGTCTACCTCACCGAAGACCGCAAGGCCCAGGGCCTGTTCCTCGACATGAGCGTGGCGGACAACATCAACGTCTGCGCCTGTGTGCCGGATGCGCATGCCGGTGGCGTGCTGGATCGCGGGCATGCCTTGCAGCGCTCGAATGACGCGATCAAGTCGCTGTCGATTCGCGTGGCGTCGGGCAAGGTGAATGTCGGCGCGCTGTCCGGTGGCAATCAGCAGAAGGTGTTGCTGGCGCGACTGCTGGAGGTCAAGCCGCACGTGCTGATCCTCGACGAGCCTACGCGTGGCGTCGACATCGGCTCCAAATCCGAGATCTACCGCATCATCAATCAATTGGCCCAGGCCGGTGTCGGCATCGTGGTGATCTCCAGCGAGCTGCCGGAAATCATCGGCACCTGCGACCGCGTGCTGATCATGCGCGAAGGCCAGCTCGTCGCTGAAGTCGGCGGCGCCTCCGGCCAGGCTATTTCCCAGGAACGCATTATTGACCTCGCCACCGGTGGCGATCAGGTGGTTGCCCATGGCTGAGTTGAATATCGCGACAATCGGTAAAGCAGAACGCGCACGCGAGTTGATGCGCACGGTGGGCATGTTGCCGGTGCTGATCCTGCTGCTGGTGGGTTTTGCCCTGGCCAGCGAGAACTTCCTGACGGTGCAGAACCTGTCGATCATCACCCAGCAGGCGTCGGTGAATGTGGTGCTGGCGGCGGGCATGACCTTTGTGATCCTCACTGCCGGTATCGACTTGTCGGTGGGCGCGATCCTGGCTGCTTCAGCAGTGGTGGCGTTGCAGGCATCGATGTCGCCGCAGTTCGGCATGTTCGGGATTGCTGCCGGTATCGGCTTTGGCCTGCTGCTGGGGTTGGTCAACGGCGGCTTGATCGCCTTCATGCGCCTGCCGCCGTTTATCGTCACTCTCGGCGCGCTGACGGCCATGCGCGGTCTGGCGCGGCTATTGGCGGACGACAAGACCGTATTCAACCCGGACCTGCCGTTTGCCTTTATCGGCAATGACTCAGTGCTCGGCGTGCCCTGGCTGGTGATCATTGCCGTGGCCGTGGTGGCGCTGTCGTGGTTCATCCTGCGCCGCACGGTGATGGGCGTGCAGATCTACTCGGTGGGTGGTAACCCGGAAGCGGCGCGCTTGTCGGGGATCAAGGTGTGGAAAGTGCTGCTGTTCGTCTACGCCATGTCCGGTGCGCTGGCCGGATTGGGCGCAGTGATGAGCGCTTCGCGGTTGTTTGCCGCCAATGGCCTGCAACTGGGGCAATCCTATGAGCTGGATGCGATTGCAGCAGTCATTCTCGGTGGCACCAGTTTTACCGGCGGCGTCGGCACCATCGGCGGCACGTTGATCGGCGCGCTGATCATCGCCGTGCTCACCAACGGCCTGGTGCTGCTGGGTGTGTCGGATATCTGGCAATACATCATCAAGGGCATCGTGATCATTGGCGCGGTGGCGCTGGATCGTTATCGCCAGTCCGGTGCGCGGACCTGATTCCTACAACAATCACAAGAGAGACCCGCATGAACCTTAAACGTATCTTTCCCGTCATTGCCTTGGCTGCCCTGATGTCCCAAGCCGTCGAAGCCCGTGAGTTGAAGGCCCTCGGTATCAGTATGGGCTCGCTGGGCAACCCGTATTTCGTGACCCTGGCCGACGGCGCAACCGCTCGGGCCAAGGAGCTGAACCCCAACGTCAAGGTCACTTCGGTGTCGGCTGACTACGACCTGAGCAAGCAGTTTTCGCAGATCGACAATTTCATTTCGTCCAAGGTCGACCTGATCCTGATCAACGCCGTCGACCCCTCTGCCATGGCCTCGGCGATCAAGAAAGCCCGCGATGCCGGCATCGTTGTCGTCGCCGTGGATGTGGACGCCAAGGGCGTGAACGCGACCGTGCAGACCAACAACGTCGAAGCCGGCAAGCTGGCCTGCCAGTACCTGGTGGACAAACTCTCCGGCAAAGGCAACGTGATCATCCAGAACGGCCCGCAAGTCACCGCCGTGACTGACCGCGTCAAAGGCTGCAAGGCCGCGCTGGCCGCTGCGCCGGATATCAAGGTGCTGTCCGACGACCAGGACGGCAAAGGCTCCCGCGAAGGCGGCTTGAACGTGATGCAGGGTTACCTCACGCGCTTCCCGAAAATCGACGGCCTGTTCGCGATCAACGACCCGCAAGCCATCGGCAGCGACCTGGCCGCCAAGCAGCTCAAGCGCAGCGGCATCATCATCACCTCGGTGGACGGCGCGCCGGATATCGAGAATGCCTTGAAGACCGAGACGCAGATACAGGCGTCGTCCAGCCAGGACCCGTGGGCCATGGCGCAGACCGCAGTGAACGTGGGCAATGACATTCTCAATGACAAAGCCCCGGCCGAAGCGGTTACCCTGCTCACGCCCAAACTGATCACCCGTGACAACGTCGCTACGTACAGCGGTTGGTCGAGCAAACATTGATCCACTGAGAAGGAACAGCGTCGTGGTCACCATGGATGACGTGGCAAGCAGGGCGGGGGTGTCGACGTCGACGGTGTCCCACGTGTTGAACGGCACCCGCAAGGTCAGCCCGGCCACCGTACTGGCGGTACAGCAGGCGATCCAGGCGTTGGGCTACATTCCCAACACCCTGGCGCGCTCGTTGGCCCGGTCGAGTACCAACACCATTGGCGTGGCGATCTCGGCGTTGTCCAACCACTATTTCAGTGAGACGGTGCACGCGATTGAAACCGCGTGCGCCCAGCACGGCTACATGATGCTGTTTGTCGACACCCATGATGATCCGGAGCAGGAGCTGAAAGTGGTCATGGCGCTGCATCATCGGCGGGTCGATGGGATTGTGCTGGCGCCTTCAAACGGCTCAAAGGCCCTGGATTATCTGCGCACCAACGAAATTCCAGCGGTGCTGGTGGACCGCATGATGAGTGAGCACTTCGACCAGGTTGGGGTGGAGAATGCCCAGCCTACCCAGGTGCTGGTTGAACACCTTATCGCCCATGGTCATCGGCGGATCGGCTTTATCGCCGGGCGCGAGGGGTTCAGCACCACCGATGAGCGTGTCTCCGGTTACCGCGCCGCATTGCAGGGGGCGGGGCTGGTGTTTGATCCGGAGCTGCTGGTCAATGGCGGCTCCAATACTGAGCCTGCGCGCCAGGCCACGGTGCAGTTGCTGGGCCTGGCGGCACCGCCGACGGCGATCATGGCCGGCAACAACCTGATGACCCTGGGCGCCATGCAGGCCCTGCGTGATGCGCAGATCGACGTGCCGGCGCAGATGGCGCTGGTGGGTTTTGATGATTTCGACTGGGCGGATTTTTTCGTGCCGCGCCTCACATTGATCGCACAGCCGGTGCAGGCACTTGGCGCCCAGGCGGTGAACCTGTTGTTGCAACGCATGGCATCGCCCCACGCGCCGACCCGGAGCCTGCGCTTGGCGCCGACCCTGCAATGGCGTCATTCATGTGGCTGTAATGGAGTGGAATGACCCCGTATGAGCAATCCCGTTTCCCTCGGCATCGACCTCGGCACCTCGGAACTCAAGGCCATCCTCATGGACCTCGACGGTAAGGTGCTGGCCCATGCCGGCGTGCGCTTGAGCGTGTCGCGGCGTCATAGCGGCTGGTCCGAGCAAGACCCGCAGGATTGGTGGCAGGCCTGTTTGCAAGCGCTGGCCCAGTTGCGCCTGCATGAGGCATTTGCGCGTGTGGACTGTATCGGCCTGTCCGGGCAGATGCACGGCGCGGTGTTGTTGGGGGCGGATGATCGGGTGTTGTACCCGGCGATTCTGTGGGATGACTCCCGTGCGGTCGCCGAGGCCGAGCAGTTGGGCCCGGAACTCTCCGGCATCACCGGCAGCTTGCCGATGGCCGGGCTGACGGCGCCGAAACTGCTGTGGCTGCAACACCATGAACCTGAAGTGTTCAGGGCCATTGACTGTGTGCTGTCACCTAAGGACTACCTGCGGTTGCGCCTGAGTGGCGAACGCATCAGTGAGATGTCGGATGCTGCCGGCACGTTATGGCTGGATGTGGCACGACGCGCGTGGTTCGCTCCCATGCTGCGCGCTACGGGACTTGCGCCGGAGCAAATGCCCCGGTTGATCGAAGGCGGTGCCGCGAGCGCTTGTTTGACGGCGATGGACCTTGGGTTGTCGGCTGACGTCGTGATCGCTGGCGGCGGTGGCGACAACCCGGTGGCGGCTGTCGGAATCGGTGCGATCAATGCTGGCGACGGCTTCATCACCCTCGGCACCAGCGCAGCCATCGTCGCAATCACCGACCACGCCGCCGGCAACCCGGCCAGCGCCGTGCACAGTTTCTGCCATGCGCTGCCGAACCGTTGGTACACCATGGGCGCCATGCTCGCCGGGGCCAGTTGCCTACGCTGGGTCACACGGCTGACGGGCACTGCGGATGAACAGGCGTTGCTCGACCAGGTGCAGGCGCAATTGCCGATCGAACAACCCGTGCCACTCAGCACGCCTTTGTTTCTGCCGTACCTTGCCGGTGAGCGCACCCCCCACAACGACCCACTGCTGCGCGGCGGTTTCATGGGCCTGGGCCACGACTGCACACCCGCGATGCTGGGTTATGCCGTGATGGAAGGCGTGGGTTTCGGTTTGCTGGATGCGCTGCGCGCCGTGCAATCGGCCGGCGCCGACGTCGGGGCCTGCGCCTTGGTGGGCGGCGGGGCGCGCAGCGAATATTGGGCGCAGTTGCTGGCCAACATCCTGCAGCGGGAGATCTTCACGTTACACGGCAGTGAGTTGAGTGCCTGCATCGGGGCTGCGAAGCTGGGGTTTCTGTCGATCGGGCAGGGGGAAGGGTTGTTGGAGGCGGGGATGGCGGTGAAGGCGCGATATTTTCCGGATGCCAAGCAGCAGGTGGTACTGGAAGTGCGTTACCGCAAGTTCCAAGGCTTGCTTACTGCGGCAAAAGCGATGCATGACTGACGGCTGCCGCTTCCTGTGGCGAGCAGGCTTGTTGTGGCGAGCGGGCTTGCCCCGCGTTGGGGCGCGAAGCGGCCCCTGTCAAGACCACCGCAGTGTGTCAGGCAATACCGCATTGCCTGGACTTGGGGCTGCTTCGCAGCCCAACGCAGGGCAAGCCTGCTCGCCACAGGAAACCTGTTCATTTATTCATCAGCTCGCGCAATACCGTTTGTAACGGCGTCGCCCCTTTGAGCACCTGATCATGTTCAAAACAAATCCACCCTTCATTGAACCCATCCACCATGCGCATGCGCGGCAGTGGGTTCTGCGCACCTTGCGAACGTAGCAGCGCTTCCCAGGTGTCACGCTCAACCACCTCGGCGTGCACGTCGCGGCCCAGCAATTGCGCAAGGGTGCGGGCGATATCGTTGGGGCTCACCCATTGGCCTTCCAGTTCCACCACACGCTGGCCGGCCCAGTCCTGTTGCAGCAACTGCGCCGCTACGCTGCCGATATCCGCCGTGGCGATCATCGGCACGGCTTTGTCCAGCGGTTGCAGGAAGCTATGGATCACGCCGGTGTCGCGGGCTGAGATCACGTCGTACAGCGAGTTCTCCATGAACCACGCCGGGCGCAGGAAGGTAACGGGGATGTCGAGGGCGCTGAGGGCTTGCTCCATCAAGGTGCGCTGGGTCAGCAGGTTGACCTGCTCAGCCTGGGCGCCGATGGTCGACAGGCACAGCACTTTCGGCGGTGCGGCGGCTTGCAGGGCCTGGCTGACCGCGCTGATCACGGCGCGGGCCTCGGGGAAGCCGGGTTGCGGATCAAAGCCTGGCGGCGGCAGGATGAACACGCCGGTCGCGCCGGTGAATGCAGCCGTCAGCGCTTGAGCATCTTCCATCTCTGCAAACATGACTTCGCAGCCCAGGTCAGCCCAGTAGGCTGCCTTGCCTGCATCACGCACGACCGCGCGCACCGGCTGACCCGCCTTGATCAGATTATGCGCCAGAGCGCCGCCGACTTTGCCTGTGATTCCCGTAATGACGTACATGAGCGTTCTACCTGTTGTTCCAAAGAGTGGTGCCAGGATAAACAGCGCTCAGTCATGACGGAATGCTCGCTCAGGCATTGCGCTAGTGACTCAAAATCACTAATCCCCCAACGGCGGCAGCCGGCGTTTCACCGGGGTTTTCTTGACGATGGCAGTGTTGGTTTCGGCGTAGGCATTCAGCTTGTCGAGCAAGCTGTCCAGATGATCCATGGTGCGCACATGCAGGCGTGCGATGAAGCAGTCGTCGCCGGTCACCTTGTCGCACTCGGTGAATTCGGGAATCGCCTGGATCTGCCGTTCCACCTCATGCAATTTGCCGGGCAGGGGGCGGATGCGCACGATGGCTTGCAGCAGGTAGCCGAAATGCTTGGGGTCGATGTCGACGGTGTAGTGGGTCAGCACGCCGCGTTCTTCGAGACGGCGCAGGCGCTCGCCGACACTGGGCGAGGACAGCCCGGTAATGCCGGCCAGGGTCTTGAGGGACAGGCGCGAGTCGTCCATCAAAGCCGCGATGAGTTGCTGGTCGATGGTGTCAATCATGGTGTCCACCTAATAAGTAAAGGCAATCCAGCGATTTGGCCTTTTTTAGGCGCTGGAGCCGCTGCTGAGCAGATTGCCATAATTGAGCCTCACTTGAGGAGCTTCAATCATGGACACATCCATCCGTCGCGGGTCGTGGGAAATGATCGCCGCCATGCTGATCTCGGGCACCATTGGCTGGTTTGTATTAGTGTCTGGCGTGTCGGTGATCGAAGTGGTGTTTTGGCGTTGCGTGATCGGCGGGCTGACGCTGTTGCTGGTCTGCGCACTGTTGGGTTACTTGCGCCTGGACCTGCTGAGCTGGACCAAGCTGGGCCTGGCGATGCTCAGCGGCGTGGCGATTGTCGGCAATTGGTTGCTGCTGTTCGAATCCTATTCCCGTGCGTCGATTGCCATCAGCACGGCGGTGTACAACGTGCAGCCGTTTATGTTGGTGATGCTGGCGGCGGTGTTCCTGGGAGAAAAGATCACCGTGCAGAAACTGACGTGGCTGGGCGTGGCGTTCTTGGGCATGCTCGCGATTGTCACCGCCCATGGCGACCAACCGACTGGCGACGACTACTTGGTCGGCATCGCCCTGGCGCTGGGCGCGGCCTTTCTGTACGCGATTGCGGCGCTGATCATCAAGCGTCTTAAAGAAGTACCGCCGCATTTGATGGCGTTGATCCAGGTGACCACCGGCGCGCTGTTACTCGCGCCGATGGTGCCTTGGAACAGTCTGCCGGCCACCCCCAATGCCTGGACGGCTTTGGTGACGCTGGGTGTGGTGCATACCGGTTTGATGTACGTGCTGCTGTACGGTGCGATCCAGAAACTGCCCACGGCCATTACTGGCGCGCTGTCGTTCATCTACCCGATTGCGGCGATCTTCGTCGATTGGATCGCCTTCGGGCATCGTCTGGGCTGGCTGCAATGGCTGGGTGTAGCGGCGATTCTACTGGCGGCGGCGGGGTTGCAGCGGGGCTGGTGGTGGCCCCGCTCCCAGAGGGTCAGTGCGTACCCTGGAAAATGATGTTTTCCGGGTTGAAGTGCTCCACTGCGCTGCCCGGCTGCGGCAAGCCAAGGATGTGGCCCTTGATCTTGCCCACGACGTGCATCTCGCACGGCTTGCAGTCGAACTTCAGGGTCAGCACTTCATCGCCGTGAATCAGTTGCATCGGCGCGACCTTGGTCTTCACGCCCGTGACACCCTTGGCCTGTTTAGGGCACAGGTTGAACGAGAAGCGCAGGCAGTGCTTGGTGATCATCACCGGCACTTCGCCGGTTTCTTCATGGGCTTCGAAGGCGGCGTCGATCAGCTTCACGCCGTGACGGTAATAGAAATCACGGGCTTTCTGGTTGTAGACGTTGGCCAGGAACGACAGATGCGCTTCCGGATAGACCGGCGGCGGGGTGGTCTCGGCTTTGCGTCCACCACGCGGGTGAGCGGCCACACGGGCAGCGGTCAGCGCTTCGATCACTTCGCGGCGCAAGGCCTTGAGCTGTGAGTTGGGGATGAAGAACGCCTGCGGCGCATCCAGTTGGATGTTGGTCGCATGGTATTCGGTGGTGCCCAGTTGGCCGAGCAGGTCGCGCAAAGTATCGAGCGCCTGCTCCGGCTTGTTGGCCACGCCGAACGGGCCGGGCAGGGTGACGCTGGCACTGATGCCTTCTTCGCTTGTAGCGGTGACTTCCAACTGTTCTTCACGCAGGCGCGCGGCCCAGGTCAGGCCGATACGGCGCTCGGATGAGGTCTTGAGCAGCGCCTGTTGCCAGTTGTGGTCCAGGTTACGGTTCAGCGGATGATTCGGGCGCAACTGGTGTAGCCCGGCCGGCATTTCATTCGGCTCGACGCGGTAGCGGTAGCGCTTCTCGCCGTCTTCCTCGAACTCGCCTTTAGGCTCGGCGATGTTGGCGCGGAAACCCACCACTTCGCGCTTGATCAGCACGTTCAGGCCATCGCCATTGGACAGCGGCTCATGGGTGACCACTTGCAGGTCACGCTTGCCGGCTTTTTCCACCACTCCCACCGGCAGGCCGGTGAACGTTGGAGTGTCGAAGGCGCCGATGTCGACCTTGCGATCGGTAACAAAATAGTCGGTGCTGCCACGGTGGAAGGTTTTTTCCGGGTCCGGCAGGAAGAAGTGCGCGGTGCGGCCGCTGGAGGCGCGAGCCAGGTCCGGGCGGTCTTCAAGCACGTCATCCAGGCGCTGGCGGTAATAGGCGGTGATGTTCTTCACATAGCCCATGTCCTTGTAGCGGCCTTCGATCTTGAACGAACGCACGCCCGCTTCGACCAGCGCACGAATGTTGGCGCTCTGGTTGTTGTCTTTCATCGACAGCAGGTGCTTTTCAAAAGCCACGACGCGGCCCTGGTCATCTTTCAAGGTGTACGGCAGGCGGCAGGCCTGGGAGCAATCGCCCCGGTTGGCGCTGCGGCCGTTCTGTGCGTGAGAGATGTTGCACTGCCCGGAAAACGCCACGCACAAGGCGCCGTGGATGAAGAACTCGATGGCGGCATCGGTTTCGTCGGCGATGGCACGGATTTCCTGCAGGTTCAGCTCACGGGCCAATACCAGCTGCGAAAAACCAGCCTGGTCGAGAAATTTGGCGCGGCCCAGGGTACGAATGTCGGTCTGGGTGCTGGCGTGCAGCTCGATGGGCGGAATATCCAGCTCCATCACCCCCAAGTCTTGCACGATCAACGCGTCCACACCCGCGTCGTAGAGCTGATGGATCAGCTTGCGCGCGGGTTCCAGTTCGTTGTCATGCAGGATAGTGTTGATGGTGGTGAAGACGCGCGCGTGGTAACGGCGGGCGAATTCCACCAGGGACGCGATATCGCTCACGTCGTTACAGGCGTTATGGCGCGCGCCGAAGCTCGGGCCGCCAATGTACACGGCGTCGGCGCCATGCAGGATCGCCTCGCGCGCGATGGCGACATCGCGGGCAGGGCTGAGCAATTCCAGGTGATGCTTGGGCAAGGACATAGTTTTTTTAGTCAGGCTTGTCACGGTTGAGGCGGGCATTGTAGCGATGAAAATCCCTACAAGCATCCGCGCATTGTCCTATTGTGACCGCTGGCGAAGCTGACTCAGGCCTTGGCGGCCATCGCAGTGACTTCCACGCGCATGCCCTCTACCGCCAACGCGGCAACGCCAACCGCCGCACGCACGGGCCAGGGCTTGGCAAAAAAGCGCTTGTAGACCTCGTTGAAGGCGCCGCGATCGGCCATATCCGTCAGATAAATGGTCAGGTGCATCACCCGGTCCATAGAGCTGCCGGCCTTTTCCAGGGCGACTTTCAAGGCTTGCAGGGTGCATTCGCTTTGCAGGGTGATATCGCCCAGCTCCAGGCTGCCATCGGCGCGGGTCGGGATCTGGGTGGACACCAGGATGCCGTTGAAGCCGATCACATCCGAAGAAATCGAATCGGCATCGGGATCCGGGGTGTAGTGCAGGTCGTGGTTGGCCATGGGCGCCTCTCATTGGCAGGTTCAGAAAGGCGCCCATGGTCCCCGAAAAATACCGCAGGGGCAAACTACGCCCAGCGACGGAACAATACGCTGGCATTCACGCCGCCAAAGCCGAAGCCGTTGGACAACGCGTATTCAATCGGCATCGGCCGGGCTGCGCCGCGCAGCAGGTCCAGGCCGTTCGCAAGCGCGTCGGGGTTTTGCAGGTTGAGGGTGACCGGGGCGACCTGATCACGCAGGGCGAGTACGGTGAAAATGGCTTCGATACCGCCCGCAGCGCCCAACAGGTGCCCGGTGACAGATTTGGTCGAGCTGATCGCCGGGCTGCCGTTGGCGCCAAATACCGTCCTGATCGCGGCCAGTTCGCCTTTGTCGCCTACCGGTGTGGAAGTCGCGTGAGCGTTCAAGTACTGCACCTGGGCCGCCTCGATTCCGGCCTGGCGCAAGGCTTGCTGCATGGCGCGTCGCGCACCGTCGCCGTCTTCCGGGCCGGCCGTCATGTGATAGGCATCGGCACTGGTGCCGTAGCCCACCAACTCCGCAATCGGTTGTGCGCCACGTGCCAAGGCGTGCTCCAGTTCTTCGATAACCAGGATGCCGGCTCCTTCGCCCATGACAAAACCGTCGCGCGCCTGATCGAATGGCCGCGAAGCCAATTCGGGTGTGCCGTTGAAGTCACTGGACAGCGCCCGCGCCGCCGCAAAACCCGCCAGGCTGACCCGATGAATCGCCGCTTCCGCGCCGCCGCACACCGCCACATCGACTTCACCGGCTCGAATCATTCGCGCCGCATCACCGATGGCCTGCACACCTGCGGCACAGGCGGTCACCGGCGCACCCAGCGGGCCTTTCAAACCGTAATTGATCGACACATGCCCAGCGGCCATGTTGCTCAAGAAGGACGGGATGGTAAACGGCGATAAACGCCGTGCGCCTTTGCTGTCAGTGGTGCGTACTGCATCGGCAATCGCCGGGAAACCGCCAACACCAGACGCAATGATGGTCGCCGTGCGTTCCTGTTGTTCCACTGTGTCCGGCGCCCAGCCGGCCTGCTTCAAGGCTTCATCCGCCGCCGCCAGCGCGAACAGGATAAAGCGGTCCATCTTGCGTTGTTCCTTGGCCGCCAGCAGGCGATCCGGGTCAAATCCGGCTTCAGGGTCCTGCAGGTTGCTTTGTACCTGGCCACCGATGCTGACCGCCAAATCACCGATCAACTCTTCAGGCAGGCGACGGATGCCCGATTGCCCGGCCAACAGGCGGCGCCAGGTGGATTCCACGTCAGCGCCCAACGGCGTCAGCGCGCCCATGCCTGTCACAACGATGCGTTTACTCATGATCAATCGACTCCGGTTGCGGTGAGGGAACAGACTCTATGGACGTCACTATCATCATGAAAGTAACATGGCATCACACACATTTGCACTGACCCACAGGAAACGCCATGCAACGCAAGTCCCTCATCAGCGACGAATGCCCGATCGCCCGCAGCCTTGAGCGGGTAGGGGAGTGGTGGAGCATTCTGATCATGCGCGACGCCTTGCACGGCCTGCGCCGCTTCGACGAGTTCTCGCGCAGCCTGGGCATCGCGCCGAATATGCTGACGCGCCGTTTGAATGGCCTGGTGGAGGCGGGGATGTTGGAGCGGCGGCCCTACAGCGAGCGACCGCCACGCTACGAATATGTGCCGACGGCCAAGGGTGAGGACTTCAGTGTGGTGCTGATGTCGCTGGTGGCCTGGGGCAACCGGCATTTCGCCGAAGAAGGCCACAGTGTGGAAGTGGTGGAGCGTGCGACCGGTTTGCCGGTGCAGCCGGCGATGGCGAATGCCGCAGGCCAATGTGTGCCGTTGGACCAGTGCACGATCCAAGCCGGTCCAGCCGCCAGCGCAGGGATGCGCCAGCGGTTGGGGGCGATGCCGGATTGATTAGAGCAAGGTGAACGGATAGTCGACGATCAGCCGCAACTCATTCAGGTCACCATCACGTTGGTCGGCGTTCGATGCCACGATCGCATCGCGGACACGCAACGACAGGTTTTTCGCCGGGCCACTCTGGATCACGTACTTGGCCTCCAGGTCGGTTTCGTGGTGCGCGCCGTCGGCGCCGTAGTCGCCCACATAGGCGCTGTGATCTGGCGTATGGGTGCCATTGATGTCCGAGCCGTTGATGTAGCGGCCCATGAAGCTCAGCCCTGGCACGCCATAACTGGCCATGTTCAAGTCATACCGAATGCCCCAGGACTGTTCGCCCGGCCCGTTGAAGTCCCCCCACTGCACCGAGTTGGCCAGGTACACCGAATCGCCGCCTTCGCCCGCGCCGTTGTTGCCGGTGCCGATGTAGTCAAACGGCGTGTCGCCATGCACTTTCTGGAACGACAGCGTCAACGTGTGCGCCTGCAGGAACGAGTACGCCGCCGCTAGTGAGTAGGTGGTGTTGTTGATCGCGCCGGCCTTGGCGCTGCCAGTATCGAGGGTGCGATAGAGGTTGCCGTCCAGCGCGAGTGACTGGTCATGGGCCAGCGGGATCACGTAGTTGAGGTTGGTGTAGTACTGGCGCCAGATGTCTTCCAGTTCACCGGCATAAACGGTTGCGCTCAGGGACGGGCTGAAGGTGTATTTGCCACCGACGAAACTGGCACTGTTGGCGGCGATATTGGCGTAGGTCGCGTAGATATCGTGGTCATGGTTGCTGGTCATGCCACTGTTGGTGCTGGTGAAGTGTCCGGCTTCCAGGTCCAGGCCGGCGATTTCACTGCTGGTCAGGTCGAAACCGGTGGCGGTCTGCGGCAACAGGCGGGTGCCGCCGGTGGCGAAGACCGGGGCGGTGGGTTGCATGTCACCGAATTTGAGCTGGGTCTTGGAGATCTTGATCTTCACCGCCGCACCCACGGAGCCGTAGGCGTCTTCGGGGTCGCCATGCCGGTCGGTCGGTAGGTTGCCGGTGCCGGCGTCCGCGTGGGTGGCGTCCAGTTTCAGCCCGCCGTAGGCGTAGGCATCCACGCCGAAGCCGATAGTGCCCTGGGTGAAGCCCGAGGCGTAGTTGAGCATCGCGCCCTGGGTCCAGTCTATGTTATCGGCCCGGCCACCTTCGCGATTACGGTTCATGTAGTAGTTGCGCAACAACCCGGTGACGCTGCTGCCTTCGATAAACCCCTTGGAGTCCGCCTGGTCGGTGACCGTTTCGGCAAACGCCAGTTGACTGATACTGGCACACACCGCCAGTGCTAACAGGCTCGACTGTTTAATCATGTTGTAACTTCCCCGGGAGAATGAACGCGCGCACAGAAACACCGCACTGATTGGAGGGTGCATAAAGGTGTATGGGCAGATGTTTGCAGGTGAGCTGTTACGGTTTTTTATTGTGTTCGGCGTGGTTGCCGAGCTTGATTCTAAGCCCAGTCTGCGGGGCCTGTAGCGGGCCAAGGGATGAAACTCGATTAATTAAACTTCACTATTTTTAATCGGCTGCGGGTGTAGCGTGGACGCTGTCTTAGCCGCTCTGCTTCGACAAAATCCTTTGGTTGCCGCCGCAGATTCTGCGGCGGATTTTTTTGCGTGGCCGGGTTAGTTGAACTCACCTATGCTGCGCGACACCATTGGCATCCACCCTTCGAGACGCTGCATGAGCCTGAAATCCACCCACCTGCCGGCCTTGATCGCGTTCGAATGCGTGGCCCGTCATATGAACTTCGCGCGGGCGGCGGCCGAGATGGAGGTCACGCCCACGGCGATGTCCAAGACCATCAGGCAGCTCGAAGCGCAATTGGGCGTGCGCCTGTTCAACCGCACCACGCGCAGCGTGGCGTTGACCGAGTCGGGCAGCCAATTGCTCGACACCTTGGCCCCGGCCCTGGAGCAGATCCGCTTCTCGGTGCAGCAGGTACACGACACCGCCAGCCGCCCGTATGGCGCGTTGAAAATCAACAGCTCCTACGTGGCCTACGCCTCGCTGATCGAACCCCATGTGGCGGCGTTTCTCGCGCAGTACCCGGACATCAGCCTGGATATCGCCCTGGACAATGGCTTGAGCGACATCATCGGCGCAGGCTTCGACGCCGGTATCCGCCTGGGCCAGGCTTTGCAGCGTGACATGATCGCGGTGCCGCTGGGGGCGTCGCAGCCGATGGTGGCCGTGGCCACGCCGGAGTACCTGGCACGCTCGGCGCCGTTGAACACACCTGAAGACCTGCTGGCCCACGACTGCATCCATCAGCGTTTGAGCAGTCGCGGGCCGCTGATGGATTGGACGTTTCGCATCGGCAAGGCCAATGTCGAGCTCCAGGTGAAGGGACGCCTGGTGCTGGATGAGATGCGCACCACCTTGTCGGCGGCGCGCCTGGGGTGTGGCGTGGCCCTGGTGTTCCGGCCGTTTGCCCAGGCGGACATCACCAGCGGCGCGTTGGTAGCGTTGCTGGAAAAATACGCGGCGCCCGCCGAGACCTTCCACCTGTATTACGCCAACCGTGCGCAAATGCCCGGAAAGCTCCGGGCATTTATCGACTTCTTCCAGGCGCGTAACCGTCAGGCCACCGAGTAGCCGCCGTCGGCCAGCAGGGCGTGACCGGACACGTAGCTGGCATCTTCCGAGCCCAAGAACGCCACGACCGTCGCCATCTCTTCAGCCGTGCCGAAACGACTGGCCGGCGTGCTGGCGGCGAACGCCTGTTGGGCTTCTACCGACGGCCAGATCCCGCGATGGTGGAAGGGTGTTTCGATCAGCCCTGGGCACAGCGCATTCACCCGTACCCCTTGCTTGAACCACTCGATGGACGCGGTCTTGGTCATGCCCACCACGGCGTGCTTGGTGCCGATATACAGCGCGGCATTCTCGAAACCGATCACGCCGCCCATGGATGCATTATTGATGATGCTGCCACAGCCCTGTTCCAGCATCACCTTGGCTTCGTACTTCATGCAGTTGAAGACGCCACGCACATTGGGTTCGAACACCAGGTCGAAGCGCGCGTTGTCCTGCTCGATCAGTGGTGCGAACACGCCTTCGGTGCCGGCATTGTTAAAGGCGATGTCCAACTGGCCGTAGGTGTCCACGGCAAACTGGACCATGGCAATGATGTCGGCTTCGCGGGTCACGTCGACCACGATAGAGGAAGCGATACCGCCCTGGGCGGTGATCTCGGCAACCACGTCGTCCAGCTCGCTCTGGCGGCGGGCAGCGGCAACGATCTTTGCGCCGCGTTGAGCCAGGACAACGGCGGCCGCACGGCCAATGCCAGAGCTGGCGCCGGTGATCAGCGCGACTTTGCCTTCAAGCTGGCGGGGAGTGGATAAGGTCATGGAAAGCTCCGTTTGTGTGCTGCGCAATGCGGTGTGCTTGCGCTATGGGCACAGGTTACGGTGGATGATTACCCTGGATAATCCACGTAATAGTTAACGAGTTATGAGCTTCATGTTCATAGTTGGACCGTCATGGAATAAAACCCGCGCCCAGGGCGTTTGGAGAGGAGAACCTTCCTACCTCAAATTGGCCTTAACGATGCCGGATGACACAAAAACAAGGCAACGCGTTGCCCGTGAATTCATTTTAGAAAAGCACATGGACGCCATTGAGCGAGCCTCGACCAAAGGCAACTTCTCCATCAGTTTCAGATCGGCTGGCCGCGCTACGCTCCTGGCTTTAGAGCGTGGCGCAGCCGCCAAGGGCCATAACATCCTGGAAAAAACCATCAAGCAAAGCTCCCTCGCCAAGGCATATGGGCCCGACAAGGCCAACGACTTGCTGCTGCGCCTGCGCACCGCCGGGCTGGAGGGTTATGTGGGTCATTGGGACCCAACGGGACTGGTCGGCGTTTACCTCAGTGGCGACCTTGAGGATGACACGTCGATCCAACCCATCGACGTCAAGAACCTGGAAGGCAGCCTCGCGGCACTCAAGCTGCTCGGGAACTGGCAGAAGAAGGCTTTCACCGGGGATTATGACGCGCACGACATCATCACCTTCCGTGGCGCAGGACGGCCACGAACCGTGCTGGCGGGCTCCATTGAAGAGCAGCAAGTGATCGATTGCATCAACCGCGAAGTGGCACTGGATGACAGTAACCGGCCATTCGCCGTGCGCCAGCACAATGTGTTGCGACATGGCCCGCAGGTCAATTACCTGTCCTACATGGTCAGCCATGAAAAAGATAATGTGCAACAGGCCGGCGGTGTCTCCGGGGCCGTCGCCAGGCCAGGCGAGTTTCCGATTGCGGCGGTGCGCAAGAACACTTGGACGATCATCAACGACATCACGCAATTGGCGCAGTACTACACGTCATTGGGGGCGGTGATGAAGGAAAGTTGGCAGCCGGAAGGCGTCAGAACATTTGTCGACCAACCGGGACTTCCCGGCATTGTAAGGCTGGGGCGGCGTGGCGAGTGAAGAGGAGGGGGGATCCCCCCTCGTTCTGGCGTGAGCCTTACTCTTTTACATCCATGAATTCTTCAGCCCACGCCACGTAGTTTTCCGGCAGCGTGTAGGTGTGCGTCAACTCGGTGGCACTGAGGTTATCGGTGCTGTGGGTCAACTGGCGTTGGGCACGCAGGCTGTCATAGGTCGCCTTGATCGCGGCAAAGTAAGCGCCGTGGCCGGCAACCACCACACGCACGCCGAGACTCGCCAAGCGCTTGGCGTCATTGAGCTTGGGATTGCCGTAAGTCACCAGCATCAGTGGCACCGTCAGGTTCTCTGCAATCTTCTCCAGATGCTCGAAGTCCGCTACACCGACCATGCAAATCCCATCGGCGCCGGCTTTCTGATACGCCAGGGTGCGCTCGATGACGGCTTCGGTCGGCAACACACCGGCATTGGTCCGGGCAATGATCGACAACTCAGGATCAACACGGGCTTCCAGCGCGGCGCGGACCTTGCCGATGCCTTCTTCAATGGAGATCAGGTCGGTGGACTTGCGGCCAAACTGCGCGGGCAGCAACGTGTCTTCAATGGTCAACGCGGCCACACCGGCACGCTCAAGCTCTTCGACGGTGCGCATCACGTTCAGCGCGTTACCGTAGCCGTGGTCGGCGTCGGCAATGAACGGCAACTGGGCAACACGCCCGATACGGGTGGCTTGCTCAACGAACTCACTCAGGGTGATCAGCGCGAAATCGGGTGCGGCCAATACTTGTAACGACGCAACGGAGCCACCGAGGATGCCGACTTCAAAACCCAGGTCAGCGGCAATGCGCGCCGACATCGGGTCAAAGACGGATGCGGTTTCAACGCAGGTTGGGGTGGCAAGCAATTCACGGAATGTGCGGCGCAGGGCTGAGTGAGAAATCTTTGGCATGGGCTTTCCTGGTTCTGGTCATCGTCTTGTGACGATCAATGTCTATTCGTGGTGGGGCGAGATTAACATGTGGGTGGAGGGGAGATGATGACGTTTCAGCATTAGGGTGGGGCTAATGCAAGGATGAGCTGATTGAATTCCAGAAATGCAGTTAGAGTGGTCAGCATTGCCTCAAGTGCTGCGTGAAAAATGAACTCTCCGCTTTTTGTTTCTCTGGACGGGCCTAAAGGCACCGGCAAAACCACGCTGCTGGAGGCCGTAACGGCAGCGCTGAGGGCAGACAATATGAAAGTCATCCGGCTGTGCGAGAGAAAAAGCGATCCGTACAGAAGGGAAACCATGGCGCGTGTTAACGAACTGGCCAGGAATTCTTCGCGGGACATGGAATGGGCTGTGTGCGAACGCTTTGCTGACAGTCGTAGCTGGATTTCCCGGAACGTGCTGGCCCAGCAGCCGCGGGGCAGCATTATCCTGATGGATCGCTGGTATCCGTCTGATGCTGCGTTTCGACACACCATCCCATTTGCAGAGATTCTCCAGATGAATCTGGGGCGCAACGTGCGAGTGCCGGATCTGCATGTTGGAGTCGTCACCGCGCCGGATATTTCATGGGCAAGGGCAACGGCACGATCACGTGGATTGGGTGGCACGGTGATCCACAAGTACTCAGAGCATGTCGTGTGTACCGAGAGGTTCGAGAGAGCCGTTGCGGATCATGGTTGGGTGCTGTGCCGTAATGAAGGTACGGTCGAAGATGCGGTGAAGCAGGTGGTGGCTGAGATCCAGAAAATAGTGCGTTGATATGAACAGCCAGATACGTAATTTTACAAGTGGGCGATGTCAGATGTTCATGTATCGGTCAAAGCGCTGTTATAGCTGGTTAGCTTTCTATGAATGGGAGTGGGTGTTCATCTATATGTGTTCATGAAGCTTGTTCGTCAAGTACAACGGCAGCAGCGTCTGCTTGGAGATGGGCAACCTCAAATAGGAGGGAAAGACATTGCCGTGGTTCACGAAGAGTCCCGAAATCGCTATGTCCAGCGCCTTGCTCAAATTGTGGAGCCGAATGTTCATAAATTGATGCTCATGACAGACAGCTCTCTAGGGGGCCGCCCCCTTTTTCGGACCGCTGCAGCGCGTTCAGATTGAACGCGCTTGTCTGATTCATGCTGGACCGACTGAGCTCACCCCGAGGTGATTGAACCCGCCTGCTCTTGATACCCTTTGCGCAGTTTCTCCGTGATCAGCTTTTCCGCTTCACGCAAAGCACGTTCAGGGCTGTCGAGGGACTTGATCAGGGTCTGACCCTTGGTGCCGATACGGCCAAAATGCACCGTCACCTCGGCCTCTGCGACACCAATACGCCAGAACTTGTTTGAGTTGCCTTCACCGAAGGTGAACTCGCGCATCAAGGGTGTCGCTTCAGCGGTGACAGGTGACTCAGCCTCGATCTCGACGCTTTCCTCTACCTGTTCCGGTTCTGGCAGCGCAGGGGCTTCCTCACCTCGCAGGAGCGATTCGATGCGATTGAGTACGTCCTCCGGATCGCGCAGCCAGTCATGGCTAAGCACGTCGATGATCTTCCAGCCGAAACTGCGCAGCACCGTCGGGCGGAAGATGTAGCGCTCACGCACGTCCGTGGCCGCTGCGGTGTCGCCGTCCAGCAGCACGCCGAGGCTGAAGTGTTCGCCGCTGGCGTCACTGATCGCCAGGTCACAGCGGAACTGCGAACGCCCGACATATTCCTGGACCGAATGCCCGCGTTTGCGCAACGCGGCGGCGAGGGCGCTGCGCAGGTGGTCCTTGGGCAGGCTGACGGCAAAGGATTGCTTGGCGCCTGGGTTGAGGTTGGCGAGGATGCCTTGGGAGCGCGGCGCATCCCCAGTGGCACTGGCCTGGGCAAACTGCAGGAACGCACGCAATGCAGCGGCACCATCGTTGTGGGTGTTGGTGATGGCCTCGGACTCAATGCTGGAGACGATCGCCATGCGCTTGCGGGCGCGACTGAAGATCACATTCAGGCGTTTTTCCCCGCCACGCTGGTTGATCGGGCCGAAGTTCATCAACATCTTGCCGTTCGGCCCTGGCGCGTAGCAGATGCTCAGGATGATCACATCACGCTCGTCCCCCTGGACGTTTTCCAGGTTCTTGACGAACAGGCCATTGAATTGCCCGGCATCTTCACGCACATACTCGCGCTCAAGCCGTGTGGCAAAGGCCGAGTCGCTGCTGGCCAAGTCTTCCAACGCCTGCTCGATGGCGCCTTGCTGGGCCTCGGAAAACGCCACGATGCCCAGGCTCAGGCCGGTCTCGCGTTGCAGCAGTTCACGCACCAGGTTGGCGATATAGCGTGCTTCGGCCAGGTTGCTGCGGCTGAGATAGACACCGTCGCTCATCTTCAAGAAGCTGATCGGGCTTTCCAACAGCGTGTCGGCACCTTGGATCACGGCCTCGGTATCCGTGGAGTCCAGTGCGGCGTGGGCCGGGGCAGGGCGCTCGATACGACGGTCGGGAATGGTGATCAACCGCCCTTCATAGAACGCTGCGTTGGAGAAACTGATCAAGGCTTCGTGGCGGCTGCGGTAGTGCCACGCCAGCAGGGTCGCCGGCAGGTTACGCGCGGCTTGGCTGAGCAGGCTGTCGGCATCCAGGTTGATAGCGATCTGTTCGCCGTCCTCCATGGCAATCAGTTCGTTATCGTCCTGGTCGCCGGCACTGGAGAAGAAGTTGGTCGGTGGCAACTGCATCTCGTCACCCACCACAATCACCTGCTGCGCACGGCTCAGGGCCGGCACGGCTTCTTCGCTGGGTATCTGGCTGGCTTCGTCGAAAATCACCACGTCAAACAGGTCCGGCGTCAATGGCAGGGTGTCGGACACCGACAGCGGGCTCATCAACCAGATGGGCTTGAGGTCGTTGATCACCCGGCCACTGTCACCACTGGCCATTTCACGAATGGAGCGATAGCGCATGGTCTTGCCCAGCTCATGCTCCAGTTCACGGCGACCCTTGGCGTAGGCTTTCTTGAACTCGCGCGCCTGGGCGTCCAGTTGCGTCACCGACATCGCCGATTGCTTCACATGCTCCAGAAAACGCTGGTGCAGCGTCGCGCTGAGCACATGAGCGTTGCTCTTGAGCAGGTTGCTTTCTGCCTGGCTGACCTGGCGCGCGGCCAAACTCAAGGCCGGGCCATCGAAGCGGGCCAGCTGTGGGTTGGCGCGGTACAGGCGGGTCAGGTTTTCCTGGGCAATCAAGCCGTCCAGTGCACGTTGCGCCAAGGCGTACTGTTGCACGACCGCGAGGCAGACAGGATTGGCCTGGTGCAGCTCATTGAGCAGGGGCAGGGTATCGGGCAGTTCGTCGAGTTCTTCACGCAGATCGCGCAGGTATTCCGCCAACTCGCCCAGGCTTGGCGCGAGGTCGAACACACAATGTTGCGCGACCAGCTCGGCCAGGCGCGCCAACGGCTGACGCAGGCTGGCTTCCTGGCGCACGCCGGGGAGGGCGTCCGGGTTACCCCGCAGGCTCTCGACCCACTGGCGCAACAGCGGTGATGCGCTGAGCTGCTGGAGCAGGGCTTGCAGGTTGTGCACGAACAGGTCGATGTCCGGGATGCCATAACGGCTTTGCAAGCGTTGCTGCTCGGCGTGTAACTCGGCCGTGGCGCGGTGCTCACCCGCCAGGTTGTCGAGCACACTGCGCAAACTCGGGCGAATCGCGTGCTGGCTGAAGTCGTAGCGTCGTTGCAATTCACCGCGCAGCCGCCACCAGGAGGGTTGCAGCCAACGCAGCGGCGAGCTTTCCAACCGCTGTACCAGCTCAAGGGCCGCCTGGGTGTCTTGCGGCGCCAGTTTTTCACGCCAGTGGTGGGTGGATTCGCGGGCGTTGTGTTGCTGTACAGCCAGTGCCTGCAACGCCGCCTGTTCCGCATGCAGCGCTTGAGAGCCTGATGAGCCAGGCTCCAGCAGATCGAGGTGCGCGGCCAGGTTGGCGCTGGTCAGTTGCTCGGCGGCCTGGGTCAGTACGCACGCATCTGCCAGGCGAGTATTCCCGGACAGTAGGCTCGACGATGACTCCAGAAACAGTTCGACACTGTCCATCAACCCACTGGCTTCATCCAGGAATGCCTTGAGTTGACCATACGCATGTTCATGGGTAATCAGGCTTGAGGCCAAGCGGCTGAAAGGATGCCGTGCAAAGCTGTCGAGGCCGAAACGTTCTTTGATCGCCTGATACACGCGGCCGGTCAGCTCGCTTTGGGCCTGCCAATGACGCCATTCGGGCAGACGCTCCAAGGCTTCGGGTGGTAGCTTGGCAACCACGGGCGGCAGCTCGATCAGATGACGCACCAGCTCGCGTACCGAGCATGCCAAGGACTCCGGCACGCCCGTCATGGCCTGTTCAAAACGCTCGATCAAGCCCAGCTGTTGGCTCAGGCCGGCCAGTAAGGTGTCGCGCCGCGCTTGCAACTGCGGCGACTGGGCATCGCCGGCGATCCAACGCTCATAGCACTCGCGCAGGTTACCCACGAAGGCTTTCTTATCGGTCTGGGAGTCATGGATCAGGCAGCACAAGTCGCCCAGTTCACTTTGTTGCAGGCGATGGAATACCACGTCCAGTGCCGCACGTTTCTCGCAGACAAACAGCACTCGCAGGCCGCGGCCGGCATAGTCCGCGATCAGGTTGGTGATGGTCTGGGATTTACCCGTGCCCGGCGGCCCCTGAATAATGAAGTTGCGTCCGGTGCGGGCCAGGCTGACGGCAGCATTTTGTGTCGCGTCGCCGGCCACCACGTTCCACTGTTCCGGGAGTGGGATAGGGTCGGGGGTCTGGACCTCGACATCGCGAGGCTCGATGGAGAACATCCGGTCAAACGCTTCGTTCTGCGCCGGCTCGTCGATCAACTGCGCATAGTCACGCACCAGCGACATCTTGCGATAGTTGAAGTTGGCCAGGGTCACCTGGGTCAGGTCGATGTCCCAGGCGTAGCGATGCCCCTGGTTCTCGGGCAGGGCGAAGGTGCTGTTTTCGGCGCTACTCGCAACCATCTGAGGATGTTGATTGCGCAGCACAGGTTTGGCGCCTACGGCCAGGCGCAGCGGCAATTCGCTGGGCAGGACCTTCTGTTGGAACCATTGCAGGCCCAGCGGACGGAAATCTTCGCGGTCGTAGCTGAAGTCCGGTTTCACCAAAGGCATCGCCGAGCGCTGGCGGGCACGACGGCGCTGGAAGTGGTGCAGATGCTGCACGGCCTTTTGGTGGATCAATTCGATTTGCGGTTTGCTTTGCAGGCGTAGCTCGACGCCGGGTTCGGTCAGTTTGATCTGGCGTGCAATATCGGCGTGGATGTCTTCCAGCGAAGTCTTTTGCAGGTCGACGGTTTCCGGCAACTGGATATCGTAGAGCTGACGCAGTTGATGGCGCAGTACCGGGTTGAATTCGGCCTCGGTTTCGTCGCACTGCAACACGAACTGGTCACGCACGCCTTTTTTGCGACTCAACTCCACTGGAAGCCACAGCAGCGGGGTGACGATGCGTTCTTCCGGCGTGTCCTTGAGGTTGTGCCAGCGCATGAAGGCCACCACCAGGCGCAGGTTGCTGAAGCCAAACTCGGCACGGTCGCGGCGGGTTTCCTGGATGATGCGCTCCAGCGACGCCTGCAACCAGGTCTGGTCTTCAAAGCGCAGCCACTGTTGCAGGCCAACGGGCTTGCCGCTCAGCACTTGTTCGGAGAACCCGCCGAAGGTCGGCTGCCAGGTGCACAGCGCTTCAGGCCGGATGCTTTCAATGCGCATCACCAACGGCACGCTGGCCACGGTCAGATTGACATTGGCCTGGGTCGGCCGGAAATACAGCAAGCGATTGCGCCGCGATAGGTCAAACAAGCGGTTGCGCAGATGTTCCAGCACCACCGTACGCCGCGACGCCGGGCCTTCGGCCTGGGCCAGCACACGCTCGACATCCAGGCTGGCCGGCTGTTCGCGCCAGGACTCGAGGCGCCGCGCCAGCGAGCCCACATCCGTGGCACGTTCGTGGCGGTTGAGCTCCGTCATCTCGACGATCAGGTTGGCCAGCACCGGGTTGAGCCGGCCATTGAGCTGGAACAGATTGCGACGGTGCCGGGCAAACGTCTTGAGGTCATTGATATCGGTAAAATCCAACCCGCACGCCAGGCACGCCAGCAACTGGCCGAGCTGGAATATGTCGGTGATCTCATCGTGGTGCCCGAGGCGATGCTCCCAACTGTGCAGGTCCGGAAGGAACACCGGGTGGTCGATGGCCTGATGCAGGTCCTCCTGGACCTGCAGGTCCTCCTGGACCTGCAGGTCGGTAATGGCCACGCCGCTTTCCGAATCCCGGGTCAGGCGGACTTTGCCGACGACGTTCAGCGCCGATTCCGGATTGGGCTGCACCTGCTTGATCGCTTCCAGCGCCAGCCGCGGCGGCACGCCTTCAGGATTACGCAGTTGCAGCGTGCGTTCCGGCCCTTGCAGCACATCGAGATAACCGAGCTGGGCGACACGTCCCAGCTCGTGCAGCTGTGCCACCTGACGCAGCAGTGGCAGCGCCAAGAACAACACATCGTCGATGGGCACGGCGGCGCCATCGTGACTCTGCAGCAATTGAGTGAACGTGACGGGTTGAATTACTGGGTCCATGTGTCGACCTCCGCTTTGAGCGCGCGAACGAGCGGGTCGAGCTCACGTTTGGGTAGTTTGATATCGCGCTTGAGCACGCTGATAAAGTCATCGGCGCTGCCGAGTTTCTTCGCGGTGCGCGCGGCGTGCAGCAGAGCCTCATCCCGCAAGTCGCGGTCCACCAGGCTCAGGTCGAGCATGATGAAGTGCAGGTATTCATGGATGCTGGTGTCGATGCGATCGGCATTCAACGTCGTCAGGTCGAGCGGCGTTTCGTTGTCTTTCCAGTCCGGGAAAAAACCGCGTACCTGATTGAGCACAACCTCGGATTGCAACAGCGGGGAGCCGATGAAATGGGCCATAAAGCCGCGGGTGAGGGCGGTCAACTCGACCTGGTCGGTCACATCCAGGCGATTGAGCGACAAGGGCCCGCGCAACCGGCGATCCAGCCAGTTATCCGTCTGCGGGAGTTGCTGCCACCAGCTGTCCACCGCCTGGGAGCGCAAAAACGTCTCCGGATGGGAGACGCCCTGGGACAGCTGGGCATCCTTACCATCCAGCTCGCGGGCCTGCTTCAAGTAACTGGCCGCATCGACGCTGACAATGCCGGTGTGAATCTTGACCAGCGAGGTAATCGACGCCTCTGACCCATTGGCCACCAGTGCCGCGCCGCGGTCGGCATAGATTTCAGTGTGCAGGCTATATAGACGTGCAGTCTGTTCCAGGCTGGGCGGCGTATTCACGTCGGCCATAGCGTGATTGAGAATCCGCTCGGCGGTGAGAAAGTCACCACCGTGCTCCGACCACAGCCGGTAATGAGCCAGCTCATGCCCGAGCAATGCCAGCAATTCCTGGGCGTCGAGACGCTCAAGAATCGGCCCATAAAACACCACATGCACTTCATCGGCCAGGTAATACAGGCTCGCGTTCATCGCGCCGTCGCCAGCTTGGTAAAGGGTGGCGGGTGCCTTGATCTGCAAACACTGCAATGCGGTTTCACAGGCCTGATAAGCCTGCGGATGGGTCTCGGGGCTCAAGCGATAAGTGTCACGCAGCAATTGCGCACGTACATCCTGGGCGTGTTCCTGCTGAACGCCCAAGGACGAGGCCCATTCCCACACGGCAGGTTCATGGGCTTTCAGGTAGTCGACCACACGCTGGTGGTAAGGCAATGGCGTCAGGCTGCTGATATCCAGCGCAGGGGTACTCATCGTGTTCAAACGTCCTTGAGAGGATACGGCTCCATACACTGCGTGGGCAGCAGAGAACTGGGCTGGCATCCCGGTATCAGTGATCGGCAATAAACGCGGAGCATACCTAGGGGTGGGGGAAATTACTTGTGAAAGTGCATGAGTTAAACGTGTGGCGGGTACTGGGCATGTGTGATGCCCGATCAAAAAAAAGAATATCATTTATCTCTAATAATCAATCACATACCTTGATTAACTTTTAAAAAATAGACTGACGCGGCAGAAAAGCTAGCAATAGTCTATTTTTTGAACGTGACGTCGTATCGTGTTCGGCAGCCAATTTCGATCGTTGATAGAGACTGATGTAAGTCGCCGCTCGGCAGACTTCGCCTAGATTAGCGTTGTGGAGAGTACATCCATGGCAAATCAGCTAACCCCTGGGGAACTCATTGTCGCCAAGGGAAAAGTTGCGAAAGTCAAACAGGTATTTAGTGACAAAACGATAAGGGTAACAATTGTCGACTCTGGTGAAGTAATACTGGTGTCGGCGCGCGACATTCAGCGAATCCCTAGTGTTACGGCAATTAATGGTAGTGATCATGGGGAGGGTTTGAATGTCAATGATTACACCGTTGATCAACTTTCATTGGCAGCTGAGCGTTTTGAAATTATCAGAAAGTGGAAGGTTGAGGGAGGGGTAGTCACTAAGTACTGTTCTTTACTGGGTGTATCAAAGAGTTACTTCTATCGTTTGGCTAAAATTTTTGACGCTGACGTAGGCCCACTATCTTTAATTGCGCAGACACGGGGTGTCAAGAAAGGCGTTACGAGACTGGATGAGTCGGTTGAGGTCATAATTTTCAAGGCTGCTAAAAAATTCAAGTCGAAAGGAGCCAGCTACAGCAAAGTGTGGAGCGAGGTGGATGTTGCATGTAAGGAGCAAGGTTTTTCATGCCCTTCCAAAGATACGGTATTGAGGCGTGTACGCTTAATCCTCTCAGAAAAAACAAGAATGAGAATTAAAGAAGGTCCTGATGCCGCGACGCAAGAATTTTCAGCTCGCCCGGGTAAAAAAAATCTTGAAAGGCCGCTGCAATGGGTACAGATGGATCACACCCTCGTCGATATAATTCTGTTGGCTGATGATCGCATAAATATTATTGGACGCCCGTGGCTGACAATTGTAATTGATGTCTATACCAGGGTTATTCTTGGTTACTATCTTAGCCTTTACGTCCCGTCTACTGTTTCAGTGGCTTGCGCTCTTAGTCATTCTGTCCTTCCTAAAGTAAACTTTTCGGCAAGTGTTGGCTTGGATCCAGAAGACTACCCCTACTATGGAAAGCCTGAAGTCCTTCATATGGACAATGCCGCAGAGTTCACCAGCCCAAAATTTAAAGTAGGGTGTGAATCTTTTGGGATTTCCCCCGAATACCGACCTGTAGGAAGAAAACATTTTGGCGGTCATGTTGAACGGCTGATAGGCACGTTCATGACTACTAAGGTGCATTTCTTGCCGGGGACTACAATGTCAAATTCTGTTGCGCGCAGAGGACTTAACAGCGAAAGAAATGCAACCATGACCTTCTCTGATTTTTTTCGCTGGTTCTCTCGCGAAGTAGTTGTCTATCACTCAACAGTTCATAGCGCATTAAAGTGTAGCCCGCGACAAGCGTGGACAAACTATTTCGCGCCCAACGGAGGGCTTCCTTACCCCCCGGCAGGCTTGAATTCCGAGCAATTAAAGATTTGGTTCATGCCTCAAGAAGACCGAAAAATTAATCCTGGTGGCATTAATTTGCATGGCCAAGTTTATTGGGATCCTATATTGGGGTCTCATGTGGGGACTAGAAATGTCATAGTCAAATATGACCCGTACGATATGAATGTTGTATGGGTGAAATTGGATGGCCAATTTTGCCCAATACACCTGTCTGACGTAACCGTTGAGGCTCCTACCTATGAGGAATATCGTGCCGGCAAGCTCTATCGTCACCCAGTCCGCATCGGAGCCATAGATAGTGATGGCGGGTTAAAAGCCTACAGAGGGAAGCAAAAAATTGAAGAGGAAAGTAAAAAGTTAACGCAGAAGGAAAGACGCCGAGAGGCCGCTGAAAAAGTCTATACTGAGGCAAATCCAAATCCTAGAAGTAGTAGCTTTAACGCTGACAGGGAACATATCAAGCCAAATTATTCAGCCTCTCCAAAAAAATTTCGACCTGGGGATGAGTCATGAGTGATGAGCACGTCCGGTCGGACATCAGAAAATATTTGTCTTCTAATATTGATACGCGAATAGCCTTAATTCATCAAGAAATATGGGTGAACAATAACTCTAGTGCAGCTGTTTTTCGCATGATGAATAATATCGCGGATGTACCAGATCGTATGAGTGCGCCTGCTTTGCTTGTGGTTGGCCCAGGTGGCTCTGGAAAGACGGCTATAATATCTAAGATTCCAAACCATGTAAAAAGGAGTGCAGGGTTGATTTTTGTCTCCTTGGCTGCATCCCCAGAAATAGATACCAAAAAAAGCCTTAAAGATGAGATAGCTTTAGCGCTCGGAATACCAGTTGGCTCTGGCTCAAGTCGCCGAAGTAGCTCTGACCTGCCAAGCGAGATTAGAGAGGTTATTAGGCTGAGGCAAATTTGGGGGCTGGTGATCGACGAGTTTCATGATGCACTGCTACGCTCGAAGCAAGAGCAGCGTTTTAACATGTCTATTCTTAAAAAGCTGCTCGGCCCTGAATATGGATTGAAACTATTTTGCTTTGGCACTGCTAGTGCGCGCAACGCACTTAAATCCAATTATGAATTTAAGAGACGTTTTCACGAAGTTGCTCTTGATGACTGGATAGAGAGTGAGGAGTTCAGGTCATTCCTCTTGGAGGTAGAGGAGTCCCTACCGCTAAAACAGCCATCACATTTGTACTCTGAGGAGATGGTAGGCACTATTTTATCTATGTCGAATGGGCGCATGGACAAAACACTCGAATTGATAAGGGCGGCTGCCTGTTATGCCATAAAAATGGGGGGGGAGAAGGTGGATGTTGATATGCTGCGGCGAGCAAACAAGAATCCTTGGGGCTATTAGTAGTGAGTTTCTCTGGCTTGCCAACACCAAGTTCTGAAGAAACACTTTCATCTTGGTTGTTTCGATGCAGCATTAATCCAAACGCCGCTGGCTTCCCTCGATTATCATCAACAGAACGCCCAGCGTATTGGTGGGAGGGTGTGGAGATCAAATATTCGGACCCAGACTCAGAATTCTTATCCGCCAGCCAGCGATTAAGTTGTGTAGCCGGGGACATTACCCCTGAACTATTACGAAATTTTTTTTGCCTTCGAGGCGATAAATTAGTCGAATGGAGGTATCGCCGTTTTTTTTGCCCTGATTGCTTACGCGATGATGTGGCGAATGGTCGTTTGCCTATATGGCGGAAGGACTGGTGTTACATTTATTCTTGTGTCTGCGCTGCCCATGATCGAGAGTTGGTGAGACTAGTTGATACACCGCGTTACTCAAGGGCATGGGATGCGTTTGTCCAAAGCTGCAATTCGATATCAAACAATGCCTCCATAGAGGAAACTCTATTCTTTCGTTTTTGCTCAAGTACCTTCACAAAGATTGAGCATGCTCTGATCAGTAGAGACAATCAACAACCTACATTGCACGATTTATTTTATAGGCTATTCAATATTTTCCTTCAATGTCCCTTTCGTGGTAGTAGAGGCGGAATCGCTAGAATCCACTTGCAAACGAGGAAAGATGCACGAGCACCCGACGCAAGCTCTTTTGAGCAGAGTATATTATTGGGGGCGTCCACGGCCGATCCATCAAGTAGATTTGGTAGTTTGGTCTTAACCGCATCACTACTGGAGATTATCCCCTACTCAAGGTTTTTGATATTTACTAAACTGTGTGAGAAAAGAAGGGGCGGGATGCTGATCCCAAGAGACCTGCATAAGGCAGCGATTTTTCCATATATCAACAGGGCAGGCTATGAAACCTTGTACCGTTTTTTAGGGGGTTTCCCTAGGAAAGATTTTCCGTTGCTAGATCGCCATCTTCAACTTCAAGAACATTCGTATGTTCAAGATGGTGTCCTTGGCAAGCGTCTATTCGGATACTCACAATGAGCTATTAAATGCGCATGCCTATCGTTGCCGGCTGGCTGCAAGGAGAAAAACTCCACATGCTAGATGCACGCAGGGCTTTTAACATTTAATTTCCTGCTAGTTAATGTAAGGATTATGCCGAGATTAAGGAAAATCAGGACATAAGACCTGTATATTATTGATATAAAGCAGTTTATATATTTGCGCCTTGCCCCTCCTGCGTCATACCTGCGAGCGTCTATGCTGATCTTTTTGCATGCTTGGGTGCTAAGCGATGGCTGCTTTGGAGAGAACGGCATACCCACGACTCCGCAGCTATTCGTTTCCTCAGAAGAGCTTGGCTGGATTTCCAGAACAGCGCAATCCTGCTCTTTCGCTTGGGCTGACGGTTCAGTTCAAGGTATTTCAATGACACCGGCGAGAGCGAGGCGACGACCTTGTTTGATGCAGCCTTCAATTACCAGATTGCCAAGGACACGGATCTGGCGGTCAATGTCAGTAATCTTTTGGATGAGCAGCATGTCGTGGGCTCCGGAACTGCGGATTACTACAATCCGGGCCGAGAACTCACCGCCAAGCTGAGCTACAGCTGGTGAGCCTGTCAGTAATGGCTCCTGTTGTGGTGGTATCTCGTGTTCTGGCCGCGATCTTCGGCTGCTATGCATTCGTCTAGGGCGTGGCGGCGCTGAATGGGGTTGGGGTCGATTACCATGCCGCCGAGCAGGCGATGATGATGCTGGCCTTCGTCCTGTATCTCGCGCTGTTTCCGCAGCCAGTCTGTGGCGGGTCTCGATGGTACTGGCGCTCGGCAGCGTCTTGATGCTGGCTGTTGCCTGGCAGCTGCAGCGCATGATCATCGGATAGGAGCAGAGCCATGCTGAACAACTTTCGCCAATCCATGGCCTGGGTACACACCTGGTTCGGTTTGGTGCTGGGCTTCGTGCTGATGGTCGTCTTCTTTTTCGGTGCACTGTCGGTGTTCGACCGCGAGATCGATCGTTGGGCGATCCCCGATACGCGCTTCGAGCCGCAGCCTATGCCGTCCTACAACAACCTGCTGAAACAGGTATTTGCCGATCTCAAACCGCATCCGGTGGATATGGCGGCAACCAAAGGGCGGGTAATCGGCGACCTGCCGGCGCCGGAAACCATGCCCATGGTCTCGCTCTATGCCTACACCACCCACCGAGATCCCGTGCTGAGCATTGGTGGCGAGTTTGGTATCCCCAACCAGCCAAAGGACCCAGCGGATGATCAATCGTAAGATCTTCAAGGAGTTTTTCACCTTCCGTCCGCGCAAGCGGACCCAGCGCAGCGCGCTGGACCTGCATAACATGACTGGCGTGGTGGCGTTGCCGTTCCACTTCTTTTTTGCCTTCACCGGTTGGTGATCTTCGCGTCGATGTACTACTTCCCGGTCTCCGGGACCTTGCTCAAACCGCTGCATAATCGGCATGAGGTGATCGAGGCGGCGCATACCGGCTTGCCCCATGATGAGGCCGGTGTGCCCGCGAAGATGGCCTCCGCCAATGCCATGGTGGCCGAGGCCAAGCGCATCTGGGCTACGCGCGATATGCCGGGAGAGGTCGGGCTGCTGACTATCGAGCATCTAAATGACGCCAACGGCTACGTCAGCATCTACCGCGCCGGCAGTGATCGTGTGGCGCTGGTCGGGGAGGGCATTCACTTCAAGGCCAGTACCGGCGAGCTACTGCGCAACGACCCGCCGAGTGACCCGGTTGGTTCCGTCAATCAATTTCTCACCGGCTTGCACCTGCAGCACTTCGAACACTGGGCGCTGCGCTGGCTGTACGTGGCGGGCGGTCTGCTCGGCTGTGTGTGCATCGCCAGCGGTTTTGTGTTCTTCGTCGAGATACGCAAGCAGGAGCACGCCCGACTCGGGCTGCAGGGCTGTCGGTTGGTTGACGCCATGGCAGTCACCACGGTTACCGGCATGCTGCTGGCAGCGGTCGCCATGCTGGCGGCCAACCGGCTGCTGCCTGAGCCCATGCCTGGCCGTGGCGAATGGGAAAAGTGGGTGTTCTGGGGTGCCTGGCTGCTGAGTTTGCTGCATGCGCTGTTGCGTAGTGCACCAGTGGCCCAGGCGCGGCACAATCCGGCCTGGCGCTGCTCTGCGTCGCTGCGGTGCTGCTCAACTGGATCACCACGGGGGACCACCTGGTCAAAAGGATGCTGCTTGAACCCTACTGGGCCGTGGCCGGCGTCGATCTGAGCCTGTTGGCCTGCGCGCTGATAGCGCTACTCACCGCGCGTCGTCTGGCAAGGCCGGTTGAGGGGTCGCGGTAGGGACGGCAGTTACCTGCCGCCCCCCGCACAGATCC